>CAYYWP010000093.1:0-16966 GCA_964475125.1 uncultured Binatia bacterium (SeqCode) | reverse complement strand
GCCGCGGGCGGCCGACGACGCATGTCGCCTTCGGGGAGGGCGTCGCGATCCTCGCCGGCGATGCCCTGCTGACGGAGGCCTTCGCCGTACTGGCGCGGGCCGCGGTCGCATCGCGGCGGCCGCGCCCGCTGCTGCTGGCGGCGCGCGAGATCGCCGAGGCGGCCGGGGCCCGCGGCATGGTCGGCGGCCAAGCGGCCGACCTTGCCGCCGAGGGGCGAGCGGTCGACCTGGCGACGGTCGAGTTCATCCACCGGTGCAAGACCGGTGCCTTGATCCGGGCGGCGACGCGCGCCGGGGCGCAGGTCGGCGGGGCCGGCGCGCGCCCGCTCAAGCGGTTGACGCGCTATGGCGAGTGTCTGGGTCTGGCCTTTCAGGTCGCGGACGACATTTTGGACGCGATCGGTTCGCGCGAGCAGACCGGCAAGGTGCAGGGCCGCGATCAGGATCGCCACAAGGCGACGTTCCCCGCCGTGCTCGGTCTGCCGGCGGCGAAAGAACGGGCGCGCCAGTTGCGCGACCAGGCGCTCGACGCGCTGACCACCTTCGGTGACGCGGCCGAGCCCCTGCGCGCCCTGGCGCGCTTCGTCGTCGAGCGCGCCGTCGGCGCCTGACCCGTGTCCCGCGAGCGCCTCGACAAGCTCCTCGTCGCGGGTGGGTTCGTCACCAGCCGCGACCGGGCCCAGCGGCTGATCATGGCGCGGGCCGTTCGCGTCGGGGACCTGATCGTCGACAAGCCCGGCACGCTGGTGGACGTCGACGCCCACCTGGCGGTCAGTGAAGCCGACATTCCGTACGTCAGTCGCGGCGGGCTCAAGCTCGCCGGAGCGCTCGACGCGCTGGACATCTCGGTCGCGGGCCAGCTCGTGCTCGATGTCGGCGCCTCGACCGGCGGTTTCACCGATTGCGTGCTGCAGCGCGGCGCGCGCGCGGTGATCGCGGTCGACGTCGGCTACGGGCAGCTGGCCTGGTCGCTGCGCACCGATCCGCGCGTCACGGTCATCGAGCGGTGCAATGTCCGCCACCTCGACCCCGCCCGTCTGCCGGCGGCACCCGATCTAGCGGTTGTCGACGTGTCCTTCATTTCGCTCACCCTGGTGTTGCCCACGCTGATCGAGCTGCTCGCCAGTGACCGGCCGATCGTGGCGCTGGTGAAGCCGCAATTCGAGGTCGGCAAGGGGCAGGTCAGCCGCGGCGGCGTGGTGCGTGATCCCGCCCTGCATGTCGCCGCGGTGGCGCGGGTGCGCGCCTGCGCCGAGACCTTGCGCCTGAGCGTGACCGGTGAGTGCCCGTCGCCCCTCCTCGGCCCCAAAGGCAATCGCGAGTTCTTCCTCGCCCTGCGCACCCCGGCGGCAAACTGACGCCTGCGGGTCCTCGGGCAAACGTCCGGACGCCACCGGCCCCGGGCCGGGGTTTGCCTGACAGCGGTTTTCGGCTAAGCATGGACGGCTGAAGAGGGGAACTGAAGATGGCCCGCATAACTGTCGAAGATTGCTTGGAAAAAGTTCCGAATCGCTTTGAGCTCGTGTTGCTCGCGGCGCGCCGTGCGAAACAGTTGCTGAAGGGGGCACGACCGCTGGTCGAGAGCGACAACAAGGAGGTCGTGACGGCATTGCGCGAGGTCGCCGCCGGCGAGGTCGAGCTGGAGTACCCCGAGCAGTGAGCGCTTGCCGCTGACGCGGCGGGTGGGCCGCGATGACCGAGACAGATCTCTACGCGGTCCTCGGCGTGCCGCGCTCGGCGTCGACGGACGCGATCAAGAAAGCCTATCGCAAGCTGGCGCGCCAGCACCATCCCGACCTCAACCCGGGCAACCGCGAGGCCGAGGAGCGCTTCAAGGCCATCTCCGAGGCGCACGACGTTCTCGGCGATCCGGAGAAGCGCAAGCTCTACGACGAATTTGGTCGGGCCGGGATCCAATCCGGCTTCGACGCGCAGCAAGCGCGCGCCTGGCGCGAGCGCGCCAGTGATTTTCAGGGCGCGGGCAGCAGCGCTGCCGGCTTCGGCGGCTACAGCTCTTTCGAGGACCTCTTCGGCGATATCTTCACCGGCCGCGGGGCCGAGACAGTGCGCGACGGCGCCGACGCCGAGACCGAGCTGACGATCGACCTGCTCGACGCCGTGCGCGGGCTTTCGACGTCCTTGAGCATCGAGCGCGAGGAGCCGTGCGCCACCTGTACGGGCAGCGGCGGCGATCCGGGCAGTGCCACGCCATGTCCGGAATGCCACGGCGCCGGCCGGGTGCAGATGGGCAAGGGGCCGATGTCGTTCACCCGCCTGTGCGGCCGCTGCGGCGGGCGCGGTCGCGTCTCCATGCGGCCGTGCCAGGCGTGCGAGGGGCGGGGCGTGCGCCGGGCCAGCGAGCGCCTCACGGTCCACATTCCAGCCGGTGTCGACACCGGCTCGCGGGTTCGCGTCGCCGGCAAGGGCGGACCCGGGCGCGGCGGGGCGTCACCCGGCGATCTCTACATCCGCATCACCGTGCGGCCGCATGCGCTGCTGGAACGGCGCGGCGATGATCTGTACATGGACCTCCCCCTGACCGTCGCCGAGGCCATGCTGGGAGCGACGATCGACGTGCCGACGCCCGACGGTCCGGTGCGAGTCAAGGTGCCGGCGGCGAGCCAGGCCGGCCGCCAACTGCGCGTCAAGGGACACGGGGTGCCGGGGCGGCGCGCTAGCGAGCGCGGCGATCTGTACTTGCGCCTGGTGGTCCAGGTCCCCGACGAGGTGTCGGGTACCGCCAGCGAGGCGGCGAAGGCGCTCGAAGCAGCCTACCGCCGCCTGCCGCGTCAGGACTGGAGGCTCGAGCCATGACGCTGCGATACCTGCGCGTGACCGAGGTGTGCGAGCGCCTGGCGATCGACGAGCACTGGCTGCGGGTGGTGTGCGACGAGGGCTTGGTCGAGATCAAGCAGAGCAGCGAGGCGGAAGCGGTGATCTCGCTCGAGCACGCCGAGCGCTTGCGCTTCATCGCCTTCCTGATGCGCGAGCTCGACGTCAACTTGCCCGGGGTCGAGGTGATCCTCCACCTGCGCGACGACCTGTCCTCGCGCCAGCGCCAATTCGACGAGATTCTGCGCGCCGTGGTGGACGAGCTCCGCCAGCGCATGGCGCGGTGAGGGGCCGATCGTGGCGCGTCACCCAGCGCGCGGCCGTCGGGCTAAAGCGCCGCCTGCCGCTCCCACGGCCGACGCGATCGGCGAGCCGGTTCGCGGCCTCGGTCAGGCGGACGCCGAGCCGGAGGAAGACGAAGGCGAGGGCGAAGCAGGCCTCGTCGGCGAGCTGCCGCCATTGGCCGAGACGGAAGGAGAGTCGGCCAGCGAACCCACGGTGGTCGAGCCGGAGCTCAGCGAGCCGGAGGAGGACAAGGCGCGCGCCCTGGTGCCGTTCGACCCCTTGCAGCGCTATCTGGCGGAGATCCGGCGCTATCCGCTGCTGACGCGCGAGGAGGAAAAGGCGCTCGCCATTCGCTATCGCGAGCACGCCGACGTCGACGCGGCGTACAAGCTCATCACCGGCAATCTGCGCCTGGTGGTGATGATCGCCCGCGAGTATCAGCGCGCGACGCGCAACCTCTTGGACCTCGTGCAAGAGGGCAACATCGGCCTCATGGAGGCGGTGAAGAAGTTCGACCCGTACCGCGGCATTCGCTTTCCGTCCTACGCCGTGTGGTGGGTGCGCGCCTACATCATTCGCTATCTGATCAACAACTGGCGGGTGGTGAAGCTCGGCACCACCCAGGCGCAACGCAAGCTGTTCTTCAACCTGCAGAAGGAGAAGGAGCGCCTGGAGCGCGAAGGCATCAGGCCGGCGCCGAAGTTGATCGCGCAGCGCCTCGACGTGAAGGAGTCGGAAGTCGTCGAGATGGAGCAGCGCCTGGGGTCGAGCGATTTGTCGATCGACCAGCCGAGCGCTGACGATGGCGGCAGCTTGCTCGACGTCCTGCCAGGCACCATCGCCGGGCCCGATACGCAAGTCGCGGATGCCGAGTTTCGGCACGAGATCAGCGAGCGGATTCACGCCTTCGGCGCCACTCTGAAAGACAAGGAAGCGGTCATCTTCGCCGAGCGATTGATGGCCGAGGAGCCGCTGACCTTGCAAGAGATCGGCGACAAGTACGGCATCAGCCGCGAGCGCGTCCGCCAACTCGAAGAACGCCTGAAGAAGCGATTGCGCGCCTACTTGCAGGCGGAGATCAAGGATCTGCGCGAGGGACCGCCGGATTTCGACTGAGCCGAGAGACCACAGATCAACACCGAGCCCGCAGCCACCACTCCACCGATGAACACCGATCCCATCCCCCGACGAGAATCTGACCAGGGGGCACGACCGGTTCTGTGTCGATCCGTGGGGTGGCGGGTGGGGCTCGGTGTGGATCTGTGGTTCTCCGCAGCGCGCAACCTTGCCGGCGCGCGAAGCGCGATTGTATAGTCGCCGATGCGGCGGTCGATGAGGCGAGTGCGAAGGTCAGGGAGGCGCTGATGGGGATGGTGCATGGTGGCCGGCTGGTGGCGCGCGCGCTGCGCGCCGAAGAGGTGCCCTTCGTATTCACCCTCTGCGGTGGCCACGTCATGCCGATCTACGACGGCTGCGTGGATGAGGGGATTCGCGTCATCGACGTTCGTCACGAGCAAACCGCGGCGCACGCCGCCGACGGGTGGGCCCGCGTCACGGGTCGCCCGGGGGTGGCCGTCGTCACCGCCGGGCCGGGGCTGACCGACGCCGTCACCGGCGTCGCCAGCGCCCATCGCGCCGGGGTGCCGCTGCTGATCATCGGCGGCCAGGGACCGCGCGCCCTCGCCGACATGGGTTCCTTGCAGGACATGAACCACGTCGAGCTCATGCGGCCGATCACCAAGTGGGCGGTGTCGGTGCCGGACGGACGCCGCATTCCGGAATACATCAGCATGGCGTTCCGCACCGCCACCACCGGAGTGCCGGGGCCGGTGTTTCTCGAGCTGCCGATCGACCAGCTGTTCCATACCTACGAGGAAGGGGAGATCCGCTATCCAGCCCAGTATCGGAGCGAGGCCGGCTGTGCGGGCGATCCGCGCTACGTCGAGCAGGCGGTGGCCTTGCTCAGCGGCGCCCAGCGCCCCGTGGCCCTGGTCGGCACGCAGCTGCGCTGGTCGGTCCGCCCGGCCGCCTACCGCGAGTTCGTCCGCACCTTCGGCATGCCGATCTACGTCAACGGCTTGGGGCGTGGCTCGCTGCCGCCGGACGACCCGCATTTCTTTTCGCGCACGCGCAAGCCGGCGCTGCGTGAGGCCGACGTCATCCTCATCTTCGGTACGCCGCTCGACTTTCGTCTCGGTTACGGCCGCGACTCGCACCTCAACCCGGCGGCGAAGCTGGTCCAGGTCGACCTCGACGCGCGCGAGCTCGGGCGCAACCGCGGCTGCGACGTCGGTATCGTCGGCGACACCGGGCTGGTGATGGCGCAGCTCACCGACGCGGCCCGCGCGGCGGGGTACTCCGCCGTCATGGTGCGGCCCTGGCTGGAGGAGATGCGCCGGCGGGAACAGGCGGAGCTCGACAAGATGCGACCCCAGCTCGAGTCCGACGCGGTGCCGATCAATCCGCTGCGCGCCTGCCAGGCGATCGCCAATGCGGTGGGCGAGAACGCCATCTTCATCGGCGACGGCGGCGACTTCGTCGCCACCGCCGCCTCGATCGTGCGCGTCTACGCGTCGGGCCATTGGCTCGACCCCGGGCCGCTGGGCACGCTCGGCGTCGGGCCCGGTTATGCCATGGCGGCGAAGCTGGCCCGGCCGGACTCGCCCGTGATCATCATCTACGGCGACGGCTCGTTCGGCCTGCACGCGATGGAGTTCGAGGCCTGCGTGCGGCAAAAGATCAACGTCGTGGGCGTGATCGGCAACGACGCCGGCTGGACGCAGATCCGCCGCGGTCAGGTGCAACTGTACGGCGCCGAGCGCGCGGTGGCGACGGCGCTGAGCTACACGCGTTACGATCGGGTGGTCGAAGCGCTGGGGGGACACGGCGAATACGTCGAGCGCCCGGCCGACCTCGGCCCGGCGCTGGCGCGGGCGCTGGCGGCCGGCAAGCCGGCACTGGTGAACATCAAGATCGGCGGCAGTGATTTCCGCAAGGACGCCGTTTCGATCTGAGCAGTGACATGGCGCGCGAAACGACAGCCGCGCTGGTGGTCATCGGCAATGAGATCCTTTCCGGCAAGGTGGCGGACACCAACTCGGCCTTCCTGGCGCAACACCTGCGCAGCCTGGGCGTCGCCCTGCGCCGGATCGTGGTCATTCCCGACGAGGTGGCGGTGATCGCCGAGACGGTGCGGGCGCTGGCGCCTGCGGTGGACGTGCTGTTCACCTCCGGCGGGGTGGGTCCGACACACGACGACGTGACCATCGAAGGCGTGGCGCGCGGCCTCGGCCGCGCCGTGGTGCGCGAGCCGCGGTTGGAGCAGGCGCTGCGCGCGCACCTCGGCGCGGAGCTCAATCCGGCGCAGCGCAAGCTCGCCGAGGTGGTCGAGGGCACCGAGCTCGAGTGTCAGGAGGGCTCCAGCTTTCCGACCCTCCGGGTGGATCACATCTATGTGCTGCCCGGCATCCCGGAGATTTTTCGCCGCAAGGTGGCGGCGCTCGGCCCGCGCTGGCGCGGCGATCCCTACCACCTGCGCGTGGTCTATGTGCGCGCCTTCGAGAGCGCGATTGCGGCGCCCTTGACGGAGACCTTGGCACAGTTTCCCGCCCTGCAGCTGGGTTCGTATCCGAAGCTCAACGATCCCGAGTATCGGGTGCGGATTACGCTGGAATCGAAGGACGAACAGTACGTCGAGCGCGCCTTGGCGAGGCTGTTGGCTCTGCTGCCGCCCGACGCGGTGGTGCGGACGGAATGATGGAGGAGGAGTGCGATGCGGCGAGTGGTGATGGTGGGGGTGGCACTGGTGCTGGTCGCGGCGGCGGTGCGGCCGCCGGTGGTGCGCGGCCAGGAGGAGCAGGCGGCGGCGGAGGAATCCGCGTGGTCCGGGCTCGGCTGGGGGATGGCGGCGGTGGGAACCAATCTCGGCTACATTCCGGCCAAGAGCCTTTACGCGCTGGGCGGCGGCTTGGTGGCGCTCATGGCCTTCGGCCTCACGGCCGGAAACAGCGACACGGCCCAGGGAATCTTACACCCCGCGTTCGGCGGGACGTGGGTGGTGACACCCGACATGCTGCAAGGTAAGGAGCCAATCCTATTCGTCGGTCCGTCCTACGAACCCAAGCAGTGAGTCCCGTCGCGCGCTTGAACGGCGACGCAGCGCACACACGGAGGAGGCACCATGAAGCGGTCGACCCTGATCGTCCTCGGCATCGTCGCCGTGGTGGTGATTGCCGGTGCCTGGTACTGGCGTGAAATGCAGCAACAGGCCGCGGTGTGGCGAGAGGCGAAGGAGATTCTCGAGGAGCGCTTCGACAAGGACGGAGGCGTGGCGACGATCCATTACGTCGCCGTCGTCGACGGGCCGCTCGACAAGGCCCAAGACGCGTTCTGGGCGGTGGAGAAGGGCGCCGAGGTGATCGCCAACGTCAAGAAGTCCGAGCTCGTGGCGCAGGAGGGCAACAGCAAGACCGTCCTCCTGCAGTTGCAAGCTCTCAACCTGCCGCTGCAGCAGTACACCATGGTGTTCACTCTCGACCCCGCCGCGCACCGCATCGACTTCAAGACCACTCAGGCGCAGGCCGCCGACATCGAAGGGTCGTATCAGCTCGAGGCATCGCCGGACGGGACGCGCACGAAGGTCATCTACGACGCCAAATCCACCGACAAGATCGCCATTCCTTTTCCCGCCGCGGTGATCGAGAGTGCCAACCGCGAGACCTTCGTGAATACGGTACGCGGCATCAACAAGTTGCTCGGTGCAGCGCCGGCGCCGGCGAGCTGAGGGACGACTGCCGTGCGCCGGCCGAGTGGGCGGGCGGGGTTCGCCGCTGCCGCCGCCCAGCTCGAACGGCTGCCCGACGAGCGCCTACCAGAGGTGGCGCTCGCCGGTCGCTCCAACGTCGGCAAGTCGTCGCTGCTCAACCGCCTGGTCGCCCAGCATGGCCTCGCCCGGGTCAGCAAGCGCCCAGGCCGGACGCAGCAGATCATCCTGTTCGATGTCGACGACCGCTTCCTGCTCGTCGACCTGCCCGGGTACGGGTTCGCGCGCGTACCGCTCGCCGTCAAGGCGAGCTGGCGCGCCCTGATCGAAGGGTACCTGCGGCGGCGCCAGGCGCTGCGCGGTGTGTTCGTCTTGGTCGACGTACGCCGCGGTCTCGAGGCGGACGACGTCCAACTGCTGGATTTCCTGGCCGCCCACGCCCGCCCCGTGCGGGTGATCGCGACCAAGATCGACAAGCTCAGCCGCGGCGAGCGGCGGGGCGCCCTGGCGCGCCTGAGCGCGCATCTCGGCGGCGCCGAGGCGATTCCGTTCTCGGCCCTGAGCGGCGAGGGCGTCGACGCGATCAGGCGGGTGATCGAGGAGTGGATCGGAGGGCACTAGCGAGGGGGCCACTCGGTCCGCTCCAGTCCTGACTGAGTCCCCAAAGGCGGCGGGCAGCCTTCAGGCCAGGGGCAGGCCCTGGGACATCGCACCGGCGAGAGTCGCGGCCGTGGAAGGGCGTCGCCGGAGCGCCTTACTTGCCGAAGCGGGACAGGGTCGTCATATCGAAGAAGCTCGGGTTGTACGGCACGTAGACATCGAGGGCGGACTGCGGCGTGGACTTGAGCCCGGCGATGGTGGCGCGGTTGAGCTTCAAGTTCTCCGCCACGTTGTACGACATGTTCGAGCCCTGGATGTAGTCGGTCTCACCGCTCGGCCGCTGCACCGGTTGCAGGTTGTAGGCCATCACCTGCAGCGTGTTGAGCAACTCGCCCTGCTGGCTGAACTTGCGGTTCCACGCGCCCTGGAAGGTCTCTTTGTCGAGGTAGAGCTCGAGGCGACCGTACAGGTAGTACTTGTCCTTGGGGACGGCTTCGACGATCCACAGTCGGCGTTTGGCGAGCGCCGGGCTGAGCGGGGCCCATGCCAGCCCCGACCAGCTGGGATCCTGATAGCCGACGATCTTCAGGGTCGGGTCCCAGTTGGCGCGCCACCCGCCGCCCGGCTGCCACACCGAGCTGAACTTGCCCTGCAGGTTGAGCGGGTCGACGATGCGCAGGTAGTCGCCCTCGCCCTTCAGCGTCCAGGTGAAATCCTCCGGCTTGCCGTCGAAGAAGGGGCCGTCGTCCTGGCTCAAGTCGGAGCCGAGGAACCCGTCGGAGCGGTTGTTGGGGCTCACGGCACGCACGCGGCGCAATGCCGGCACGAAGGTCCAGAGAGAGTCGCGCTTGGTCGGATCGCGATAGCGCCAGGTCAGCGCCGCCGTGCCCGCGAGGTCGGCGGGGGCGTCGGCGACGATCAGCTGTTGGCTGCTGAAATTCTGCGGGTTGGGCAGGCGCGAGCGCTCGGGCCCCCCGTCGTAGTAGAGAAAGTTGACGTCCTGATCGGTGCGGCGCTCGAGGGCGCGCGGGCCGAGCCAGTTGACCTGCGACTGCGCGTGCAGGTTGCCGTAGTACCAAGTGAGGTAGAAGTAGTTCCAAATGATCTTGACGCCCGCCTGGGGATCGGCCGGATCGATGGCAGGGAAGGGAAAGCCTAGGATGTAAGGGGGCTGCTCGCCGCTGGCGGTCGAGATGATGCTTCCCTCGGCGCTGATCGCATAGCGGCCGGCGTTCTGTTCGGTCGCGGCCTTGAAATCGGGCGGCCAGTTGAACTGGCCGCTCGGCCAGTCGACGATTTCGTTCCGGTACCCGTCCGTCTGGTAGTGGTTCAGGATCTCCGGCGGCAGCAGGTTTTCGGCCAGCTGCCAGTTCGAGCTCCCGAGCACCATGCCCGGTTTGAGTCCCTCGCCGGCGGTCTCCGCCCAGACCGTTTGGGCAGCCCAGGCAAGCGACAGGGCCGCCGCCGTCCACATCGCCACTCTGCGCATCATCCCTCGCATCTCCCGTCGAGCTCCGGTGTCTCGCCCCGCAGTACCGCGGCGGCCGACGATCAGCGACGCACACTAGAGGCGCAGCCGGAGCGGGTCAAACTTCTCGGCTCCGACGGCTGCGTTGAGCCTCCGCCACCGCTATGGCAAGCTCGCCCGCTACCGCACGGACGATGGTCGAGGTCAGCGTCATCATCCCAACGTTCAACCGCCGCTCGCTGGTCGAGGAGGCGGTCGCGTCGGCGCTCGCCCAGCGCCAGGTCGCGATCGAGATCATCGTCGTGGACGATGAGTCGACGGACGGCACGGCCGAGGCGGTAGCGGCCTTCGGGGCGCCCGTGCGGCTCGTCCGCCAGCTGCACGGTGGTGTGGCCGCGGCGCGCAACGCCGGGGCGCGCGTTGCTGGCGGGGCGTGGCTGGCCTTCCTCGATTCGGACGACCTCTGGTACCCGAACAAACTCGCCCGGCAGCTGGCGTTCCACCGCCAGCATCCGGGGTTGCGAGCCAGCCAGACGGGCGAGATCTGGATTCGAAACGGCGTGCGCGTCAACCCCTGCCGGCATCATGCCAAGCCCAGCGGTGACATCTTCGCGGCCAGCGTCCAGCGCTGCGTGGTCAGCCCATCGGCGCTGCTGATCGCCCGCGCGCTGTTCGAGCAGCTCGGCGGCTTCGACGAGAGTCTCGAGGTGTGCGAAGACTACGAGCTGTGGCTGCGATTGAGCAGCCGCGAACCGGTCGGCCTGTTGTCCGAACCGCTGGTCATCAAGCGCGGCGGCCATGCCGATCAGCTCTCGCGCCGCCATTGGGGCATGGACCGCTTCCGCGCCGCGGCCCTGGCCAAGCTGTTGGCGGCGGGCACGCTGGCGGCAGAGCAGCGCATCCTGGCCAGCGCGGGGCTGCGCGAGAAGTGCGCCATTCTCGCCCTCGGGGCGCGCCGCCGCGCCCGCGAGGCCGAAGCGGCGCGCTACCTGGCCCTGGCCGAGGTCTGGCCGTGACCCAGGCCGGCGAGGAGGCGGTGCGCGCCTATGCGGCGGCGAAGCGCTTCGCTGCGCCGACGCTGGCGCGCTGGCTGGCCCAACCGCCGACGGCGGCCGCGGCCCTGCTGGAGGTCGCCGAACGTTTGCGGCTGAACGAGAATCAGTTTCGCGACCTGCTCGACGACGTCGTCGACATTGCCGTACGCCGCGGCGGCGAGGTGGCGCAGGTGCTCGACGATCCGGCGGTGCAGGGCGTCTGGGCGCGGCACCTGGGCCGCAACGAGGCCATCAAGGCCCTGCGGGCCGTTATGCGCCGCCTGCGCTATCCGCAGCTGAGCCGCGCCGAACAGCAGCTGGCGACGCTGATCAAGGCGTTGCGTCTCCCGCTTGGCGCCCAGCTCGGGCTGCCGGCGATGTTGGAGGGCGACCACGTCACGCTCACCGTGCGCGCCGCCTCGGCGGCCGAGCTGCGCCGGCGCACCGCGGCGGCGGCGACGGCCCTGCGGGATCCGCAGCTCGAGGCGCTGTTCGACGTGCTGGAAGGACGCTGGTGAAGCGCTTCGTTCCAGAGGCGGCCTGGATCGACCGCGGCGCCCTCGGCAGTCCCACGGCGGAGGCAGTGCAGCGGGCGCTGCCGGGACAGGCGGTCCACATCGCCGACGCCGACGATCTGCCGCGTGCGCACGATCTGCGGTCCGGCAAGCGGCTGCTCGTGGTCCGACCGCATCGCGGCGAGTTCGTGCGCCATTGTCCAGCCGGGACGGCGGGATTGGTCTGCTGCAACTACCTGACCTTGAACCTGTCCAGCAACTGCCCGATGGACTGCAGCTACTGCTTCTTGCAGGACTACTTGGCGGAGACCCCGGCGCTGACGGCCTACAGCAACGTCGACGCGGCGCTGGCCGAGGTGAGCGCCGTGCTGCGGACTCACCCGGGGCGCCAGTTTCGCATCGGCACGGGTGAGATCGCCGACAGCCTGGCGCTCGATCCCCTCACCCGGCTGACGCGCCAGATCGTGCCGTTTTTCACCGCCTACCCGAATGCGACGCTGGAGCTGAAGACGAAGAGCGACTGCATCGACGGCCTGCTCGAGCTCGACCCCGGCGGGCGCACGGTGGTGTCGTGGTCGCTCAATGCCGAGGCCGTCATCGCCCGCGACGAACACGGCACGGCGACGCTGGCCGAGCGCCTCGCCGCCGCGCGGCGCGTCGTCGCGGCCGGCTATCGGGTCGGATTCCATTTCGACCCCCTGGTCGAGTTCGAGGGCTGGGAGGCCGGCTACGCCGCGGCAGTGACCGCACTGGCGGCGGCGGTATCGGCGCCCGACATCGCTTGGATCTCGCTCGGCAGTTTGCGCCTGACGCCGCGGCTGGCGCACGCCATGCGCCGCCGCGAGATGCCGGCGCACGGCCTCGCCGCCGAGCTGGTGCCCGGCGCGGATGGCAAGACGCGGCTCTGGCGCGGCCTGCGCTTGCGCATGTACCGATTCCTCGCCGCGCGGCTGGCTGCCGCATTGGGGCCACTGCCGCTGTACCTGTGCATGGAGCCCGCGTCGGTGTGGGCGCAGGTCATCGGCGAGGTGCCGAGCGACCGCGACCTCGGCTTGCGCTTGGCTGCGGGGGCGGCGTGGTGAGCCGAAGCGCTGCGTCGGCGCGCCTGCCGACGCGCGAGCGAGCCATCGGCATCTTCGATTCGGGCATCGGCGGCCTGACCGTCGTGCGGGCGCTCGCCAAGCTGTTGCCGGCGGAGCGGCTCATCTACCTGGGAGACACGGGGCGGTGGCCGTACGGCAGCAAATCGGCCGACATCGTGCGCCGCTATTCGTTGGAGAACACCGCCTTCCTGATCGACAAAGGCATCAAGCTGCTGGTCGTGGCGTGCAACACCTCGACGGCGGTCGCGCTCGGCGCCTTGGAGCAGCAAGTCGACATCCCGGTCGTCGGCGTCATCGAACCGGGCGCCCGGGCCGCGGTGCGCGCCACGCGCAACCGCAAGATCGGCGTCATCGGGACCGAGGCCACCATCCGGGGCGTACACGCGAGCCTTGCGGGCGCTGCGCGAGGACCTCGAGATCTACACCCGCGCCTGTCCGCTCTTCGTGCCGCTGGCCGAGGAGGGGTGGACGGACAACGAGATCGCCACGCGCACGGCCGGAGCCTATCTGACCAGTCTGAAGCAGAGCGGGATCGACACCCTCATCCTCGGCTGCACGCACTACCCGCTGCTGCGCACCGTCATCCGCGCCACCATGGGCCGCGGCGTGCGCCTGATCGACTCCGGCGTCGCCACGGCGGTCGTGGTCGCCGAGCGTTTGCGCGCCCACCGGCTGCTGCGCCACGGTCGCGGCAGCCAGCCCTCCTTCTTCGTCACCGACGCGCCGGAGCGCTTCGTCAAGGTCGGCGCCCGTTTCCTCGGCACCCAGGTCGACTCGGCCGTCCAGCTCGAACGCTGAGCCAGCACGCTTGATCTTTGCGGGGTCGAGACGCACGATGAGGCGTTCGGGAGCTAGCCACGCAACGTCATGAATAAGCGGATACTCTATGGTGCCGTCGGCGGCATGGTGGTGGGGGCGATCGTCGGCGGGGCGATCGGCGTGGTGCTGGGCGGTCCCGAGGCCTGGAGCCGCGCTGCCCTGCTCGGCGGCATCGGCGTCGCGCTCGGCCTCCTCGCCGGCGCGGTGGGGGCCGATCCCAAGCGCGTCTTCGGCAGCAGCAACGATCGCCAGCTCAAGCGCCTGCGGCCGATCGTCGAGCAGGTGAACGCGCTCGAGGCTGGCCTGCAAGCCTTGGACGATGAAGGATTGCGCGGCCGGACGGCCGCCTTTCGGGCCCGTCTCGCCGAAGCGACGGCCGTTGAACGCACCGCGCTGGAGCAGCTCCGCGCCCGCCTGCGCGAGCGCCGCGCGGATGAAGGGGACGAGGCGCGCGAAAGCGCTCGCGAGGCACTGAGCAAAGTCGAGGATGCCCTCTACCAGGCCGAGCAGGCGGTGCTCGAGGAGATCTTGCCGGAGGCCTTCGCCTGTGTGCGCGAGGCCTCGCGCCGCACCACCGGTCTGCGGCACTACGAGGTCCAGCTCCTGGGCGGCGTCGTGCTGCATCGCGGCCGCATCGCCGAGATGAAGACCGGCGAGGGCAAGACCCTGGTGGCCACCTTGCCGCTCTATCTCAACGCCCTGGCCGGCCGCGGCGCGCACCTGGTCACCGTCAACGACTACCTGGCCCGCCGCGACGTGCAGTGGATGGGGCCGATCTACCACGCCCTGGGCATCAGTTGCGCCGCGGTCGTGCACGACATCAGCTTCGTCTTCGACCCCACCTATGCGGTGAAGGATTACCGCATGCTCAATCTGCGGCCGGTCGAGCGCAAGGCCGCCTATGCCGCCGACATCACCTACGGCACCAATCACGAGTTCGGCTTCGACTATCTGCGCGACAACATGAAGTTCGCGCTCGACGACTACGTACAGCGCGAGCTCGCCTTCGCCATCGTCGACGAGGTCGACAACATCCTCATCGACGAGGCGCGCACGCCGCTGATCATTTCGGGTCCGGCGGAGGAGTCGACCGACAAGTACTTCCAGATCGACCGGGTCGTGCCGCGCCTGCGCCGCGGCGCCACCACGGTCGGCGACGTGCGCCAGGAGGAGCGCGCCGCGGTCGACGCCCAGGGGGACTACACGGTCGACGAGAAGAGCCGCAACGTGCATCTGACCGAGGGCGGCGTCGCCAAGGTCGAGCGCATGCTCAACGTCCAAAACCTCTACGACCCGCGCCACATCGACATCTTGCACCACGTCAATCAGGCCCTGCGCGCCCACACGCTCTACAAGCGCGACGTGCACTACATCGTCAAAGAAGGCCAGGTGATCATCGTCGATGAGTTCACCGGCCGGCTGATGCCCGGTCGGCGCTGGTCGGACGGCCTCCACCAGGCTGTGGAAGCCAAGGAGGGCGTGCGTATCGAGCGCGAGAACCAGACGCTCGCGACCATCACCATCCAGAACTACTTCCGCATGTACCGCAAGCTGGCCGGGATGACCGGAACGGCCGATACCGAGGCGCCTGAGTGCAAGAAGATCTACAAGCTCGACGTGACGGTGATTCCGCCCAACCGCACGCTCGTCCGCAAGGACCATCCCGACGTGGTGTACAAGAGCGAGCGCGAGAAGTTCGACGCCGTCGTCGAGCAGATCGTCGCCTGCCATGAGCATCAGCAACCCGTCCTGGTCGGCACCGTGTCGGTGGAGAAATCCGAGCACCTGTCGAGGATGCTCAAGCGCCGTGGCGTGCGCCACAACGTGCTGAACGCCGTCAACCACGAGGCGGAGGCGAACATCATCGCGCAGGCGGGGCGGCACGCGGCGGTGACGATCGCCACCAACATGGCGGGCCGCGGCACCGACATCCTGCTCGGCGGCAACCCCGAGTTTCTGGCCCGTGCCGAGATGGAGAATGATTGGGTGCGCCGCACCTCGAACCTGCCCGAAGGGGCGCTGCGCTACGAGGAAGTCCTGGCCCGCCTGCGCGAGCAGTTCGACGCCGCGGTCGAGCAGGCGCGGCAGGAGCACGAGCCGCAGTGGGCACCGCTGGCCGAGGCGCAAGCCCGCGCGCTGGAGGACGTCACGGCGGCGCACCGCGCCTCGCTGGAGGCCGACTTCTGGCACGCCCGCGGCGTCTACGAGGCCTCGGCGGCCGCGACGGAGCAGGGTGGCGGGGCCTACACGGCCTGTGCCGCGGCGGCGATGAGCTATAGCGAGGCGCTGCAGGAGATCGATCGCGTCACCGGTCCGCACTTCGGCGAAGAGGGCCTGCAGCGCTTTCAGCGCGTCCTGGCGGAATGGTGTGCGGCGCTGGGTGAGTCGGCGGCGAACGGTCCCAGCCCGGCACTCTCGACCGCGCACGCGGCCTTCGACCGCGTGCGCCAGGACTACGAGCGCGCCACGCAGCGCGCGCTCGGCGATGGGGCTGCGGATGGCCCCACGAGTGCCGCCGAGGCCAAGGCGACATACGACGCGGCGCTGGCCACCTACCGGGGCGCCGAGACGGCGTATCTCGAAGCCCGAGCCCCGTTCGAGGCCGCCGTGACGGCGGCACGGCAGGCCTACGAGAGCGAGCGGCGCAAGTACACCAAGGTGATCGACGACGTGCGCGAGCAAATGGAGGCCGCGCCGGAGGAAATGCGCGGCCGCTACGCCGAGGTCCTGCAGAAATACCGCGAGCTGTGTGCGGTCGAACGCCAACAGGTCGTCGATGCGGGCGGCCTGTTCATCCTCGGCACCGAACGCCACGAGAGCCGCCGCATCGACAACCAGCTGCGCGGCCGCGCCGGCCGACAAGGGGATCCCGGCGCCTCGCGCTTCTACCTGTCGCTGGAAGACGACTTGCTGCGCATCTTCGGCGCCGAGCGCATTCAAGGCCTGATGACGCGTCTCGGCATGGAGGAAGGGGAGCCGATCGAGCACCGCCTGATCACGCGCGCCATCGCTAACGCGCAGAGCAAAGTCGAGGCGCGCAACTTCGACATGCGCAAGCACTTGCTGGAGTATGATGACGTGCTGAACAAGCAGCGCGAGGTCATCTACCACCAGCGCCGGGAGATCCTGGCCGGCGAAACGCTGGACGAGCAGGCATGGGAGATGACCGACGGCGTGATCGCCGCGACCGTGGCAGACTACGCGCGCGCGGATGCGCCGGCGCCGGAGTGGGACTGGACGGGCTGCGAGGAGGCGGTGCTGAGCCAGTTCAATATCCGCCTCCAGTTGAGTGAGGAGGCGCGCGCGGGAATGACGGCCGAGCGGCTCGAACAGGCGCTGCACGACGCGACGCGGGCGGCGCACGCCCAGCGCGAGGCGGCGTTCACGCCGCCGGTGATGCGCCAATTGGAGAAGTTCGTCCTGCTGCAGACGATCGACCAGCTGTGGAAGGAGCACCTCCTGAACATGGATCACCTCAAGGAGGGCATCAGCCTGCGCGGCTACGGGCAACGCAACCCCTTGCAGGAGTACCAGAAGGAAGGGTTTGC
>CAYYWP010000092.1:0-17695 GCA_964475125.1 uncultured Binatia bacterium (SeqCode) | reverse complement strand
GCGACAGGCGGCGATGTTCTTGAACGTCTTGTCGGTATCGCCCATCTCCAGCGACAGCAGGCCGGCCATGAATTCCTCGCGAAAATGGGCCTTGAGATAGGCGGTCTGGAACGACACCAGGGCGTACGCCGCCGAGTGCGACTTGTTGAAGCCGTACATGGCGAAGGTCTCCATCTGGTCGAAGATCTCGCCGGCCTGGCGCTCGGCGATGCCCTGGCGCCCGGCGCCGGCGATGAAGCGCTCGCGCTCCTTGCGCATCTTGTCCGGATCCTTCTTGCCCATGGCGCGGCGCAGGTTGTCGGCGTCGCCGAGCGAGTAGCCGGCGAGCACCTGCGCGATCTGCATCACCTGCTCCTGATAGACGATGACGCCGTACGTGGGCTCCAGGATCGGCTCGAGGCGCGGGTGCGGATACTTCACCTCTTCCTTGCCGTGTTTGCGTTTGATGAACTGCTCGACCATGCCGCTGTCGAGCGGGCCGGGGCGGAAGAGGGCGAGCACGGCGATGATGTCCTCGAAGGTGTTGGGGCGCAGCTGCGTCACCAGCTTGCGCATGCCGCCAGACTCCATCTGAAAGACGCCGACCGTGTCGGCCTTGGCGATCAAGCGATAGGTGGCCTTGTCGTCCAGCGGCAGTGCCGTGACGTCGACGGAGACGCCGCGTCCCTCGCGCACGCGCTGCACGACATCGTGCACGAGGGTCAGCGTCTTGAGGCCGAGAAAGTCGAACTTGATCAGGCCGATCTCGTCGATGTGCGGGCCGGCGTACTGGGTCATGACGCTGCCCTCTTTGTCGACGAACAGCGGCAGGTCCTCGACCAGCGGCCGTGAGCCGATGACGATGCCGGCGGCGTGCTTGGAGGCGTGGCGCAGGAGGCCTTCGAGCTTGAGGGCCTGCTCGAACAGAGCGCGCTCGCGCTCGCCCCTGTCGCGCAGCTCGCGCAGCCGCGGCTCCATCTCGAGCGCCTTGGTCAGGGGGAAGTCCTTGCCCTGTTTCGGCGCCGGATAGAGCTTGGCGATCTTGTCGGTGTCGCCGAAGCTGAACTCGAGGGCGCGGCCGACGTCCTTGATCGCGGCCTTCCCCTTCAGCGTCCCGAAGGTGATGATCTGCGCGACGTGGTCCTCGCCGTAGGTGTCGCGCACGTAGCGAATGACCTCGTCGCGCCGCTCGAAGCAGAAGTCCATGTCGATGTCGGGCATCGACTTGCGCTCGGGGTTGAGGAAGCGCTCGAAGAGCAGGTTGTACGGGATCGGATCGAGATCGGTGATGCGCAGCGCCCAGGCCACCAGGCTGCCGGCCGCCGAGCCGCGCCCGGGTCCCACCGGAATGCCCTGCCGTTTGGCGTAGTTGGTGAAATCCGCCACGATCAGGAAGTAGCCGGCGAAACCCATGCGGGTGATGACGTCGAGCTCGCTGCGCAGGCGCTCCTCGTACTGGCGCTCGCGCGCCGCGCTCCACTCGCCGAGGCGGCGCAGGCCGACCAGCCGTTCCTCGAGGCCCTGGCGCGCGCCGCGCTCGAGCTGGGCCTCCAGGGTCATGCCGTCCGGGACGGCGAAGGCGGGGAACTGGTAGCGCCCGAAGCGCATCTCGAGCGTACAGCGCTTGGCGATGTCGACGGTATTGCGGATCGCCTCCTCGTGCGCGGCGAACGCCTGCCGCATTTCCTCCGGACCTTTGACGTAGAGTTGGTCGGTGCCGAAGCGCCAGCGTTTGGGGTCGTTCAGCGTCTTGCCGGTCTGGATGCAGAGCAGGACGTCGTGGGCGTGATGATCGTCCGGTCGCAGATAGTGACAGTCGTTGGTCGCCACCAGCGGCAGGCCGAGCTCGCCGGCGAGCTCGACCAGGTGTTGGTTGACGCGCACTTGTTGGGGCAGGTGGTTGTCCTGGATCTCGACGTAGTAGCGGCCGTCGAAGATCGACCGGTACTCGTCCATGACGGCGCGGGCCCGATCGCGCGCCCCGTTCAACAGCGCCTGGTTGACCTCGCTGGCCAGGCAGCCGGAAAGTGCGATCAGCCCGCCGTTCAACTCGCGCAGCAGGGCCTTGTCGACGCGCGGTTTGTAGTAGAAGCCCTCGGTGTAGCCGAGCGTGACCAGGCGGCACAGATTGCGGTAGCCGCCCTCGTCCATCGCCAGCAAGATCAGGTGGTGGTTGCCGGCCGCTCCGAAATCATCACCGCGCACGCCGCGCTGCTTGTCGCGGCGGTCGCCCGGCGCGACGTACATCTCGCAGCCGATGATCGGCTGCACGCCGGCCGCCACCGCCGTCTTGTAGAACTCCACCGCCCCGAACATGTTGCCGTGATCGGTCATCGCCACCGCCGGCATGCCGAGCTCGCGCACGCGCGGAATCAGCTCGGCGATCTTGTTGGCGCCGTCGAGCAGGCTGTACTGGGTGTGGAGGTGGAGGTGGGCGAAGGCCATGACGTTACGACGTGCGGACGTGTTGACGCGCGGACGTGCCGACGTGCGGACGTGCGGACGTGTTGACGTGCGGACGTGCGGACGTGTTGACGTGCTGACGTGTGGACGTGTTGACGTGCTGACGTGTGGACGTGCTGACGTGCTGACGTGTTGGCGTACTGACGTGGGGACGTGGGGACGTCCGGCGTGGCCGGGCGGATCTGGAGGAGGAGGCGCGGTGTAGTCGGGCGTTCGCCGCCCAGAGGCCAGGAGTCTCGGCAATCCGGCCACCGCCATCGCGTGGGGTTGGCGGCTGGCCTAACCGGCGGACGAGCGCACTGCACAGTGATTTGAGCCGTTCTGCCGATTCGAAAAGCCGCCGGAAGTCATCCGACGGCAACAGGTGCTGGTCCAACGCGATGTAGAGGCCGGCTTGCACCTCGGCGGCGGAGCGAATCGCATAGCGCAGGAAGCGCCGAAACTCCGACTTCGTGCCGCTCCCGAAGCCCTCCGCGATGTTTGTCACCGTCGACAGCGCGGCGCGACGCAGCTGACTCGCAAGCTCTCGATCCCGAACGAATACCGCCGAGCGCGTACGGCGATAGACCTGCTCCGTCAGCCGCCGCGCCTCCTGCCATGCCGTCAGATCTTCGAACCGCTTGACCAGCGCCACTCCCACACCCCTCCAGATCGCCGCGACGCTACCGCAATGCCACACCACCTGCCATCACTGCCGAGCATCGACACATCAGCACGTCCACACGTCAGCACGTCAGCACGTCCGCACGTTCACTCCCACTCGATCGTCGCCGGCGGCTTCGACGAGATGTCGTAGACGACGCGGTTGACACCGCTGACCTCGTTGATGATGCGGGTCGAGATGCGCGCCAGCAGTTCGTTCGGCAGGCGGGTCCAGTCTGCCGTCATGCCGTCGACGCTCTCGACCGCGCGCAGCGCCAGGACGTGTTCGTAGGTGCGCTCGTCGCCCATCACCCCGACGGTGCGCACCGGCAGGAGGACGGCGAAGGCCTGCCAGACGCGGTCGTACCAGCCGGCGGCGCGGATCTCCTCTTCGATGATGGCATCCGCATCCTGCACGATCGCCACCCGCTCGGCGGTGACCGGACCGATGATGCGGATGGCCAGCCCGGGGCCGGGAAACGGATGGCGGCCGACCAGTGTCGGCGGAATGCCGAGCACGACGCCGAGCTGGCGCACCTCGTCCTTGAACAGCTCGCGCAGCGGCTCGACCAGCGCCAGGCGCATGCGCTCGGGCAACCCGCCGACGTTGTGGTGGCTCTTGATCGTCGCCGACGGCCCCTTGAACGAGACCGACTCGATGACGTCCGGGTAGAGGGTGCCCTGGGCGAGGAAGCGCACGTCGGACAGCGCCTTGGCCTCCTCCTCGAACACCTCGACGAAGGTGGCGCCGATGACGCGGCGCTTCTGCTCGGGATCCTCGATACCTGCCAAGCGGCCGAGGAAGCGTTCGCCGGCGTCGACGGCGCGAATGCGGAAGCGGAAGGCTTCCGCCAGCACCTGCATGACCCGCCGCGCCTCGTCGCGGCGCAGGACCCCGTTGTCGACGAAGATGCAGGTCAGTTGGTCGCCGATGGCGCGGTGCACCAGGGCGGCGGTCACCGTCGAGTCGACGCCGCCGCTCAGCCCGCAGACGACGCCGGCGGTGCCGACCCGGGCGCGAATGCGCGCCGTCACCTGCTCGATGAAGTTCTCCATCGTCCAGTCGGCGCGCGCCGCACAGATGCGCAGGACGAAGTTCTCCAGCAGCTCGCGACCGCGCGGCGTATGCACCACCTCGGGATGGAACTGAATGGCGTAGCGGCGTCGGGAGCGGTCGGCACACGCCGCCACCGGCGAATTGTCGCTGTGGGCGAGCGCGGTCCACCCCTTGGGCAGCGTTTCGAGCCGGTCGCCGTGGCTCATCCACACCGGGGTGCGATGCCCGACCGCAAAGCCGGCGAACAGATCCTCCGCGTCGTCGACGATCAGGTCGGCCGGTCCGAACTCGCGCGCCACCGCGCGCGCCATGCGCCCGCCGTCCTCCTGCGCCAACACGCCCATGCCGTAGCAAATGCCGAGCAACGGCACGCCGAGCTCGGCGAGGCGCGGATCCGAGAGCGGCGCATCCGCCTGGTACACGCTGGCCGGCCCTCCCGATAGAATCACGCCGGCCGGCCGCCGCGCCGCCAGTTCGTCGAGCGGCACGTTGAACGGCAGCAATTCGCAGTACACGTGCGCCTCGCGTACGCGGCGCGCGATCAACTGCGAGTACTGCGAGCCGAAGTCAAGGATGACGATCATGGGGGGCGTGCTGACGTGTGGACGTGCGGACGTGCTGACGTGTGGACGTGCTGACGTGTGGACGTGTGGAGGTGCGGATACGTCGACGCGTTGCTAAATAACCAGCTAGGGTAGCGGAATGAAGCACCGCTTGCAGCGCGCTACCAGGCAGTCGCCCTGCCCACGTCACCATCGCCACACCCTCAGCACGTCAGCACGTCAACACGTCAACACGTCAACACGCTCACCGCTCCGTCGCGCGCTGATAATTCGGCGCCTCTTTGGCGATGAACACGTCGTGGACGTGGCTCTCTTGCAGCGAGGCGTTCGAGACCCGCATGAAGCGCGCGTGCTCCTGCAAGTCGGGGATGGTGCGGCAGCCGGCGTAGCCCATGCCGGCGCGCAGTCCGCCGACCAGCTGGGCGACGATGAAGCTGAGCGGGCCCTTGTGCGGCACCCGCCCCTCGATGCCTTCCGGCACCAGTTTCATCTGCTCGTCCTCGTCATCCTGCAGGTAGCGGTTACGGCTGCCTTCGCGTTCGCGCATCGCTTCCAGCGAGCCCATGCCGCGGTAGAGCTTGTAGGTCCGCCCCTGATAGAGGATCGTCTCGCCCGGGCTCTCCTCGGTGCCGGCGAACAGGCCGCCGATCATCACCGAGTCCGCCCCGGCGCCGATCGCCTTGGCGATGTCGCCGGAGAACTTGATGCCGCCGTCGGCGATCAGCGGAATGTCGAACTCGCGCGCCACGCGCGCCGCCGCGGCGATCGCGGTCAGCTGCGGCACGCCGACGCCGGAGATGACGCGCGTGGTGCAGCTGGAGGCCGGCCCCAGGCCCACTTCCAGGGCATCGGCCCCGGCGTCCGCCAGCGCCCGCGCGCCCTCGGCGGTGGCGACGTTGCCGGCCACCACGTCGACGTCGGGGAAGGCCGCCTTGAGCTCCTTGACCGTGTCGATGACGTTGCCCGAATGCCCGTGCGCCGTGTCGATCACCAGCACGTCGGCACCGGCCGCCAGCAAGCGCTCGGCGCGCTCGCGTCGGTCGTCGCCCGTGCCGACCGCGCCCGCCACCCGCAGGCGGCCGAAGGAGTCCTTGCAGGCGTTGGGGAATTGCGCCGCCTTGTTGATGTCCTTCACGGTGATGAGACCTCGCAGGCGACCGCCGTCGTCGACGATGAGCAGTTTCTCGATGCGATGCTGGTGCAGGATTTCCTTCGCGTCCTCGAGGCTGATGCCCGGCGCCGCGGTGACGAGGCGATCCTTGGTCATCACCTCCGCCACTTTGCGATGCAGCTGCTTCTCGAAGCGCAGATCGCGATTGGTCAAGATCCCCACCAGCCGCCCGTCCCTGGTCACCGGCAGGCCCGAGATCTTGTAGCGGCGCATGATTTCCAGCGCGGCGGCAATCGGTTGATCCGGCTGCACGGTCACCGGATCGATGATCATGCCGCTCTCCGACTTCTTGACCTTGTCGACCTCATGCGCCTGCTCGTCGATCGACAGGTTGCGATGGATGACGCCGATGCCCCCCTCCTGCGCCATGGCGATCGCCATCGCCGACTCGGTGACGGTGTCCATGGCGGCACTGACGAGCGGCATGTTGAGCGTCACGCGGCGCGAGAAACGCGTGCCGACGTCCGCATCGCGCGGCAGAAAGTTCGACGCCCCCGGCACCAGCAAGACGTCGTCGAACGTGAACCCCTCGGGCATGTCATAGGTGAACATACGACCTCCGTTGGCGGCGCCCGCGCGGTCCGCCGCGGCGCGCTGCGAAGCGCCACGACCGCCGTGATTCGCCGCCGCCCGAGCGGCGCCCGCGCGCGCGCTCGAGCGCGCAGGGAGTGCAGAGCCGGCGAACCATGCTGTCGAATAGCAGAAGCCCTAGCGGGTTCGCAAGCCACACTCCACAAGATGTAGTGGCTCTGCCGCTCGCTTGTCGCCTCGCGCAGGGCTGACTAAGCGTGCCCGTCAAAGGGGGGACCGGACGATGACGACCGCGATCGTGTGCTCCGCCATCCTCGGCCTGCTGCTCTTCGGACTCGGCCTCGCCGTGTCGCTGACCCGCGGCTCGACGGCGACGAACTACGGCTACCGGGCGGACCCCGCCGACCGTCTCTACAAACTGGTGCGCGCCCACGGCAACGCGGCCGAGTATCACGCCATGCTGGCGGTGCTGATGGTGATCGTCGGCATGCGCGGGCCGGCGGCGTGGATGGAGTGGTCGATGATCGGCGCGACGCTGTCGCGCATCCTGATCACGCTCGGCATCGCCGGCGGCGCCACGATGGCGACGCCGCATCCGCTGCGCTTCGCCGGCGCGCTCGGCACCTACGTCTTCGGCCTGCTGCTGGTGGTCGCGGCACTGCTGCTCGTTCGCGCCTGAGCGCCGGTTGCGCGAGCCGCGCGACGCGCGCTATCAGGCGCAGGCGTGCTCATCACCTACGACGCAATCGCGCCGGTCGTGGCGCCCAACGCCTACGTGCACGCCAGCGCCCAGGTCCTCGGCGATGTACACCTCGCTGCCGAGAGCAGCGTCTGGCTCAACGCCGTGCTGCGCGCCGACGGCTCTCCGATCCGCGTCGGCGCGCGCACCAACGTCCAGGACAACACCACGCTCCACATCGCCACCGGCCGCTACGCCACGACGGTCGGCGACGACGTAACGGTCGGCCATCACGCCGTCCTGCACGCCTGTGCGATCGGCCACCGCTGCCTGATCGGCATCGGCGCCATCGTCCTCGATGGCTGCGTGGTCGGCGACGACTGCATCGTCGGCGCCGGCGCGCTGCTCACGCCCGGCGCCGTCGTTCCCGCCGGTCATCTGGCCCTCGGCAGCCCCGCCAAGGTGGTGCGCCCGCTGCGCGACAACGAACGCGCACACATCATCGAGTCGGCGCAGCTCTACGTCGAGCGGGCAGCACGCTATCGCGCCCAAGGCCTCTGAGAGACGGGGGCGGGGGGGCGGGGCCGGGGTGACTGGGAACTGGGGTGGGGGGTCCGGGGCCGGGGATCGGGGCTCGAGGGCTCGATTCCCGGCTCTGGCCCCCGATCCCAGACCCTGCTCCCCGATCCCTGATCCCCGATCCCTGATCCCCGATCCCTGCGATATACGTCCCCCATGAGCGGACCGCCGGTCGACGCGTCGCATCGCCTGCGCGCCGCCTTGCGCCGCCACGGTCTACTGCGCCGCCCGCTGGCCGTGCGCCGCTTCCTGCGCCGCCAGGGGCTGCGTTTCACCGACGGTAACCGCATCACCCTCTTCTCTACCGGCGACACGGGGCTCGCCGCCATGCTCGCCGCCATCGCCGCGGCGACGGATCGCATCCATCTCGAGACCTACATCCTCCGCCACGACGCCACCGGGCGCGCCTTCCTGACCGCGCTCGTCGAGCGCGCCTGGCGCGGCGTCGCGGTGCGCCTGCTCTACGATGCGCTCGGCTCCAGGACCCTCGCCGTCGAGGCGCTGGAGCCGCTGCGCGCCGCCGGCGGCCAGGTGGTCGCCTTCAACCCGCTGCATCGATTCTACCCGCGCTGGCTGCCGCGTCGACGCGACCATCGCAAGCTCCTCATCGTCGACGGCCGCGTGGCGTTCACCGGCGGCCTCAACATCGGCGACGAATACAACGTCGGGCCGCATCAGCCGGGCGCGACCTGGCGCGACACGCACCTGCGGATCGAGGGGCCGGCGGCGCGCGACCTGGAAGCGGTCTTTCTCGAAAGCTGGTTTCGCGCCGATGGCTCGGATCTGCCCTGGGGGGCGGTCCTCGCCGCGCCGCCGCGCGCGATCGGCACCGAGCGCGTCGCCGTCGTCGCCGATGGTCCGGCGTACCGACGCCGCGTGGTCCGCGACCTCGTCGCCCTGGCGCTCGCCAGCGCCCGTCAACGCGTACAGCTGACCTCGCCCTACTTCGCTCCCGACTCCGTCATCCTCACCGCCCTGGCGCGCGCCGCCGAGCGCGGCATCCAGGTCTCCCTGCTCCTCGCCGGCCGTACCGACCACCCGCTGCTGCGCCGCGCCGCGCGCAATCTCGTGCCGCGCCTGCTCGACGCCGGTGTGACGGTGTACGAGTACCACCACTCGATGCTGCACGCGAAGACGACCGTCGTCGACGGCTGTTGGGCCCTCGCCGGCACCTCGAACCTCGACCGCCAGAGCCTCCAGCACAGCTACGAGGTCAACGTCGTCATCGACGCCGGCGCGGCGCCCGCCGAGCTCGCCGCCCTGCACGAAGCCGACCTCGGCCTGGCGACGCGCATCGACCGCACGCATCTGGCCGCTCGCGCCTGGGGCGAGCGCGTGCTCGACCGGCTATGCGCGCTGCTCCTGTGGATCGTCTAACGTAGGTCGTTCGTTGTGAGGTCGTAAAGCTGCGATCTCAGACCCACAGCTTTGAAACCACGAAGGCCACGAAGAGGGCGAATGGCAAGGGTCTGTCGGCCGGGCGAGGAAGGGAGAGAAGCTCACACCCATGGGGGTGAGAACGACCCGAGCGCCACGGCCCTGCGCCGTGATCGTCACAAGCTTCGTGTTCTTCGTGGTGACAGGGTGTTTCGGATTGGGGCTACCGACCTAACAACTAACAACGAACAACCTAGGCCGTCGGCTTGGTTCGTCGCCTCCCCGGCCCTGCGCCGCCCCAGAGGCCCTTGATGACGGCGCGTACGGGCAGATGGTCGGAGGCGTGGCGGGCGCCGCGACTGTCATGCACGTCGACGGCCACCAGCGCGTGGCGCGGTCGCACCCAGACGCGGTCCAGAGCCAAGAGCGGAAAGGCCGCCGGGTAGGAGCGCACCCCCGGGGTGCGGCCGAAACGGCGGTGCAGATGGCGCAACGGCGCGCTCGGCGGTCGCCACTCGTTGAAGTCGCCGAGCAGGATGAGCGGTTGATCGTCGGCGATGTCCAACAGCTGCAGCAGGCGCTCCACCTGAATCGCGCGCTCGCGCAAGCCGAGGCCGAGGTGCGCGGCGATGACGCGCAGCGGCGAGCCGTGGACGGCGAGATCGACGTCGAGCGCGCCGCGGCGCTGATAGGAGGCGACGCTCAGATCGACGGCGCGCACCGCCAGCACCTCGTGGCGGGTGAGCAGCGCATTGCCGTACTGGCCGCGCGGGCCGTACAGCACCGGCCCCCAGACGCTCTCATAGCCCGTCGCCTCGGCGAGGACGCGCAGTTGATCGACGCCGTGACGGACGTGATAGCCGTGGTCCACCTCCTGCAGCGCCACGACATCGGCATTCAGCTCGCCGATGACGCGCGCCACCCGCGCCGGGTCATGGCGGCGGTCGCGGCCGATGCACCGGTGCACGTTGTAGGACGCCACCGCCAGCGTCCGCACCGGCGTGCCCGCGGCGCTATCGCGCGGCTCTGGCTGCGGCAGTGCCCCCGAGGATCGCGAACGCATACGGCGCGCAGTGTATCACAGCGCCGGCGCCCGCGACATGCACTGCACCGCTGCGGTCCTGCGCCGGCGCCGCCGCCTCCCTGCCGGTCGGCGCTGGCTACGGTCTGCCGAGTCGGCGCAGCACGGCCAGCGACGGGGCGAAGAACGTCGCCCCGGACACGGCCCGAGTGAAGTCCATCAAATGGTCGTGCAGGCCGTCGCCGGCAGTGCCCATCATGCGCGCCAGCATGCGCTCGGTAATCGTCAGGTCCTTCGTATAGGCGATGAAAAACAGCCCGTGCTCGGACACCGTCCCGTACGGAAAACTGTGCCGCACGATTTCCAGCTCTGTGCCGTCCTCTTCCATCACGACGCGACTGATATGCGCGGTGGCTGGCTTGTTGCGATCCGAGAGCTCGCGGCTGTCGCGCTTGCGGCGCCCGATCGCGCCCTCCTGCTCGCGCAGCGACACGCGCGCCCACTTTTGCAGGTCATGCACGTAGCGCTGGGTGAACACGTAGCTGCCGCCGGCAAAGGCGGCATCCTCCGCACCGATCAGCGCCACCGGCGCCCGCGCCTTGCCCTTGGGATTCTCGGTACCGTCGATGAAACCGGTCAGGTCGCGCGAGTCGAGGTAGCGAAAGCCGTGCACTTCGTCGATCACCCGCACGGCATCGCCGAGCGGCGCGGTGAATCGGCGCGCCAGCTCGAAGTTGAGGTCGGGGCGATTGGAAACGACGTGCAGGAGGATGTCGCCGCCCGTATGCGGCGCCTTATCCGGAATGGCTCGAAACGGCCGCAGGCCCTGCGGCCGCCGCCCCGGCGACAGCACATCCCAATACTCGCTGCCCACGGCGACCGTGGCCGCCAACTTGGCGCGCCGATCGAGGCCGGCCAGCGCGCCGACCTGCGCCGGCACGTGCGACAACGCCTTGGCCACCATAAGGCGGTCGCGCCGCGGCCGGAGCGCGCCCAGAATCAAGCACAGCGCGCTGTTGCCGGGCTCGGGAAGAATACCTGCCTGTGGCGTACCTGCCGTTCGCGCCCCTGCCATCGCCGGACCTCCAAGCGCTGGTCTATGGCGCGGCGGCGGCGCCAGTGCAAGGCACGCCTCGCGGCGCGGCCCCTGGCAGCGCTCGCACGACGCGCTTCACTCGCCGCGTGCTCGCCTTGTGCCGGTCGAAAAGCGCCAGCGCAACGCGTCTCAGTCCGTGCTAGCGCCGCGATCGCGGCCGCCGGCGCGGTCCGTCGTCACGCCGCGAACGGGCTTCGAAACGCAGTCGTAGCGGCGTGCCATCGAGGGCGAACGCGGCCCGCACTTGATTGAGCAGGAAGCGCTGATAGCTCGCCGCCAGGCGTTCCGGGGCGTGGCAGAAGATGGTGATCGTCGGCGGCGCGGTGGCGGTCTGCGCGGCATAGAACAGCTTCGGGCGCACGCCGGCCACCATCGGCGGCGCCTGGGCGCGCGCCGCGGCGCCGATCACGGCATTCAGTTTGGCGGTCGGCAACCGGCTGCGGTGCGCGGCGGCGACGCCATCGATCGCCTCCCAGATGCGCGCGACCCCGCGACCGGTGCGCGCCGAGACCAGGAGCTTCGGGACCGCGGTCAGGCTGGGAAATCGCTCATCGAGGTGTGCCCGCAGCCTTGCGGCGTCGGCTCCCTGACGCGGCAGGGCATCGCACTTGTTGAGCACCAACACCAGAGCCCGTCCGCGTTCCCAGGCATAGCCGGCGATGCGCGCGTCCTGCTCGGCGATGCCCTCGCTGGCGTCGACCACCAGCACGGCGATCTCGGCGCGCTCCAGGGCGCGCAGGGCGCGCACGGCGCTGGCGCGCTCGAGATGCTCGTGCACGCGCGGCCGCCGGCGGATGCCGGCCGTGTCGACCAACAGGTAGGGGCGTCCGGCCCGGCTCACCGGAGTGTCGAGCGCATCGCGCGTCGTGCCGGGCGTGGGGCTGACGATGGCGCGCTCGAAGCCGACCAGGCGGTTGAGCAGCGACGACTTGCCGACGTTGGGCCGCCCGATGATCGCGACGGCGAGCGCCGCACCTCCCTCCCCTTCCGCCTCTTCGGCCTTCGCCGGCAGGCTCTCGAGGACTGCGTCGAGCAGCGTCTCCACCCCGAGGCCGTGCTCGGCCGAGAGCGCGAACAGCCGCGCCACGCCGAGGGCGTAGAACTCATCGACGACCGCCTGCTGCGCGGGCGTATCCACCTTGTTCACGGCTACCAGGACCGGTTGGCGCAACAGGCGCAGCCGCTCCATCAAGACGCGATCGAGCGGGTTCAGCCCGGCGCGTCCATCGAGAACTGCGATCACCGCGTCGGCCTCCTCGGCCGCCAAGAGCGCCTGCGTCCGCACGGCCCGCGCCAGCGTCGCCTGCTCGTCCGCCTCGAATCCGCCCGTGTCGACGATCAGGAAACGCTGCCCGCCGTGGTGCGCCACGCCCATGTTGCGGTCACGCGTCACGCCCGGCGTCGGCGCCACCAGGGCGCGGCGCGAGCGCGTCAGCCGGTTGAAGAGCGTCGACTTGCCGGTGTTCGGCCGTCCGACGATCGCCACCACCGGCAGGCGGGCCAGCGCCTCCGCCCGCGGCAGCTGCTCGGCTTCACGTGGCATAGGACCCATCGCTTATGGCTTCTCGCCGCCCGACGCCAGGGACGCCATGGCCAGGACGCCAGGGGACGTTGGGCCGAGTGGGCCGGGTGGACAAACCCGGCCCATTCGGCCCAACGTCCCCTGGTCCTCATAGGTCGAGCTCGCGGAGGCGGGCGGGGCGCGTGGTCCAGCCGGTATCGACGCGGACGAAGAGCTCGAGGTACACCTTGGCCCGGAGGAAGCGCTCGAGGCCGACACGCGCCGCCTGGCCGATGGCCTTGATGCGTGCGCCGCCGTGGCCGACGAGGATGGGCTTGTGCGACTCGCGCGCCACCTGCACGGTCGCCTTGATGACGATCAGCCCGCGCCCAGGCCGTTCCTCGAAGGCGTCGATGGTCACGGCCGTGGCGTACGGAATCTCGGCCTGTGTCTGCCGCATGACCTGCTCGCGGATCAGCTCGGCGGCAATCGCCCGCTCCGACTCATCCGTCAGATCCTCGGGAGGGTAGTAGCGCGGCCCCGGCGGCAACACGGCGACGATGGCATCCAGCAGGCTGGCGAGGTTGGCGCCGGTCTCGGCGCTGACCGGGACGATCGGCCGGTCGGGGATGAGGGCGGCGAGTGCCGCCATCTGTGGCAGCAGCGCCGGCTTGGCCACCAGATCGATCTTATTGAGCCCCACGACGACCGGCTTGCCTGCCGCCGACAGGCGGCTGGCGAGGTCGCGATCGGCGGCCGGCAGCGGGCGCGCGGCGTCGACGACCCACAGGGCGACGTCGGCCTCCGCCAAGGCACCCAGCGCCTGCTCGACCATGCGCCGGTTGAGCACATCGCGGGCGCGGTGAATGCCGGGCGTATCGAGCAGCAGCATCTGGGCCGCTGGCATGGTCTTGATGCCGAGCAAGCGCCGCCGCGTCGTCTGCGGCTTCGGCGTCACCGCGGCGAGCTTGCAACCGAGGATGCAGTTGAGCAGCGTCGACTTGCCGACGTTCGGCCGTCCGACGATGCTGACGAAGCCCGAGCGATGACCGGCCGGACCTTCCTCGACGGCGCGCGGCGGGGTTGCCACTAGTACTGCCGCCGCGCCGCGTTGAGGTCGTGCTCCGTCGCCGCCAGGGGAATCCAGTTGGACTCCTGAGGAGCCCGCAGGTGAAGCGGATCGCGGAACCGTCGCATCAACAAGCCGGTGGGCACGACCATCGCGACGTACACCACCAGCATGATGGCGCGCGTGTGCACGACCCCCAACGCGTGTGCGGCGCGACGCCAGTGGTCGTAGATCCGCCGCGCCACGCCGCGCGGTCCCTGGGTTGCCGCGCGACGCGGCGGCCGCTCGCGGTCGGCTTCGGGCTCGCTCCGGCCCGCTTTGTCGTCCACCGGCCGATCCGCTCAGCAGGCCACGCTGCCCAAATGGCCGGGGCGAAAAATGACCTTCTTGTCCTTCACGACCAGCTGATCCGAGGTGAACAACCGCACGGCCTGCGAGAGCACTTTGCCCTCGAGCTCCCGACCGCGGCGCTTGACGTCGTCGAGCACGTCCTCGCCGACCCGAATGTGGAACACGTCCTGCAAAATGACCGGCCCCTGATCGAGCTGCTCGGTGACGAAATGCGCCGTGCACCCCGACACGCGGCAGCCTTCTTCGAAGGCCTGCTTATACGCGTTCGCGCCGGGGTGGTAGGGCAGCAACGAGGGGTGGATATTGATGATGCGATGTCGGTACCGCGCCACCAGCTCCGGCTCGACGATCTGCATGTAGCGCGCGAGCACCACGAGATCCGGGCGGTAGTGCGCCAAGCGCTCGCGCAGGAAGGCGGCATGGGCGGCGTAGTCCGTGGACGGGAGCCATTCGAATGGCACGCCGGCCCCTTCGGCGAGGCCGCGCAGGTGCTCGTGATTCGACAGCGCGCAGACGAAGTCGCCGGCGATGGCTCCGGCGGCGTGGTCGGCGAGCAATTGCTGGAGACAGTGCGCCTCGCGGCTGACCAGCAGGGCGATGCGCTTGCGCAGGCGCTCGCCGTGCAAGCGCACCGACACGTCGAGCTGCATCTCCTCGCCGATCTGCTTGAGGCCGAGGACCAGTTCGTCCAGCGTCAGGGCGACGTCGGCCAGGTCCACCACCATGGTCATGATGAACAGGCCTTCCACCACCCGCTGCTCGATGTCCTCGATGTTGGCGCTGGCCGCCGCCAGGTAGGTCGAGATGCGCGCCACGACCCCCTTCTGATCGCGTCCGATCACCGATACGACCGCCGGGTGTCGGCCGGCACCGCGCAGTGGCGATCTCGCGCTCGCCGGCATCGGCGTCTCGGCGGCGCGGGCGGGGCTCATCCGCTCCAGCCCCACTTCTGCTTGTTCGCTTCGATCTCTTCGGCGCTCGGCTTGGGCTTCTCTTCTTGCGGACAGACCTCGAAGCTGTCGCGCGGCTCGACCATCGCGTAGTTGAGCTTGGTGTCGTCGGCGAACACCGTCGGCACGGCCGCTTCCTCGAAGATCGCCTGCCACGGACACTCCGGCTCACAGGCGCCGCAATCGATGCACTCGTCCGGGTGGATGTAGAGCTGATTGGGGAAGGCGGCGTGGTCGTCGCCCGTGTAGCGATAGATGCAATCCACCGGACACACGGCCACACACGCCGTGTCGACACATTCCCGGCACAGACGGGTGATTATGTACGTCATCCCTCCTCCTTCACACCCGTCTCAGTGACGGGACGCCAATTGATTCGGTGCGTCCGCCAAACGCGTGACCAGCCCCTGGCGGTCGGCGATCTGGCGAACGGTGATGCTCTCGAGATAGGCGAGGAGCAGCTGTTGGGCACCGCGCCAGACGTCGCGCTGCGCGCAGACCGAGGCGAAGCAACAGAACGCATCGCGCCGTTCGACGCACTCGATGAGCGACAGCGTGCCCTCGATGCATTCGTAGACCTCGCGCACCGTGATGCGATCGGCCGGCCGGCCGAGGCGAAAGCCCCCGCGCGCTCCGGGGACGGACTCGAGGACGCCGGCCGCCACCAGGCGGCGGAGAATCTTGGAGAGAAAGTGCAGCGGAACCGCCTGCCGGGACTGAATCTCCGTGCACGTCACCACGCGGTCATCGCCCTGACCGGCCAGATAGCAGAGCGCTCGCAAGGCGTAGTCGACGCGGCGTCCGACGTTCATCAACGAGCTGCGCGCCGGCGATGCGGCACCATTCGCGCTGACCCGTCGCGGGCGCTGGCGAACCGCTGCCGTGGCCGACCGCGCCAAAGTTCGCGTCCGCCCTCGCCGAGTCGGCACGCCGCTGTCACGCTTCACACTCATGTCGCTCTCTCGCCCAGCGGCCACCGAAGGCGCGCGTACCGGTGCGATGCAACCTCTCCCTATAAGCGTGCGTTTTTCTGGAAGTCAACGCGGGGCGGATCGCGGCGGCCTTTCACCCGCCCGCCAGTCGGCGGGCGCCCGGGGGGGGCGGCGGCCGCGACGGTTGACGGGCGGCATCGAGTAGCGCTACCAGCAGTCCGAGACGGGCGCGCCGAGACGCGCCGATGGAGGACTGCATGATGGCTCGTCATCCGCGCACCGGGCTCGCAGCGGCCGCGATCGCCGGCTGGCTCCTCGTTGCCCCCCCCGTTATGGCCGACGTCCAGCCCGGCGACGTCATCAACAAGGATAACGCCGACAAGGTCGCCGACCTCGTCTCCCCCGGCGTGCAGTGGTGCTTGAAGCGCGGCATGGCGATGAAGGTCGTGCCGTACAAGCGCATCGATTGGAACCCACCGTACAAGGAAGCGACCGAAAAGTACTCCGGGCAGGTCAAGCTCGCCGCCGACGGCCGCTCGATCGAAGGCCACGTCGCCGGTCTGCCGTTTCCCCAAATCGACCCGGCCGACCCCAACGTCGCGCTCAAGATCATGTTCAACTACGAGCACAAGCCGTTCGTGACCGACGATTCGGACCTGCGCAACTTCGACGCCGACACTGGCAACGTCTCGGACAAACCCCTCGACGTCGAGCGGCACTACATCCTCGACCACCTGCGGACGCTCTTTTACACCGGCCGCCTGTACGTCGACCCCAAACCGGTGCTGCTGCCCAACACCGAGGGCGTTCGCGCCAAGACCTCGCTGCACCCGATTCTCGAACCCTTCGATCTCAAAGGCGTCGGCCTGACCGCCATCCGCTACCTCGATCCCGACCGCCAGGACGATACCTGGCTCTATCTGCCCACCCTGCGCCGCGTGCGCCGGCTGTCGAGCGCGCAGCGCTCGGACGCACTCTTCGGCCAGGACACCGACGTCGACAGCTACGGCGGCTACGCCGGGCAGATCTCGTGGTTCACCTGGAAGTTCCTCGGCGAGAAGAAGATCCTGGCGACCTTCCACGCCGAGAAGTTCCCGGTCGAGTACTGCCCCGGCGGCGCCGACTTCGTCTACTGCGACGTCTGGGAACCGCGCGACGTCTACGTCCTCGAAGGGGTGTCGAAGGCGCCGCAATACGCCTACGGCAAGCGCGTTCTCTACATCGACAAGGAGACGTACTACATCGCTTACAGCGACATCTACGACAAGGCCGGACAGCTGTGGAAGGTGTGGATCAACCAATTCGGCTTCCGCAACAAGGCCGCGCCGGGATACGGCGACACCTACGACTCCGACATGCCCTTCACGCACAGCATCACCATGGCGGACATGCAGCTCAACCACGCCACCCGCGCCGCCCTGCCGAGCGCGAAGTTCCCCGGCGAACCGGGTTGGTACTTCAATCAGGGCGAGAAGACCGGCCTGACGGAGGAATTCTTCACCATCGCCCATATGATTGAAGCCAGCCATTGAGTGGCGGCCTCGCGGCCGCCACGCTTATCGCATATGGCTTATCGCTTATCGTTCCTGGCGGCCCTGCGGGCCGCCAGGCATATGGCGTGTGGCCTATCGCTTATCGTCCGCCCCGGCCGCTCCTAGGATTCGGTAGCGAGGGGGTGGTTGCCTTTTGCCTTTTGCCTTTTGCCTTTTGCCTTTTGCCTTTTGCCTTTTGCCT
>CAYYWP010000091.1:0-17969 GCA_964475125.1 uncultured Binatia bacterium (SeqCode) | reverse complement strand
AAGACGGTCTTGGCGATCTTGCCGCTGATCTTGGCCTCGTCGATCATGCGGATCTTGTGGTTGCCGGTGTCGGCGATGAAGATGCGGTTGCGGGCGTCGATGGCGATGCGGCTGGCCGGCGCCGCCGCCTGCCCCTTCGGGCCGTTCAGTTGCGCCGCCAGCGCCGGACCGTCGTCACCTCCGTCGCCTGAAATTCCCGTGCCGGCAAAGGTGTTGATGATGCCGTTCGGCTCCAGAATGCGCAGCCGGTAATTGGCCTGATCGGAGATGATGATGTTGCCGTTGCTGTCCACCACCACCGAGCTCGGCAGGTCGAGCTTCGCCGCGTTCCCCTGCCCGCCGTCGCCGCCGTAGGCGCGCGCGCCGGTGCCGGCGAGGTTCTCGACGTAGCCGGTCGTCAGGTCGAGCCGCTTTACCAGGCTGTTGTGCCAGGCGGCGATGATCATGCGCCCCTGCTGGTCGAAGCACACGTTGGTGGGATGATTGAACTGCGTGTAAATGGCGATGCCGTCCTGCGCGTCGCCGAGCTCGCCGGTGCCGGCGACGGTCTCGAACACCCCGTCCTTGATGCGGCGAATGCGGTGATTGTTCCAGTCGATGACGTACAGCAGCCCATCCGGGCCCACGGTCATGTCTTGCGGCAGGTAGAGGTTCGACTCCAGCGGCGGCAGCCCATCCTGGTTGAACCCCGGCGTGTCGGTGCCCGCGATCGTCGTGATCACCGGCGCGGGGCAACCGGACAGGGCCGCATTGACCGCGAGGAGCAATTCGTGGATCGAGACCGCGCGGTCGGCGTCGATGTCGAAGGCGGCACACTCACCGAGCGGCATGATGCCGAGGGCGATGTTGACGCCGCGCAGCAACTCGTTGACTGCCACCTCGTCGTTGCCCTCGCAGTCGCCGCAGCAGGCGGTAGCCGCTCCGGCCGCGAGCACGGTGATCAAACTCAGGCAGGCGGCCGACAGCCACACCCTCAGCGGACGATGTTTGATGGGATTCTCCACTCGACTAGCCCTTCACCGCCGCGCCCGCGCACCCGCCGGTTCACGTCGCCCCGGTCCGCTTCCACACCCGCTCACCAAGCGCGCACTCGCCTGGAGTCTTAGAGAAGGAACGCACAGAGTCAACTGGCTCTCCGCCCCAACTGGGTAGCACCCGGCGGGCGTTTACGGATCGGGCAGGTCGAGCAGCGGCTCGAAGCCGAGGATGACGCGCACGCTCTCGGTGGCTGTATTGCCACTCGGCTGGTCCCTCACCGTCACCGTCAGGTTGGCTTCCGCGTTGTCGAGATCGAAGAACGGTCCACCGCCCATGATCGGAAAGCGGAGGTTACGGCGCTCGAGAGATTCCGGCGACACGAACACCGCGGTCTCGGCATTGATGGCCACGCCCCGGATGAAGGTTTCCAAACGGGCGGAGACGATGACCCTGTTAAGTGGGTTCAAACAGCGCAGCCGGATGTGAAAACGAACCTCGGCGGCAGATTGGCCACTGTTGAACACCTGCAGTCGGTCACAGTTGTGCAAGCGGCCGAACCCATTCGTCAGGTTGCGGCCGACCATCACCAGGCGTCCCTCCGGACATCCGGCGGCCGGCTCGCCGGTGCGTTGAATCGTCGCGCCGGTGCAGCAGGGTTCGTCGATCGGCGGCAACGTCGCCGTGCAGCCGCGTTCGGGCGCGCAATCGGGCACGGCGCAGGCGTCGAGCGCGGCGACGCGAAAGTGTTGCACGAACGAGGTGGCGGCGGGCGGATCGGCGCCGTCCTGACAGGTAAACGGCAGCGACAACGGGCCGAGCTGGAAGCCGAGCGGCATCCAGTGCAATACGCCCTCGCCATCGATGGCCATGCCGGTGGGCAGCGCGGCATCCGCTCGGCACGACAGCGGGCCGCCCTCCGGATCGAGGGCGAGCGGCAGGGCAACCGTCTGATCGGGATAGGTGCGGTAGACGATCGGATTCGGGCGCTGCGGCGGTTGGTTGAGCGTCGCGGTCGGGGTCGGCGTGCGGGTCGGTGTGGTGGTGCCGGGGGGATTGGTCGCGGGTGTGGTCGAACAGCCGGACAGCAGGGCGTTGACCGCGGTCAGCAGCTCGGCAATCGAGACCGCGCCGTCGTCGTCGCCATCGAAGCTCGGGCAGGTGCCGACCGGCGCCTGACCGAGCGCGATGGCGACCCCTTGCACGATCTCGTTGACTTGTACGACTCCGTCGCCGTTGCAGTCACCGGGGCAAACCGCGGCCGCGGGAATGGCGGGCCACAGCACGGCCAAGGCCAAGGCGCCGACGTGCCAGGAGCGCACCTGCATCCTGCCACGATACGCGACAGCGCGCAGTATTGTAAGGTACAATCTTGCCGCCTCTCTGGACAGGCCCCGCCGCGGGGGATAGCAGGCCGTTCATGAGCGCCCGGCTCCGTCGCTTCAATGAGGTGATGTTCGAGCCAGTCGACGCGGCGTCGATCGCCGTGTTTCGCGTCGTCCTCGGGGTGATGATCGCCTGGGATGTGGCCCGCTATTTCCGCCAGGATTGGATCTACGAATACTACATCCGGCCGAAGTGGCACTTCACCTACCTGTACTTCGACTGGCTGCCGGTGTGGCCCGGCGTCGGCATGTACGTCCACTTCGCCGTCATGGGAGTGGCGGCCATGCTGGTCGCGTTCGGGCTGTTTTACCGCGTCGCCATCGTCACGGTCTGGCTCCTGTACACGCACAAGTTCCTGATCGAGCAGGCGGTGTACATGAACCACTACTACCTGATCGGCCTGGTCTGCTTCCTGTTCATCTGGATGTCGCCGCACCGCACCTACTCGCTCGACCGCCGCCGCCATCCCGAGTGGACCGAGACGGTGCCGCGCTGGAACGTCTGGCTGCTGCGTTTCCAGCTCTTCATCGTCTACTTCTATGGCGCGGTGGCCAAGCTGAACCCCGATTGGCTGCGCGGCGAGCCGATGTACTCGGCGCTGGTCACTGGCTGGAGCGAGGGGATACCGCCGATCGCCGGCTACTTCCCGCCGGCGCTGCTGGCCTATTCGATCGCCTACGGCGGCATCGCCTTCGACGCCGTGGTGCCGGTGCTGCTCTGTTTCCGGCGCACGCGCCTGATCGGCTTTTGCGCCGCGACGGTGTTTCACGCCCTGAATGAAATGTTCCTGCGCATCGGCGTGTTCTCGTATCTGATGACCGGCGCGATCACGGTCTTCTTCGACCCCGATTGGCCGCGCCGCCTCGGCTGGCTGCCGAGCCAACCGACGCCGGGTCGCGCCGCGCCGGCGGGCGGCGCGGCGCGACCCGCCCGCCAGCGGCTGGTGTTGGCCGCGGTCGCAGCCTACGTCATCGTGCAGCTCGTCATGCCGCTGCGACATTGGCTGTATCCGGGGTACGTGAGCTGGAGCGAGGAAGGACATCGCTTCAGCTGGCACATGAAACTGCGCGGCAAGGTGAGCCAGCTGCGCCTGGTCGCCGTCGATCCGGACACGGGCCAGCGCTGGCGAATCCACCCCGCCGAGGACCTCACCGACCGCCAGTTGCGCAAGGTGAAGACCTTCCCCGACATGCTGCTGCGCTACGTGCACTTCAAGCGCGAGGAGCTGCGCGCCCAAGGGGCGAAGGACCCGCAGATCTTCGTCGACTGGCGCTGCTCGTTGAACGGCAAGCCGCCCCGCCCGATGGTGTCGCCGACGCTCGACCTGGCCAAGCAGGAACGTTCACTCTGGCCAGCGCCGTGGATCCTGCATCCGCCGTAAGAGAACGACGTGACCGGTGAGCGGTGACCAGTGACCAGTGACCGGTCGCGCTTCTACCGGTCACTGGTGACCGGTCACTGGTAACGCTTGTTCTTCACACCGGCTTGCTCTCCAACTGCTGTCCGCAGTCGAAGCCGTAGGCGTGGGCGAGCGCCACTACCGGATGGACGGTCTTGCGGCCGGCGCCCTGCTCGAGGTGCAGGGCGGCGAGGCGGCAGTCGGTACAGGCCAGGGCGCAGGCCTCGCCGACATCGGCGCGCATGCCGTCGAACGCCTTGCGTCCCCAACGCAACGAATCGTCGAAATGCGCCTTCTGCATGCTCCAGGTCCCGTCGTGACCCGAGCACTCCTGCACGGCTTCGACCTCGTCGGCGATCAACCGCAACAGGTCTCGACCGCGGATGCCGATGTTCTGCACGCGGATGTGGCAGGGCACGTGATAGCGCACCCGGCCGAAGCGGCGCGCGAAGTCGCGTTTGAGGCGACCATCGCGGGCGATGCGGTAGAGGTACTCGTCGAGGTCATGGGCGCGCCGCGCGACCAATTCGCTGCGCGCGCCGGCGACCAGTTGCGGGAACTCCTCGCGCACCATCAGGCTGCAGCTGGGGGACGGGATGACGATCGCATATCCCTGCTCGGCATAGCCGTGCAGGGCATCGAGGTTGTGGCGGATCTGGCGCGCCGCCGCATCGAGGTCGCCGCCGTCGAGAAACGGCATGCCACAGCACACTTGCCCCTCGGGCCGCACGACCTCGACGCCGTTGTGCTCGAGCACCCGGACCGCCGCCACGCCGACCTCCGGATCGTTGTAGTCGACCAGGCAGGTCGAGAAGAGGGCAACCTTCAGCGGCGTGGCAGTCTCGACGCCGTCCTTGAGAGGCGCCGCGGCTTCGGGTTGGGGGTGGTGACCTTTCCACCACTGCGGGAAGGTCTGCCGATGATAGGTCGGCATCAGCTTGTCGCGATGGATGCCCATCACCGCCTCCATCACGACGCGGTTGGGCCGGTTGGCGAGCGCCCAGTTGGTCAGCCGCGGCGCCGCGCTCGACAGCTTGCCGATAGTCGCCGTATCGCGCATCAGCCGCGTGCGCACCGGCACGCCCCGCGCGCGCGTGCGGTGTGCCTTCCAGCGCAGCATCAGGCGGGGAAAGTCGAGCCCGAACTCATGCGGCGGCGTGTAGGGACAGTTCGGGTAACAGAGCTTGCATTGGAAGCAGAGATCGACCACGCGGTCGATCTCCGCCGCGGACAGATCCCGCGCGTGCGCCTGCAGTTCCGGCAGCTCGTCGCCGTAGGTCACACCGACCTCGGCGCCCTCGTGTGCCTCGGCCGCGGGCGGTGCAGCGGCCGCCTCGCGGCGCCGGGCGGCAGCGCCGGCGGCGATCTCCGGGTGGGCCTCGAGATGCGCCGACCGCAGCTGCTCGGTCTTGCCGTCGATCAGCTCGAAGAGGGTGGGAAAGCTGCCGCAGAACTTGAAGCAGAGGCGGCAGCCCCAGCAGATATCGAAGATCCGGGCGGCCTCCTGACGCAGATCGTCAGGGTCCCAGAACCTCGGATCGTCGACCCTCAGTCCAATCGCCTCCGCCATGGCTTCTCCCCGTTACAGGACCTGCGCTCGGGTCATGCTCCAGCCCCCCGGCGCGACGCTGATCGGGCACTGTAGAGCAAACACACCGGGGGTCAATCGCGCGTCTTTCGCATCCGCTGCGCGACATGGATGGGCCTATAGCCGGCCTTTCGGCCGGTCAGTTGCCCTGACACGTCACCACGCATCTTTTTGTCACTTTGCGGTTCATTTGGCGGCTCAGTTGCCAAATTTGTCGCGCTCCGGGCTACTCCACCATCCGCAGCGTCGTTTCGATGACACTGGCATGCCTCATGCTGAACGGGAGAGCGGGAACGGAGGGCAAGAGACATGGTTCGCGGACGGATCCTGACACCTCAAGTGAGCTCCCGGAGCCTGGAATCCGAAGAAGTGCTCATGCTGGCTGTGCTCGAGCAGGCGCTCGCCGACCTCGAGAGTGGATGTCCAGCGATCCGCGGTGACGCGGAGGCCTATTTTCTGGCCTACGACGCCGATTCGTGCGCGTTTAGCTTGGATGCCGTTTGCGCCCAATTTCAGATGTCCGCCAGTGCCATTCGCGCCGCCGTCCGCCGGCGCCTCAAGCAGCGACCCGCTCTGGTAAAAGGGAAGGGCCTCCGCCAAGCGGCCTGAGTACGCCCGACCCGGCCGACCCTCAGTCGCTCAGGCGCTCGCGCCACAGGCGCTCGACCTGGGTTCGGAGCTCGGCGGGCGTGCCGTTGTTGTCGATGATGACAGCCGCGTGCTCCGCCCGTTGATCGTCGCTGAGCTGCGCCCGGAGACGGGCAGCGACGGCGCCGGAGTCCATGCGGCGCGCCGCGGCCAGGCGGCGCTCGACGACGTCGCGGCGAGCAGTGACCAGCCAGACCTCGTCGACGAGATCCTGCCAATTCGCCTCGATCAGCACCGCCGCCTCGATGACGATCGGGGCGCGGCCGGCCTGGCGTTCGAGCCCGATCCTGGCGACCAGGGTGTCGCGAATCAGCGGATGGACAATGCCGTTCAGTCGGGCGCGCTGCTCGGCATCGGCAAATACTTGCTGCCCGAGCCGCGCGCGATCGATGCAACCGTCGGCGCCAACCACCTCGCTGCCAAACGCTTCAACCACCCGACGCCAGCCGACCGTACCGGGCGCGTACACCTGGTGGCCAATCTGGTCTGCATCGATGATCAGCGCGCCGAGCTCGCCGAGAATCGCGGCCACCGCACTCTTGCCCGAACCGATCCCCCCCGTCAGACCGACGGTACACAGGCGCCGGCCCGTCATCGACGTGCGACGCCCGATGGGCCCGACGGGCGGCTGAGCCTGCTGTGCTCAACCGGCGCCAGCCTGACACCGATTAGCTGGCTGCCAACAGCGGGGAGACGGCGGCGTCCGCCACCGGGCGCGCGCCGATCGGTCTCAGACCAGTCGCCGCGCCCCGGCGCCACCTCTCGAGGCCGCGCCGGAGATACTCCGGATTGATCTCCAGGGTCTCGCAGATGTTCTCGTAGGAGAAAAACCATCCGCGGTCACCCGAAGCGATCCATTGATTGGCTTCCTCGAAGAGCGCCTGCCCATGCCCATCGCGCGCGACGGCGTACTTCTGATAGCAGTCGAGCGCATCTTCGAGAACCGCCAGCATCAGGCGCTTCTCTCCCCGCACCCCAGGACCGCCGCGGAACGCGGCGTAGAACTGGGCCGGCAGCAGCGCGTCTGGCTCGAAGAGCCCAAACGAGCGGTCGGTCATTATAGACCCCCCAACCTCCGCAACTGTTTCAACTCCGCCACCCTACAGAGGAGCCCGCACGGGACCAAATGAAAAGCATTCGCTTCGTCGGCGTGGCCTGTCTTATGGCGTGGGTCGCCGGGCGGCCGCTATCGCGGCGACGCTCACAGCCCCCCACCCCTCCAAGGGCCGTGCGGCGCTTACTTCTTCGCGCCCAGCACCTGCTCCTTGAAACTCTTCGCCACTGAGAAGCGAACCTTCTTGCGCGCCGGGATCTTCACCGGCTCGCCGGTCTGCGGGTTGCGGCCCATGCGGGCTTTGCTCTGCACTTTGCGGAAGGTTCCCAGGTCGGGGATCTTCACCGGTTCGCCCTTCTTAACCGAGCTGACGACCGTCGACACCAACCCCTCCATGATCGCCTGCGCCTGCTTCTTGGTGACCCCACCCGCCTTGGCCAACCGGTCTACCAGCTGTGACTTGGTCATATACCCCCCACCTTCTCGCTAGTTAGTGTTCGAACCCCTTCGGAAATCCGCGCCAAGCGCCGCTCCTAATTGCACCGAGCCGCGCGTGTCTGTCAAGAAATTTCTTGCGTTGACGGCGCCCCTCACTCGGCCATACCGCCTGTCGCCGTAGGGCGATCACCGATCTGCCGGACGGATCAGGACGTGCCGACGCGGCTCGCGCCCGACGCTGTGCGATTCCAGCCCGTAGGCCTCGGCGAGCTCGTGCTGGAGGCGTCGCAAGTGGGCGGCTCGCGGTGCCAGCGCGACGGGTTGGCGGCGAGCGATCACATCGATCACCGCGCCCTCGGCTTCGCGCAGCGCCTCGGCCTGGTCGGCATCCGGCGTCGCCAGATCGAACAGCTCGCGCAGGGCGTGCTCGATCTTGCCGGGGCTATTCGAGGTGACCGTGTGGAGGCGAGCAGCAGGAGGGAACCCCTCGCGCAGTCGGCGCGGTTGTTTCCTCGCCAGCGCGCGCAGCGTCAACACCACCTGCGCCTCGCTCGGGACATCGGTCACCACGGCGGGCAGATCGAGGGTGCGGATGGCCCGTTCGACGCGATCGCGCCGCAAGGCGTAGGCGAAGATGCGCGTCGGGCGGGTGGTCTCGGGCGCGGGTGCGGACAGCGGCGCCAGTGGTGGCGCCGGCCGTTCGATGGCGACGTTGCCGTCGCCGGCGCGCACGCGCAACTCCGGTTCGGTCGGTCGATTGCGCAGCAGCCGATCGACGGTCGCGGCCACGTCGGCGTGCACGGCAAAGCGATCGCGATCGCGAATTTCCACCACGACATCGAAGGTCGGCGGCGCCTTGCGCTCGAGCACGGTTTTCTGCGTGCGGCGGCGGCGCGCTTCTTCATCGCCGAGCGTCACCGCCTGAATGCCGCCGACGAGATCGGACAGCGTCGGATTGGCGACCAGATTATCCAGCGAATTCCCGTGCGCCGTGGCGATCAGCTGCACGCCGCGCTCGGCGATGGTGCGCGCCGCCAACGCCTCCGCCTCGGTGCCGATCTCATCGATCACCACCACCTCGGGCATGTGGTTCTCGACGGCCTCGATCATCACCGCGTGCTGGCGCTCCGGGGTCGGCACCTGGATGCGGCGGGCGTGCCCGATGCCGGGATGGGGAATGTCGCCGTCGCCGCCGATCTCGTTCGAGGTATCGACGATCATCACCCGACGGTGCAGGTCATCGGCCAGCACGCGCGCCGCCTCGCGCAGCAGCGTCGTCTTGCCGACGCCCGGGCGGCCGACGAGCAGCAGGCTCTGGCCGGCCTCGATCACGTCGCGCACGACGTCGATGGTGCCGTAGACGGCGCGGCCGACGCGACAGGTGACGCCGACGATGTCGCCCATGCGGTTGCGCAGCGCCGAGATGCGATGCAGCGTACGCGCGATGCCGGCGCGGTTGTCCTTGTTGAACTGGCCGACGTGGCCGGCGAGGTAATCGAGATCGTCGCGCGTCACCGGCGCGTCGGCCAGCGTCGCCACCCCGGTCGGAAAGCGCGCCTCGGGCCGGCGGCCCAGATCGCAGACGACCTCGATGAGCTGGGCGAGGTCCGAGTGTTCTCGCAGCGCCGACGCAAGCCGCGGTGGCAGCACCGACAGGAGCTCGTCGAGATTGTCGGTGACTTCGATACGCGTCTCACGAACCCCCGCCGCCGTCGTCACCCGCACGTCGCCTCTGTACACGATCCGCGGTCAAAAAGCGACGCGTGATGCGCAGAAAGACGCGGCGGCAAGCGGCGGCGGCGCTGCCCGCGCCCGCCGGCGGGCAGTGGGACCGTGGGGCGCGGGTTTCATCCCGCGCCCCCGGGGAAACGCCGCGGCGGAGCATGGAAGCCCCCCCACAAGCGTCGCCGCGGGCGCAGTTTCCGCCGCTACCGCTCGCCGCCTATCAGTCCGTTGAAAAAGGCCGCGCTCATCCTTCGACGGGCTCAGGATGAGCGGGAAGTGCTTGTGCCGCAACGTGTTCCGCTCACCCTTCGACGAGCTCAGGACATGCCCCGAGCCCGTCGAAGCGTGGGCGGAACACGCTTTTCAACGGGCTGCTACAGGCGTCGCCAGACCGTCCGCGGGGGCGCGGTGCGCAGCGGTAATCAACTGATGGGTCAGGCTCGATTCGCGCTTGAAGAAGCCGCCGGTGTGAAACGACTCGGCGAGGCCGAGCAACTCGTAATCGAGGTGATGACAGACCTCGTGCACGAGCGTACGCAAGAAGGTCTTGTACTTCACCACCTGCCGGCGCTTGGCGGTGAACATCCAGACGGAGATGGCGCGCCGGCGGCTGCTGGACTCGTACAAGCCGTGCAGCTCGCCGCGTTGATCGGATGGCCGCACCGCCCGGACCGCGACGCGCACGCTCGCCACCCGCAGGGCCGCACACAGCTCGTCGCAGATCACCTGTGCCAGCCGTGCCGTGCGCGGCACGTCCTCGTGCGTGAGCGCCCAATCGAGCAGCGTCACCGCGCGCGCCAGCCGCGGGGTGGCGCGGAGCGGAATGGCGCCGATGGCTTCGCTGCGGTCGTATTCGCGCTGTTGTGCCCGCGTCAGTCGATGGCGGAAGTTCATGGCGCCATCGTCGGGTCGCCCCGTCTCAGCGTTCGGCGCGCGCGCTCTTGGCTGGCAAGGCGCCGCGCTTGCCGAGGGTACGGAAGGGCGAGCCGTCGGCGCTGTCGCCGCAGCTCGGTGCCGCCGCCAGGGCTGCCAGGGCGAGCAGCGCCGCCAGCCACGATCGCTTCATGCCGCCGACCGCCGTGCGGTCCGACGCGCCGCCGTGAGGCGGCGGGCGACTTCGGCTGGAGAATACGGTGAGTCGTACAGCCCCGGGGTGTAGCCGGTGAACGGCACGCCGTCGAGATCGCCGCCCTCGACCTCGACGAATACGCGCTGCAGCGCGCCGGGCTCCGCCGCCGTTTCCGGGGCAGGAACCACGCGCTCGTCCGACATGCGCCGATGCGTGCCGATGTCGAGTGGAAACACCAACGCGGCGAAGGGCCGCTCGAACGCCGGTCGACCGCCGGGCGCGATCCATTGTCCGCCGCGGCGGCGGACGAACCACACGCGCGCCACGGGCCGCGCTCAGTGGGTGGTGACGGCGCCGCCGGAGCTGGCGTTGAGCATCTGGCTGACCGCGTCGTACGCCGGCGACAGCAGGTGGTCGAGCGTCTCGGTCAGCAGGTGCTCGATGTCGGTGAGGTCATCGACGGTCAGCGACGACAAATCCTGATGCATGCCGTGCAAGGCCCAGATCAGCGTGCGCAGACGGCTCCGCACGTCGTCCAAGGTGCGCAGGACCTCCTGGGCGTCGACTGGCCCTTCCTCGTGAGGCTGATCAGCCATCGCGTCCTCCTGTCGTGAGCTCGCCGTAGCGGGAAGCTGGCATGTGCACCAACGCAGTGCAAGGCGGTCTCGGCTGGGACGCTATTCCGCTTTGCGGTGGCGGGCGCCGCCGTACGGTTCGCCGCCGCGTGGCCGCCGCCTCACGGGGCCGGGGCGGGCTCGGGCACCGAGCCCGAGGCCTGCGGCGGCTTAGCCGCCAGGGGGGCGAGCTGCTCGCCGCGCGTCTTGGCATCGGTAGCCAGGGCCTCGCGGACCTTGCGCACCAACTGATCGTCGCGCTGCACCCGGCGCTCGATGGCGCGGAACTGCTCGAGCGACGTCCCTTTCTGCTGCACCACAGTCTCGAGCATCAAGTCGTGATTCGCCTGCATCGCCGCGTAGACGTCGATGTAGAGCTCCAGCTCGGTCGGGGAGACGTCTTCGAACTCGATGGTGGCGGGCTCCTGCGCCTCCGGGCGCAGGCCGACGACGACCGCTCCCAACAGGGCGACTGCGGCACCGAGACCGAGCAACATTCCCGTCAGGCGCGACGTCATGGCCATACGACACCGTTCGCAGCGCCTCGATCCTCACCGGTCAACCGGGCAAAAGCAAGTGTGCTTCCCGAGGCGGCTGGCGGCTTGACGGCGCGGCGAAGCGGCGCCTAGGGTGCGCGGGTCATGGCGCTGACCTACGAGGCGGTGGGGGTGGACACCGAGGGCGTCGACAGCAGCTTGCGCCGCCTCGCCACCTGGGTCGAGGCGACGTTTCGCTTCAATCCCGTGCGGCCGCTCCTGCCGCTCGGCTACTACGCCAACGTCCTCCCGGTCGCGCCGGAACTGGCGGTGGCGATCTCCACCGACGGGGTCGGCACCAAGCTGCTGGTGGCGCAGCGGCTGGGCCGCTACGACACCGTCGGCATCGACTGCGTGGCGATGAATGCCAACGACGTGTTGTGCGTCGGCGCGCGCCCCGTGTCGATGGTCGACTACATCGCCGTCCACCACGTCGACCCGGACGCCCTCGCCGCCATCGCCCAGGGACTCCACGACGGCGCGCAGCGGGCGGGGATCAACATTCCCGGCGGCGAGATCGCGCAGTTGCGCGAGATGATGCACGGCGAGGTGGCCTATCCGTTCGAGCTGGTCGGGACCTGCATCGGCACCGTCCACCCGCGCCAGGTGCTGATCGGGCAGGACGTCGCCGCCGGCGATTGCGTCATCGGCCTGCCGAGCAGCGGCTTGCATAGCAACGGCTACACGCTGGCGCGCCATGCGCTGCTCGAACGGGCGCGGCTGTCGTTGGACCAGCACGTCGCCGAGCTCGGGCGCGGCCTCGGCGAGGAGCTCCTGGAGCCGACCCTGCTGTATGTCGCACCGGCGCTGGCCATGCTGGACGCGGGTCTGGCAGTGAAGGCGTTCTTGCACATCACCGGTGACGGCCTCCTCAACCTGTCGCGCGTCGCCGCGCCGATGGGCTTCGTCATCGACCGCCTGCCGGCCCCGCCGCCGATCTTCGCGCTCATCCAGCGTGCCGCCGCGGTCGATGCCGCCGAGATGTTCCGCACCTTCAACATGGGCGTCGGCTTCGCCGCCGTGCTCGCCCCGGGCGACGCCGAACGCGCGCTCACCATCGCCGCCGCACACGGCCATCGCGCCCAGGTGATCGGCCACGCCGTCGCCGACGCCGCGCGACGCGTCTGGCTGCCCGCGCACGGGCTGGTCGGGGTCGGCAAGCAATTCCGCCCCGCCGAGGCGCCGCCGCCCGCTTGAGCGCCGTCGCGCTCCGCCGCAGCCATCGCCGAGTCGATGATGGACGAGCGCGCCACCGCTGCCCACATCTTGCGCGCCTTTCGGCGTGTCGCGGTGGTCGGTCTCTCGGACCGCCCGGATCGCCCCTCGCACCAGGTCGCCACCTACCTGCGCGCGGCGGGCTACGAGATTCTCGCCGTCAATCTGCGCCTGCAGCGCTGGCACGACCTGCCGTGCTACCCGGATCTGCGCGCCGTGCCCGCCCCGATCGAGGTGGTCGACGTCTTTCGCCGCGCCGAGCTCGTCGAGCCGGTCGTCACCGACGCCATCGCCGTCGGCGCCCGCGCCGTGTGGATGCAAGACGGCGTCGTCAACCACGCTGCCGCGGCCACCGCCCGCGCCGCCGGATTGTTGGTAATCATGGACCGCTGCATGCTCCGCGACCATCGCGCGTGGCTCGCCGGCACGAACACGGAGCAGACAGATCGATGAGGGGACACGGCCGCGCCGCGGACGTGCATGGGTTCCTGACGTTCACACTGCCGTCGGGCAACAGAAGGAGGCTTTATGGCGATCACGAAGGAGACCGCGAGCTTCGGCATGCCCTGGGAGACGGAGTACGGCTACGCGCAAGGAGTGAAGGTGGGAGATACCATCCATCTCTCCGGGCAAGTGAGCCACGACGAGCACGGCACGATCATCGGGATCGGCGATATGGAGGCGCAGATGCGCCAGGCTTACGTGAACATCCGTAAGGCGCTGGCACAGCTCGGCGCCACCATGGCCAACGTGGTCGACGAGCTGACCTTCGTGACCGACATCGAAGCGGCAATGGTTGCGGCGACGAAGGTGCGGCCGGAGGTGTACCCCGGCGGCGCAGCAGCGAGCAGCACGCTGATTCAGATCCCGCGCTTGGCGTTTCCGGAGCTGATGATCGAGATCAAGTGCGTCGCCAAGCTGTGAACAACCGATTCTCTGAAACCACGAAGGTCACGAAGGCGAATGGCGAGGGTTTCTCGGCCGTGCGAGGAAGGGAGAGAAGCTCGCAACGATGGGGTTGAGACTGATCCAAGCGCCTCTGCCCTGCGCCGTGATCTTCGCCGGCTTCGTGTTCTTCGTGGTGAAAGGCTTTCTCGGCTAGGGGTCAGTAGTCGCCGTGCTGGCCGGGGGGGTTGCTGCGGGCGGCGAAGACGGGTTGGTCGCGCACCTCGCGGAAGTGCTCGAGGGCCCAGCGCACGCTGGGGAAGGCGAGCTCGGTCCACGGGATCTCCTCCCAGGCGAAGAGCCCGACCGCCTGGCTCTCGGGACCGGCGGCGATGTCGGCGTTGAGCAGGCGGGCGCGGTAGATCACCTGCACCTGGCTGAGGCGCGGGATGTTGTAGACCGCCAGGAGGGCCTCGATCTCGATGCGCGCGCAGGCCTCCTCCCAGGCTTCGCGCGCCGCCCCGGTTGCGGTGGCCTCGCGCACCTCGAGGTAGCCAGCCGGCAGGGTCCAGTACCCCTTGCGCGGCTCGATGGCGCGCCGGCAGAGGAGGATGCGATCTTCCCACGTGCAGACCGAGCCGACGACCACCCTGGGATTCTCGTAGTTGATGAAGCCGCAGTGATCACACACCAGTCGCTCATGCGTGTCGCCCTCGGGCAAGCGGCGAGAAAACGTATCCGGGACGCGCGGCAGCTCGGGCATGCCTCAGTCTGCCGAGCCGCGCGCGGGCGAACAAGACCCCGCGCGGCGGACGGCGGTACCGTCCGCCGCCGGAGTGAGCGCGCCGCCCCTCCCGCTCAAACGGGGGCGCTCATCCCTTCGACGAGCGCTTGTGCCGCAACCCGCCGTTACGGTTCCGCCCCGCACAGCGTGCCGTTGATGTCGCACTGCGGCGTATCGCCGTCCTCGCGCTGCTCGGCATTGAGGGCCGAGATCGCCACGTTCGTCGCCGCATTCGGCTCGCAGTCGCACAGCTGGCTAGCGCAGCAACTGCACTGTGCCGCCTGCTCCGCTTTGAAGATCTCGCCGAGCTGGCATTTCTCCAAGCCGAGACACGCCTCGAAGACGAGGTCGTGATCGGTCGAGGTGCAAATGGTGGCATCGCAGGTGAAGCCGAGCTCGATATCGCCCTGCTTCTTGCAGGCGGCGTATTGTTGGCAGACGAGGTTGCAATCGACGCCGCTGCCCGGCGGCAGGACGGTCCCCGACTGATAGAGCGGGCAGCCACAGGGAGGTGGAGCGTCCGGCACGCAGCCCTGGTGGGGAAATTGGTCGCACGGGTCCGGCGGCGGGTTGGGGTTGTAGGATGCCGACCACACCTTCGGCGCGATGTCGCACGACACATCCTTCTGGCCGACCTGGAACGGGCCGTCGTAGTTCGGGCAGTCGCAGTGGATGGTGGCCGTCTTCTGACCCGGGTCCGGCGTCACCGGACCAAAGCACGGCCCGGTCATGCAGCCGGCGTACAGGCCGGGCTGGTCGCTGCAATCCTTTTGGCCGATCATGATGCCGGCCGGTTGGTACAGGCTGAAAGTCGAAATGCGCTCGGCACCGTTCAGGAAGGTCCCGTTGTTGATCGCCGCACAGACCGGCGCACCGTTGGGAACCTGGCAACTGCTCGGATCGGCATCGCACTGGCTCTTGGTGGCGTTGTAGAGGTCGAGGTTGAGGATGGCGCTGACCAGGACGAAATTCATCCCGTACCAGTCGAAACAGGGGCAGTCGCTGACTTTGCCGTCGGGTGAGACGGGGCATTCGGCATAGAAACAGAGCGCATAGGGGCCGAAGCAGGGAACGAAGTCCGTTTGCGGGTCGCCGGTTGCGACGTCAGCCCACGCCGGCCCGTAGCTCGTGGTCTGCAGCGTGTTGAGCGGGAAATCCCCGCCGCAGAACGGCGGTGGCAAGTCACAGGGTGGGGTCGTCGGCGTCGGGCTTGCGGTAACGGTGGCGGTCGCCGTTACGGTCGGCGTCGGACGCCGCCCGTCGTCGTCGTCGTCGCCGCATGCAGCGAGAGCGAGCAGGGCGCCAAACAGAAGGACGGCGAGTCGAGCCCGCGTCGAAAACGGTATGCGCTGCTGCATCGAATCCTCCAAGCCTCCGACTCCCGACGCTACACAGGCGGCGGGGGCTTCGTAGTACGCGTGAATTCGGCTCGCTGTCAAACTTTCCGCGAGCAAAATGCCGCCTGAGAGCAGTACCGGCGGCGGGGGGAATCGTCAGCCGAACAGGCCGACCGATCGATAGGTGTGCCCCGGCAGGACGGAGGCCAGATCGACGTTGCCGAGGTGGGCCGACACCACGTCGCCCATGACATCGCGGAAGTCGATGCTGTGGTCGAGATACCGACCACCCACCAGCTGCGCCGGCGCCAACCCCGGCCAGGTACCGTAGATGCCGCCGCGCACGGCGCCGCCGGCAACGAACCAGGCGGCGGCGTGGCCGTGATCGGTGCCGCCGCTGCCGTTGTCGGCGGCGGTGCGGCCGAACTCGGTCATGGTGACGATGGTGACGTCGCTGACTCGCGCCCCGAGGTCGGCGTACAACGCGGCGATGCCGGCGGCGAAATCCTGGTGGCGGCGCGCCTGCTGGCCGTTCGCCTCGCCGCCGCCCTGGCCGGAGTGCGTGTCCCAGCCGCCGATGCTGAGCGCCGCGGTCTCCAGGCCGACATCTGCCTTGATGAGCTGCGCGATCTGGCGCAGCTGGCGGCCATAGGTCGAGTTCGGGTAGGCGGCGCCGTTGGCCGGCTGATAGCTGGCCGTATCGATACTGCTGAGCACGGCGAGATCATTCACCACCGCGCGCCCGTGCTCGAGCACGAGGGCGCGGTAGGCCTTGCCGTTGTCGACCGCTTGGCTGTAGACGCGGTTGAGATCGGTGAGCAGCGCCTGCTCTTGATCGGGCGGCAGGCCGAGGCGGAAGGTGGCGATGTCGTTGAACGCCGAGACCACGAGCTGGCCGCGTAGCGCGTGCGGCAGCTCGTCGCCGAAGCCGACGGCGCGCAGGGCCGCCGGCCGCGGCAGCGCAACCAGGTGGCGGTTCAGCCAGCCGTCGGTGGTGGCGCTGCTAGCACCGCTCTCGAGATTCTCCTGGCCGTCGAAGTGCGACTGCGAGGCGTTGGGATAGTGCGTCGCCGGCAGCACGGCGAGGCTGCCCCGGTTCCAGATTGACAGCAGCGGCGCCAGGCCGGGATGGAGGCCGAAGAAGTTCGACGGCGCGCCGAAGCCGTTCAAGGCCAGTGCCGCGGTCGGGTCGGCGGCATTCGGCGGCGCGACGGCGATGATATTGCGCAGCGCGTAGTAGTTCGCATCGCCGAACGGCACCACCGTGTTCAGGCCATCACAGCCGCCGCGCTGGAAGATGACCACCACGGTCTTGCCGGCGGCGCTCTGCGAGAACGCCAGGCGCGGGCGCAGCGGATTGGTGAAGGCGAAGGCGGCCGTACTCGCCCCCGCCGTGGCCAGATACCGGAGGAACTCTCGTCGCTTCATCATAGTAATAGGTCTGTCCTATCGCAGCCGGCCGCCGACGGCGCGGCGCCCGCCAACTGGCTCACTGATACTGGCTGCCGGGATAGCTCAACACCGTCCCCACCATCTGCTGCAGGCGCGCCTCCGCATCGGGTTGGACCAGGAAGAACGGCAGCGTGCCGTCGTCGGTGAGCACGCCGATCGCCGTGTCGTACTCCAGCGCGGTGAACTCGCCGTAGAAGAGCTGCTGGAGGAAGAAGCCCACCACGCCGTCCGCGGTGACCTGGTTGTTGGCCAGGAAGTAGCCGCGCAGATCGACGGTGGTGCCGCCGAGCTGATTGCGCACCAAGCGGTTGGCGTAGGCATAGCGTTGCAGCAGCAGGTTGGAGTTGATCCAGTCATCGCCGGTCTCCGACCAGCCGGTCGGCACCGGGTTCTCGAACAGCCGCATACCCATGGCACTGACCGCCGCGTGCAAGCCCGCCGCGTCACCGGTCGCACCGAGCGAACGAGCCCAAAAAACGGCCATCTCGACCGGCGTGCGCACCTTGGCGCGGAAGACGAACGGCGCGGCGAACTCGGGCGAGCGCAGGATGATGCGCACCAGCGCCGCGATCTGACCTTCGGTGGACAGGTATTCGGCGGCGCAGCGATCGACCAGCGAGGTCGCCGGCGTGTCGCTGACCAAGAGTTGCGAGAGCTTGTGGCAGATGAAGCGCGCCGTCGACGGGTGCGCGGCGAGGATGTCGAGCACGTCCTCGCCGTCCTCGATGCCACGGCCGGCCGGCAGCACCTGACCGAGCACCGTCTTGGCGCCGGTGTCGTGGTTGGCCGGGTCGAAGAAGAACTGGCCGTTGACCACCGTCCAGCCGGTGAAGGCGCGCGCCACCTCCTCGACGTCGGTCTGCG
>CAYYWP010000090.1:4097-18138 GCA_964475125.1 uncultured Binatia bacterium (SeqCode) | reverse complement strand
ATGCGTCCGCGGTAACGGAGAAACACCACGTCGGCGCGCCCATGAGGCGCAGCTCGGGGTGGCTGCGCACCGCCGCCTGCATGGCGTACGCGGTCTCGAAGATGGCCTTGGCGTAGCGCCGGTAGCCTTCTCGGCCGAGGCTGACCATCGCCGCCCAGGTGGCGGCGAGCAGGCCGCCCGAGCGGCTGCCGGCGAGGCCGGGGGAGAAGTACTTGCCGCCCGGCCAGTCGGGGCTGAGGAAGTACTGGTAGCGGCGAAAGGCCTGGTCGCGGTACATCAGCACCGAGGTGCCCTTCAGCCCATAGCCGTACTTGTGGGTGTCGGCCGAGATGCTGGTGACGCCGGGCAGGCGGAAGTCGAAGACCGGGATGTCGTAGCCGAGCTCCTCGCCCCACGGCAGGATGAAGCCGCCGAGGCAGCCGTCGACGTGCAAGCCGATGGCGCGCGCGGCAGCCAGCTCGGCAAGCTCGGCGATCGGGTCGATGGTGCCGTACGGGTAATTGCCGGCCGAGCCGACGAGCGCGATGGTGTTGTCGGTGATGTGGGAGCGGACGAAGTCCACATCGACCAGCGTGGTGTGCGGGTCCACCGGGGCGCGCACGATGTCGATGGCGAAGAGATGCGCGCCCTTCTCGAAGGCCGGGTGCGCGGTGGCCGGCAGGATGATCTCGGGGGCGCGGATGCCGCGCTCGGCGCGAAACTTGTCGCGGTACGTCACCAACGCGGTGAGGATGCTCTCCGTCCCCCCCGCGGTGACCGAGCCGCACGGCGTCTCGCCGGGGTGGTGCGACTGCACCGCCTCGGCGTGCATGAGATCGAGCGTCATGGCGACGATCTCGCCCTCGAAGCGCGTTGCGCTGGGACACATGTCGCGCTGCAGCGCGTTGACGTGCGAGTAGAGCGCGAACGCCTGGTTGAGGAAGGCGTAGTGCTCCAGGTCGCCGCAGTACATCGTGCCCGAGCACTTCCCGGTCTGCCAGGTGGTGTCCTCCTCGCTGGCCATCTGGCGCAGCTCGGCGAGGATCTCGGCGCGGCCGCGGCCCCGCTCGGGCAGCCGGTGGTTGACGCCGAAGCGCTCGGCGTAGGGATAGATCGCGCCGAACGCGCTTGCCTTCACGTCTGCCATGATTGCTCCCTGTCGCCATTGAGGGCCTCGAAGATCGGGCGGGTGCGCTCGAAGGCCGCCAGGAACTGCGCGAAGAGATCGTCGTACACCTGCCGCGCCTGCGGGCGCGGCACGTAGCGGCGCTTGATCCGACACAGGCGGTCGATGTCGTCGAGCCCGAGCGCCCCGCGGTCGACGAAGGCGAGAAAGGCGCTGCCGAGGGTGTTGACGAAGCGCGCATCGGCGAGCTGTGCCACCGGGCGGTCGAGCACGTCGGCGAGGATCTGCGACCAGACATCGGACCCGGCCGCGCCGCCGGAGAAGAGCAGCTCCTCGAAACGCGTATCGGCGAAGCGCTCCACCGCCGGCAGCATCCAGCGCAGGTTGAAGGCGACGCCTTCGAGGACGGCGCGCAGCAGGTGGGCGCGCGTCGTCGCCAGCGATAGGTTGAGGAAGCCGCCGCGCATGGCGGGGCTGTGCTCGGGCGCCTGGGCACCGCTGAGCCAGGGGAGGTAGAGCACCCCGCCGCTGCCGGCGGGCGTTGCCGCCACCGTCTCCTCGACGCCGGCAAAAGGCGCCGCGACGGCATGGTCGGCGAGGGGATCGGTGGCGTGGACGACGTGGCGCAGGAAGTGGTCGAGTGCCTTCCCGGCGAGCCCATTCTCGGCCATGACCATGTAACGCCCGCGGATCGGGCTCGGCATGCTCAGGATCGCATTGGCCAGGTCGGTTTTCTTGCCGGCGACATGCGCCAGCACCTGGCTCGTGGTGCCGACGTTGATGGCACCGCCGCCGCGAAAGGTGGCGGTGCCGACCGCCGCCGCCTGGGTGTCGTTCATGCCCGAGTAGACGCGAAGGCGCGGCGCCAGGCCGAGCTCGGCGGCGACCTGCGGGCGCAGGCGGCCCGCCACCGCGCCGACCGGGACGAGATCGGGAAGCTTGTCGCGGTCGAGACCCGACATGCGCAGGAGCTCGGCATCGTAGTCGCGCGCCGCGAGGTCGCGGTTGTCGGTCAGCAACAGCGGAAACGCCGTGCACAGGTTGGCACTGCACGAGCCCGTCAGCCGGGCGACGATGAAGTCGACCGGCTCGAGGAACTTGAAGGTTCGCTCGTAGACCTCGGGGCGCTCGTGGCGGACGTAGAGCATATGCGAGAGCGAGTCGGTCCCCGCCGGGAGCGGGATCATGCCGTGCGTCTCGAGCCAGGTCTCGAAGGCGGCCGGCTGGGTCTCGTAGAGCCGGCGGGTGTGCGGCTTGCCGCGGCCGTCCATCCACAGCATCAGGTTCATCACCGGGCATAGATCGCTATCCACGGCCACGATGGAGAAATAGTGGCTGGCGCAGGTGACGGCGGCGATCTGTTCCGCGGGCACGGCCGCCTCAGCGAGCGTGCGCCGGATGGCGCTGACGACCGACGACCAGATCTCCTCCGCGTCCTGCTCCGCGCCTGCGGGCAGCAGCAGGTGGGTCTGCACCGACCCGACGGCGCGAGCCTCGATATCACCCCGCGCGCTGACCAGCGCCACCTTCGGCCCGCTCGTTCCCAGGTCGATCGACAGGACGAACATCGCGGTGTCCATCACCCCGGCGGCTGCAGTGGCGGGGCGCTACGTCCCCTCGCCTTCGGCGATGACATGCGCCAGCGCCTGGCCGGCGGTGTGGGTCAGCGACAGGTGCCAGCGCGAGATGCCGAGCGCCATCGCCCGCACCTGGGCACCGCCGCGCAGGACCAGGCGCGGCGGACCGCCAGTGCGCACCACCTCGATGTCGCGCCACCACACCCCCTGCGCGTAGCCGGTGCCGAGTGCCTTCATCACCGCTTCCTTGGCGGCAAAGCGCGCCGCGAAGCTCTCGGCGTGCCGGCGCCGCTCGAAGCAATAGGCGATCTCGCCGGGCGTGAACACGCGGGCGCGAAAGCGCGCCCCCCATTGCGGATGATCGACGGCGCGCTGCACGCGCGCAACCTCGATGGCGTCGGTGCCGACGGCGATGATCATGGCAAGTTGTTAGTTATAGTTATCAGGTTGTTAGTTGTTAGGGATCCTCTGAAGGAGGGGTAGAATTTCGAGCCAGCATCTAACAACCTAACGACGCAACACCCTAACAACCTATCCGCTCAGCAGGCGGCGCAACTCTCGCACGTCGCCGTATCGCACGGCGCCGTCTGGCGCGCGGCAAAGGCCTTGCGGCGCTCGATCCACAAGTAGGACTTGGCGATGCGGTGGTCGATGAAGTCCCAGGGCAGCGGCTCATCCGATGCATAGGTGCGGCGGACGTAGGCGTCGGGCGGCGGCAGGTCGGGCAGGCCATCGCGCTGCCAGCGGCGGATGACCCGCCACCAATCGCCGTCGGCGGCGTGCACGGCCTCGATGAACGCCGCCAGGCGGCGGTCGCCGCGCGACAGCAGCGTCTGCAGATAGGCCTCGCGCGGCGATTCGACGTCGAGCTGCAGATTGGCCACCTGCGCCGCCGCACGGCGCAGCCGCTGCACTTTGCCGCGCAAGGTCGGGATCGCCTCCATCGGATCCCATTGAAAGGGCGTCCAGGGTTTGGGCACGAAGGCGTTGAGCGACACCGTGATGCTGCCGACGCGCTGGCGCGTGGTGGCACCGGCGGCGAGCTGGGCGCGGATGCGCGCGCACAGCGCCGGGATGGCGAGGACATCCTCCTCCGTCTCGGAGGGCAGGCCGATCATGAAATACAGCTTGAGCTGTTGCACGCCTTCGCCGACCAGCAGGTCGACGGCGCGCAGGATGTCGGCCTCGGTGAGGTTCTTGTTGATGACGCGGCGCAAGCGCTCGGAGCCGGCTTCCGGCGCCACCGTGACGCTGCGCGTGCCGCCGGCGGCGAGCCCGGCGGCCAGGCGCGGCGTGACGCAATCGGCCTTGAGCGACGACGGCGACAGGCGCCCGCCGCGCGCCACGGCGAGCTCGGCGAGCTCGTCGACGCCGGGCACGCTGGCCATCTCGGCCCCCACCAGACCGATCGTCTGGCGTTCGCGCAGGCCGGCATCAACGGCGGCGGCGAGCTGCTGCGGGTCGCGCGTCCGGATCGGCCGGTACATGTAGCCGGCGGCGCAGAACCGGCAGCCCCACTGGCAGCCGCGGCTGGCCTCGACCAGCACCATGTCGCCGAACACCGCCTCGTCGCTGAGCACGCGGGTGGTGGTGGCGAAGCGGTTCAGATCCCAGAGCAATCGGCGCTCGACGCGCGCCGGACCGGGTCCGGTATGGTCCAGCTCGACGAGCGCGGCGCCGTCGTAGCGCGGCGCGAAGTGCTCCGGGACGTACGCACCGCGCACCGCGACGGCGATGGCGGCGAGCGCGGCGTCGCGCTCCTCGCCGTCGGCGCGCGCCCAGGCGGCAAGGAACTCCGGCAACATCTCCTCGGCTTCGCCGATCAGGAAGCAGTCGATGAAATCGGCGATCGGCTCCGGATTCAGAAAGACGGCCGGGCCGCCGGCGATCACCAGCGGATAGGCCGCGCCGCGCTCGGTTCGGCGCGCCGGCAGGCCGGCCAGCTCGAGCAGGCGCGGCACGTTGAGATAGTCGACCTCGAAGGAGATCGACAGCGCCAGCAGGTCGCACGCCGCCACGCGGTGGCGGCTCTCGAGCGTGCGCAAGTCGCCCGCGGCAACGGCCTCGTCCGCATCCGGCAAGAAGGCGCGCTCGCAGACGACGTCGCTGGCGCGGTCGAAGAGTTCATAGACCACCTGGAAGCCCAGGTTGCCCATGGCGATCGGATACCGGTTCGGGTAGGCGAGGCAGACGCGCCGCGGCGCGTCGTGCTTCTTGGCGAAGCGCAGATGCTCCGCCGCGCGCCGCTGGCGCGCCCGCGCCTCGTGGATGGGCAACTCCGACACTGCCGGCGAGCGTAGCCGGGCCTCACCATGGCCTCAAGGGGTGATCCGCGAAAGCCCGCTTCGCGCCTCGCTCGGCAGTGGTCGGGGGGTGGGAGTCCGGTCCCCGACCCCGGGCACCCGACACCGGCATGTGGAGGAGGGAGGAGACGCCCCCGAAGGGGCGTCTCCCAGTGTACGGAGGGTCCGTCGGATATCGCAGCCGAGCCGGCCGGCGACAGGCGGCGCGCTTACTTGGCGCGCCGCAGAAAAGCCGGAGACTCGTAGTCGTGCTCGAGATCGTCGTCGCTGGGCGTATCGATGACGTACTCCGCCGGGCCGGCGTCGGGGACGCTGGTGTCGTCCGCACAGGCCTGCAGCTGTGGTTCGCCGCCCTCGTCGACGACACGGCCGACGCGGCGCACCGGGCGATCGCTGGCGCCGACGCGCCGGATCGCCTCGGCCCCAAAGCCGCGCGTCGCCACCGCCGCCACCGGACGGCTGCCGTTGTTGCTGACCGCCGTCGCCGCCGTGCTGACCACGGGCACGGATCTGTGGGCGGCGGCGGTCGGTCCGAAGCCGGTGGCGATCACCGTGATCCGCACCTCGTCGCCCATGCGCTCGTCGATGACGGCGCCGAAGATGATGTTGGCATCCTCGTGTGCCTCTGCCTGAATGAGCGAGGAGGCGTCGTTGATCTCGTGCAGGGCGAGATCGGCGCTGCCGGTGATGTTGATCAACACCCCCTTGGCGCCGCGAATCGAGAGATCCTCCAGCAAGGGGCTGGAGATGGCGCGCTGGGCCGCCTCGATGGCGCGGTTCTCGCCGCGCGCCGCGCCCGAGCCCATGATCGCCATGCCCATCTCGGACATGATCGTGCGCACGTCGGCGAAATCGAGATTGATCAGCCCGTGCACGGTGACCAGGTCGGAGATGCCGCGCACCGCTTGCAGCAAGATGTCGTCGGCGCCGCGGAAGGCGTCGAGCACCGACGTCTGGCGCGCCACGGTCGCCAGCAGGCGCTCGTTCGGAATCACGATCAGGGTGTCGACGGCCTCTTTGAGCAGCCCGATGCCCATCTCGGCTTGTTGCATGCGGCGCTTGCCCTCGAAGGCAAACGGCTTGGTCACCACGCCGACCGACAGCGCGCCGAGCTCGCGCGCGATGGTCCCGACCACCGGCGCCCCGCCGGTACCCGTACCGCCGCCCATGCCGGCGGTGATGAACACCATGTCGGCTCCGGCGAGCTGCTCGCGCACGCGATCGGCGTGCTCTTCGGTGGCGGCGCGCCCGACTTCCGGTTTGGCACCGGCGCCCAGGCCCTTGCCGCCGAGCTGCAGCTTGACCGGCGCCAGGTTGTTCTTCAGCGCTTGCGCATCGGTGTTGGCGACGATGAACTCGACGCCGCGCAGGCCGGACGCGATCATGGTGTTGACCGCGTTGCCACCGCCGCCGCCCATGCCGATGACCTTGATGCAGGCGCCGGCGCCCTCACTTCCGACCAGCTCTATCATCCTCAACCTCCCTTTCCCCCACTGCGGCCGGATGACACCGCCTGCATACGGGAAAATCCGTCTCACATCAACTCTTTGATCCACTCCACCATGCGGCGGCCGACGCGCTGCAGCAGCCGCCCGTCCTCGGCCAGGCCGGGGAGTCGGAGGCGCGGTTGGGCACCGAACCGCGCCAACCCGACCGCGGCGGCGTAGGTCGGGGTGGCGAGGCTCTCGTCCAAGCCGTCGACGCCGACGGGAACGCCCAGCCGCACCGGCAGCTTGAACACGCGCTCGGCGAGCCCCGTCACCCCGTCCATCATCACGCTGCCGCCGGTCAGCACCACGCCCGAGGCCAGGGCTTGGTCGAGCCCACAGCGGATGAGCTGGCGCTGAACCAGGGCGAAGATCTCGTCCAGGCGCGGCTCGACGATCTCGGCGAGGAGGCGGCGCGACAGCTCGCGCGGCGCCCGCCCGCCGACGGTCGGCACCTCGACCGTTTCCGCCGGCGGCACCGCGCCGACCAGCGCCGAGGCGAAGCGTCGCTTCAGCAGTTCGGCGTCGCGAAACGGGGTGCGCAGCCCGGCGGCGATGTCGCTCGAGACGTGATTGCCGCCCACCGACAGCACGGCGGTGTGTTTCACCGCGCCGGCGGCAAACGCCAACAGGCCGGTGGTGCCGGCGCCGATCTCGACCAAGGCCACGCCGAGCTCTTTTTCCTCCGGCGAGAGCACGGCCTCGCCCGCGGCACACGGCGCGAAGACCAGGTCGGCGACGTGCAGGCCGGCGCGCTGGCAGCACTTGATGACGTTCTGGGCCGCGGCGATCGGCGTGCTGACGATGTGCACCCGTGCCTCCAGGCGCACGCCGGACATGCCGACCGGCTCCTTGATGCCGTCCTGACCGTCGACGACGAACTCCTGCGGCAAGACGTGCAGGATGTCCTGGTCCATCGGCAGGGCCACGGCGCGCGCCGCGTCGAGCACGCGCTCGACGTCGCCGGCCGTCACCTCGCCGCTCTTGATCGCCACCACGCCATGGCTGTTGAAGCCCTTGATCTGCCCGCCGCCGACGCTGGCGAAGACGTTGTGAATCTCGCACCCGGCGCGCAGCTCGGCCTCTTTGACCGCGCTGGCGATCGCCTGCACGGTGGCCTCCATGTTGACCACCACGCCGCGGCGCAGGCCTTCGCTGGCCGCGGTGCCGCAGCCGACGACGTTCAATCCGCCGCCGGCGGCCAGCTCCGCCACCACGGCGGCGACCTTGGCTGGGCCGATGTCGAGACCGACGAGCAGTTCGGGTTTCTTGGCCATGCCACTCATCGCTGCAGGCCGCCGCCGCGCGCCGGCGGCGGCACCGCATCGCGCCGGCGGGCGGGCGTCGGCGCCGGCGCCGCGACCGGTCGAGCGCGCAGGGTTGTGACGACTTGATTGCGGAAGCGGGTATCGATGCGCGCGACGCGATCGGACGCTTGCTGCGCATGCGTCAGGACGCGCGCGGCGCGTTCGAGCTTGACCGACCAGCTCCCCCAACCGAGGACGATGGCCACGCGCGGCAGGCTCGGATAGAGGGTCACTCCGTCGGCGGCATCGACGTGGACTTCGGAGACCGCGCCGAGGGCGTAGCCGGCCTCCGCCTCGGCGGACGCTTGCGCGCTGCGGCGCAGCACGCGCAGCGCGCGACGCAGCAGCCGGCTGCGCTCGCCGGGCGGGGTGTCGGGGTCGAGTCCGGTGATGAAGGGAAAATCGCGCCCATGGGTCGGAGCGAGGGGACCGAAGAGCGCGCCGCGGCGGTCGACGTAGTAGAGGTCGTCGAGCACGGCGATGGCACAGGGCTGTCGCTCGCGGACGACGATCTCCAGGCGGCCCGGAAACTCGCGCCGCACCGCCGCCTGAGCGATGAATGGATGCTCCTCGAGCCGGGCGCGCAAGCTCGCCGGCGCGGCTCCCCAGAGGGTCGTTCCGGGCGCCAAGCCGAGCCAGGCGCGCACCTCGTCGGCGCTGAGCGCCGGCCCGGCCCCGCGGACGATCACCTGATCGATGGCGAAGTATGGATGGCGCAGCATCGCGGCGGCCAGCGGCCGGCCGGCGATCCAGAGCGCGGCCGCGGCAACCAGCGCCGCGACGGTGCCCAGTCCCACCCAGCGCCAGCGCACCCAGCGCGCCCTCATGCGCCCGCCTCCCACTCACCGATCAGCTTGATCTCGGGCACCAGGCGAATGGCGCGCGCCCGCCACACGGCTTCGGTCACCTCGTCCATCAGGCGCTTCACGTCGCCGGCCGTCGCCCGGCCCAGGTTGACGATGAAGTTGGCGTGCCGGGGTGAGACCATCGCATCACCGACGCGCCGCCCCTTGAGCCCGGCGGCCTCGATCAGCCGGCCGGCGAACTCGCCGGGCGGGTTCTTGAACACCGAGCCGGCGTTGGGAAAGCCGCGCGGCTGGTGCTGGTCGCGCTTGCGTTTAGCGTCGGCCATGGCGGCGCGGATGGCGGCTGGATCGCCGGCGGCCAAGGCGAAGTCGACGCGCGTGACGATCGCCTGCGGCGGCAAATCGAAGCGCCGGTAGCCGAAACGCAGCGCGCTGCGCGGCAGCTCGCGTTCACCCACCTCCGGTTCGACCACGGCGATGCCGGTGACGCAGTGGCTGATCTCGCCGCCGAAGGCGCCGGCATTCATCAGCAAGCCGCCGCCGATCGAGCCGGGAATGCCTTCGGCGAACTCGAGCCCGGTGAGCTCGCGCGCGGCGGCGGCGCGCACCAACTTCTTGAACGGCGCCGCGGCGCCGGCGCGCACGCGCCAGTGCGCCCCGTCGCGCGACCAGGCGAAGGCGCCGAGTGGGGCGCCGAGCTTGATGACGATGCCGTGCACGCCGCGGTCGGCGATCAGGACGTTGGTGCCGGTGCCGAGGACGACCAGCGGCAGGGCGTGCGCGCGCGCGGCGCGCTGCAGCGCGGCGATCTCCTCGGCCGCGACGACCTCGACCCAGGCGTCGGCCGGGCCGCCGACGCGGAAGGAGGTATGGCGGCTGAGTGGCTCGGCGAAGCGCACCCGCCGGCCGAAGCGATCGCCGAGCCAGGCCCGCATTGCGTCACCTACTGCACCGTCCATGTGGCGTGCGATGCGCCGGCCAAGCTGCCGACCAGCTCGTCGGCGACGCCGTGGATGTTGCCGGCGCCGAGCACCATCACCAGGTCGCCGACCTGCAACAGCGGCTGCACCGCGCTCACCACGTCGTCCCGCCGCGGCACGTACGACACCGCCAAGTGGCCGCGCCGCTTCAGCGCCCAGTACAGGACCTCGCCGTTCAGTCCATCCACGGGCTCCTCGCCGGCCGGGTAGATGTCGGTCAGCACCAGGTGATCGGCGGCGTCGAAGGCGTCGAGAAACTCGGCGAACAAATCGCGCGTGCGGGTGTAGCGGTGCGGCTGGAAGAGGACCACCAGGCGCCGCCCGAAGCCCTCGCGCGCGGCCGCCAGGGTGGCGCGGATCTCGGTCGGGTGATGACCGTAATCGCTCACCACCATCACCCCGCCCACCTCGCCGCACAACTCGAAGCGCCGGTGAATGCCGCCGAACTCGGTCAGCGCCGCGGCGGCGATCTCGAACGGCACGCCGAGCTGACGGGCGACGGCCACGGCGGCGATGGCGTTGAGGGCGTGATGGCGGCCGGGCAGGCGCAGCCGCAAGGTGCCGAGCAGCTCGCCCTGATGCACCACCTCGCACATGGTCTCCATGCCGATGACGCAGACGTCGCGCGCCACGTAGTCGCAGTCGTCGGTGCTGCCGTAGGTGATGACGCGCTTGCGGACCTGGGGCAGCAGGCCGCGCACGTGGACGCTGTCCAGACAGAGGACGCTGAGGCCGTAGAACGGCACGCGGTTGATGAATTCCAGGTAGGCGGCGCGGACGCGGTCCATGTCGCCGTAGTAGTCGAGGTGCTCGGCGTCGATGTTGGTCACCACGGCGATGACCGGCGAGAGCAACAGGAACGTGCCGTCGCTCTCGTCCGCCTCGGCGACCAGCAGCTCGCCTTGCCCGAGCCGCGCGTTGCTGCCCATGGCGTGCACTTTGCCGCCGATGACCGTGGTGGGATCCATGCCGGCGCGGGCCAAGATGGCGGCGATGAAGGAGGTGGTGGTGGTCTTGCCGTGCGTCCCGGCGACGGCGATCCCCGACTTGAGGCGCATCAGCTCGGCCAGCATCTCGGCGCGCGGGATGACGGGGATCTTCAGCGCCCGCGCCTGCACCACTTCGGGATTCGAGTACTTGACCGCCGACGAGATGACGACCACGTCGACCGCCGCGCTGACCGCCTCGGAGCGATGGCCGAAACTGATCTGGGCGCCGCGCGCCGCCAGCCGGCGCGTCGCATCGCTCTCGACGATATCCGACCCGCTGACCCGGTGGCCGAGCGTGAGCAGCACCTCGGCGATGCCGCTCATGCCGACGCCGCCGATGCCGACAAAGTGAATCCACCGCGCTGCGCTGAACAGCTTCGTCATCCCCCTCCTCCTTCCGCCACCACTGCCTCGCACGTCGCCACCACACGCGCCGCCGCATCGGGCACGCCGAGCGCGCGCGCCGCCTCGCCCATGCGCTGCAGGCGGGCGCGGTCGTCGGCCAGGGCGATGATCTCGCTCGCCAGACGGGCGCCCGTACAGTCCGCATCGAGCACCAAGAGGCCGGCCCCGCGCGTGGCGAGGACGCTGGCATTGGCGCGTTGATGATCGTCGGCCGCGAAGGGGTACGGCACCAGGATGGCCGGTTTGCCCAGCGCGGTGAGCTCGGCCACCGTGGTCGCGCCCGCCCGGCAGACCACCAGATCGGCGCGGTGGTAGGCGTCGCCCATGTCGTCGATGAACCCCACCACCTCGGCATCGATGCCGCGCTGCGCGTAGGCGGCGGCGATGCCGGCGCACTCGGCGGCCCCGGTCTGGTGGATGATGTGCAGGTCGGCGATCGCCGCGCGCAGCGCCGCCGCCGCCTCGAGCAGCGCCGTGTTCAAGCGCTGGGCGCCCTGGCTGCCGCCGAAGACCAACAGGGTGAAGCCGCGGCGCGGCACCGCCGCTGGCGGCGCGAAGCGGCGCACCGGGTTGCCGGTGACGACGACGCGGGCGGCGGGAAAGTAGCGGTTCGCTTCGGCGAAGGTCGTGCAGACACGGCGCGCCAGGCGCCCGAGCACGCGGTTGGCCAGCCCCGGATGGGCGTTCTGCTCGAGCAACACCGCCGGGACGCGCCGCAGCCAGGCCGCCACCACCACCGGGAACGACGCATAGCCGCCGACGCCGAGGACGACGTCGGCGCGGAAGCGGCCGAGGATGCGCCAGGCGCGCAGCACCGCCGCCGGCAGTTGCAGTGCCAGCTCCGCGGCGCCGCGCCAGCCGCGCCCGCGCAGACCGCGGATCGGCAGCAGCTGCGCGGGGAAGCGGGTGCGCGGGATGACGCGGGCTTCGATGCCGTAGGCGCTGCCGACGAACAACACCGAGCACGCATCGCTACCGGCCACGGCCTCGGCGACCGCGAGCCCCGGAAAGAGATGCCCGCCCGTCCCACCGCCCGCCACCACCATGCGCATCCTCACCCCGTCATGCGCGACAGCGCCGCCAGCACGCCGACTTGGATCATCGTCGCCAGCAGCGCCGAACCGCCGTAGCTGATCAATGGCAGCGGCAGTCCCTTGGTCGGTAACATCCCCAACACCACCCCGATATTCACCACCGCGCTGAGAATTAGCACTGCCGTGATGCCAAATGCGAGCAGACTGGCGAAGGGGTCCGGATGCCGCGCCGCGATGCGAAAGCCGCGCACGGCGACGACGGCGAACAGCGCCAGCACCACCAACGCCCCGACCAGGCCGAGCTCCTCGCCGACCAGGGCGAAGATGAAGTCGGTGTGCGCCTCGGGCAGAAAGAACATCTTCTGCTTGCTCTGGCCGAGGCCCACGCCGGTGGCACCGCCGGAACCGAAGGCGATGAGCGATTGCACGAGCTGGAAGCCGCTGTCCTGGCTGTGCTCGAACGGATCGAGGAAGGCGAGCAGGCGGCGCATGCGGTAGGGCGCCACCTGCACGGCCGCGGCGACGCCGACCCCGCCGAGCAGCAGCAAGGCGCCGACGTGCGTCAGGCGCGCCCCGCCGGCGAACAGCATCAGCAGCGCCAGACCGCCGACGATCACCGTGGTGCCGAAGTCGGGCTGGCCGAGGATCAAGGCGCAACACAGGCCGACGCACAGCAGCGCCGGCAACACGCCGTCGACGAATTGCGTCATGCGCTCGCGCCGGCGGCTGATCCAGCGCGCCAGGAAGAGCACCACGCCGAGCTTGACGAACTCCGACGGCTGCATGCTGAACGGACCGAAGGCGATCCAGCGCCGCGCCCCGCCGCGCTCCACGCCGATCCCCGGCGTCAGCACCAGCAGCAGCGTGAGCACGCAGAGCGGCAGCACCAGCCCGGCCCAGCGTTCCAGCAGGTCGAGCCGCAGGCGCGAGACGAGGAACATCGCCGCCACGCTTAGCCCCACCCACAGCAGGTGCTTGCGGAAGAACACGTAGGGATCGCCGTAGCGCACCTCGGCCTGAAAGTAGCTGACGTTGAACACCATGACGATGCCGAGACCGAGCAAGCCGCCGACCGCGGCGAGCAGCCAGACGTCGGGATGCGTCAGGCGCGGCATCATCACCCGCTCCTGCAGCCGGCTGAGTGGTCGCAAGCGCTTCACAACGCCTCCACCAAGGCGCGAAACCGCCGCCCGCGCTCGGCGTAGTCGCGGAACTCATCGAAACTGGCGCAGCCGGGCGCCAGCAACACCACCCCGCCCGCGCCGGCGGGCGGCGCGGCGGCGCGCTGCACGGCGCTGGCGAGGTCGGACACCACCACCGCACCGGCTGCGGCGCCGAGTTGCGCGGCGATGGCAGGCCCGGCGCGGCCGAAACAGATCACCCGCGCGACGCGCCCCGCCAGCCGCGGGCGCAGCGCGGCGAAATCGCCGCCCTTGTCGTAGCCGCCGAGCAGCAGGACGACGCCGCCGGAAAAGCTGTCGAGCGACTTCTCGACGGCGCCGACGTTGGTCGCCTTCGAATCGTCGTACCAGCGCACGCCGTCGCGCTGGCGCACGAGCTCGAGCCGGTGCGGCAGCCCCGTCGTCGCGCCCAAGCCGGCGCGGATGGCGGCCGGCGAGAGGCCCCAGGCCGCCGCGGCGGTGATCGCGGCGAGTTGGTTCTCGCGGTTGTGCGCCCCCTGCAGCGGCGTGTCGCCGAGCGCGAAGCGCAGCGGCTGGCCGGAGATCCTGACCACGGCCTCATCGCCCTCCAGCGTGGCACCGAACTCGACGGCGTCGCGGCCGAACGACAGCACCCGGGCCCGCGTGCGCGCGCGCTGCGCCCACGCCCAGGGGTCGTCGCGGTTCAGCACGGCGGTGTCGTCGGCGTCTTGGTGGATCAGCAGGTTGGCCTTCGCCGCGCCGTAGGCCGCCAGGGTCGGGTAGCGATCCTGGTGGTCGGGGCTGAGGTTGAGCAGCAGGGCGAGGCGCGGCTTGAAGCTCGGCACCCATTCGAGCTGGAAGCTCGAGACTTCGACCACGGCGGCGTCCCACTCCGCCGGCGCGCTG
>CAYYWP010000090.1:3619-4087 GCA_964475125.1 uncultured Binatia bacterium (SeqCode) | reverse complement strand
CCGAGGTTGCCGCCGACGAACACCCGTTGCCCGTCGGCCGAGAACATGTTGCCGAGCAGAGTGGTCGTCGTGCTCTTGCCGTTGGTGCCGGTGATCGCCAACACCGGACAGCGCAGGCAACGCGCCGCGAGCTCGATCTCGCTCCACACCGGCAGGCCGCGCGCCAGCGCGGCGACCAGGACCGGATGCTCGCCGGGCACGCCCGGGCTCGGCACCACCAGATCGACGCCGCTGAGGTCGTCGAGGTGATCGCCGCCGCTCTGCAACTCGACGGCAGCCGGCCAGTCGGGGTCGCGCCGCGCCGCCGTGTCGCGCTCGAGCACGCGCACGCGCGCGCCGCGCTGGGCGAGCAACCGCGCCGCGCTGCGGCCCGTGCGGGCGGCACCGATGACGACGACGCGCAGGCCGGCGAGAGCGGTCATCGCAGTTTCAGCGTGCTGAGCGAGATCAGCGCACAGAGGATGGAGG
>CAYYWP010000090.1:0-3609 GCA_964475125.1 uncultured Binatia bacterium (SeqCode) | reverse complement strand
CCAGAAGCGCACGATGATCTGCGGCTCGGGCCAGCCCTGCAGCTCGAAGTGGTGATGGATCGGCGCCATGCGGAAGATGCGCTTGCGGCGCAACTTGTAGGAGGCGACCTGCAGGATGACCGACAGCGCTTCGAGCACGAACACGCCGCCGGCGACGATCAGCACCACCTCTTGCTTGGTGAGCAGCGCCAGGATGCCGAGCGCCGCACCCAGCGGCAGCGCGCCGACGTCGCCCATGAACATCATCGCCGGGTAGGCGTTGAACCACAGGAAGCCGAGGCCGGCGCACACCAGGGCGCCGCAGAACACGGCGAGCTCGCCGGAGCCGGCGATGTAGGGCACCTGCAGGTACTCGGCGAGGCGGGCGTTGCCAGCGGCATAGGCGAACACGCCATAGGTGAAGCCGGTGGTCATCACCGGCCCGATGGCGAGTCCGTCGAGGCCATCGGTCAGGTTGACCGCGTTCGAGGCGCCGACCAGCACCAGGGCCGCGAACGGGATGTAGAAGATGCCGAGCTCGACCCGCGCCTGCTTGATGAACGGGAAGTACAGCGAGGTGTCGAAACCGGGCAGGCTGTAGAGCATCGCCCCGGCGGCCAACCCGATGGCGAACTCCCAGCGCAGGCGGGTGGCGCCCGGCAGCCCCTTCGAGTTGCGGCCGGTGAGCTTGCGCCAGTCGTCGACGAAGCCGATGGCGGCGAAGCCGAGCGTGACCCCCACGACCAGCCAGATGTAGCGGTTGGTGAGATCGGCGAGCAGCAGCGTGGCGAGCAACAGCGAGGTGAGGATCAGCACGCCGCCCATGGTCGGCGTACCGGCCTTGGCGAGGTGCCGCTCGGGCCCGTCGGAACGGATGTGCTGGCCGATCTTGGCCGCCGTCAGCTTGCGGATCAGCCAGGGACCGAGCAGGAACGACACGGCGAAGGCGGCCAACGCCGCCATCACGGCGCGAAAGGTGATGTAGCGCAGGACGTTGAAGCCCGAGTAGGCGCTGTGCAGCGGGTAGAGGATGGCGTACAACATCAGGCCGCCCCCCCGTGCTCGGTCAGGCGCGCCACCACCTCGGCCATGCGCGCGCCGTAACGCCGCACCCCCTCTTCGTCATCGGCGCCGCGCGAGCCCTTGATCAGCACCGTGTCTCCCGATCGCCACCGCGCTGCCACCAGCGCGGTGGCCGTGCCCGCGTCCGCGCAGGTGTCGACGCGCCCGACGCCGGCGCGCCGCGCCGCCTCCGCCATCGCCGCGGCGTGCGGTCCGACGGCGATCAGCCAATCGATTCCACAGGCGGCGGCGCGGGCGCCGACGCGCGCGTGCAGCGCGGCGCTGGCCGCGCCGAGCTCGCGCATCTCGCCGAGCACGGCGATCTTGCGCGCGGGCGAGCGCGCCAGCGCATCGAGCGCCGCCTCGGCGCTCTCCGGGTTGGCGTTGTACGCGTCGTTGATCAGGCTCACGCCATTGGCGAGGCGCACCACCTGCATGCGCATCTTCGGCAAGACGGCAGCGTTGAGACCGGCGGCGATGCTCTCGAGCTCGATGCCGAGGGCGTGGGCGGCGGCCGCGGCGGCGAGCGCGTTGTGCACGTTGTGGGCTCCGGCGCCGCGCAGATGCACCGCGGCGCGGCGCCCGTCGACCTCGAGGGTAAAGCGCACGCCGTCGAGCCCGCCGCGCTCGAGCCGCGCCGCGCGCACGGCGCGCCCGCGCCCGAACTCGATGCGGCGACCGCGAAATCCCGCCGCCAGGCGCGCCACCCATTCGTCGTCCATGTTGGCGGCGATGGTCGCCTCGGCCGGCAAGCCCGCGAACAGCTCGCCCTTGGCGCGCGCGACGCCGGCGAGATCGCCGACGCCTTCGAGGTGGGCGGCGCCGACGTTGGTGATCACGCCGACGTCGGGAGCGGCCATGGCGGTCAGGCGGGCGATCTCGCCGAAGGCGTTCATGCCCATCTCGATCACCGCCACCACTTCGTCGCCGCGCAGGCGGAAGAGGGTCAACGGCACGCCGATGAGATTGTTCTCGTTGCCGCGCGTCTTGAGCACGCGCGGCGGGCCGTAAGCCGCCGCGGCGATGGCCGCCAGCATCTCCTTGGTCGTCGTCTTGCCGTTGCTGCCGGTGATCGCCACGACGCGCCCGCCCCAGCGCCGGCGCGTGAAGGCCGCCAGGTCGCCGAGGGCGCGCAACGTGTCGGCGACGACGAAGGCCCGGGTGGGTTCGACGCCGGGCGGCACGTGGTCGACCAGTGCCGCGACCGCGCCGCCGGCGCAGGCCGCCGCGGTGAAGTCGTGCCCGTCGTGATGCGCCCCGCGCAGGGCGACGAACAGCGCCCCCGCCGGTAGGTGACGCGAATCCGTGCTGATCGCGTGCACGCGTTCGACGGCGGGCGCGGGGCGAGCGCCGGTCGCCTCGCTGATCTCGGCCGCGGTCCACTCCATCGCTGACTGGTCGTCCGCGCGCACCGCCGCCGCCGTCATGGCGTCAGGACGCGCTGGACGCAAAGTACAGGGTCAGGGCGCGATCCGCAGCTACGGCCCCCGGGGGCGGCACTTGCTGGGCGACGTAGCCGGAGCCCTCGACGCGCACGCTCAAGCCCTCGAGCTGGGCCCGCACCAGCGCCTCGCGCATGGGCAGGCCGAGAAAGCTCGGCACGCCGCCGGGCGCGGCGATGTCGACCGCCGGATCCTCGCTCAGCGGTTCAACCGCCGCCGCCGCCGCGATGAGCGGCGCAGGCGATGCCGGCGCCGGGTCGCGCCGCAGCACGCCCCGCCGGGCCAACCCGTACTCGGCCACGGCGCGGAACACCGGCGCGGCCACCACGCCGCCGTAGGTGGCCTTGCGCGGCGAGTCGACGACGACCAGCACGACCAAGGCCGGATCCTCGGCTGGCACGAAGCCGACGAACGACGACATGCGATCGGTGGGATGATAGCGGCCGCTGTGCGGGTCGACCTTCTGCGCCGTGCCGGTCTTGCCGGCGACCGTAAAGCCGTCGATGCGCGCCTGCTTGCCGGTGCCGTGCTCGGTGACGCCGACCAGTAGCTCGGTGACCGCCGCTGCGATCTCCGGCGGCAGCGCCCGCCGCTCGACCTGCGGCGTCGCGGCATAGCGCAGGCGCCCGTCCGCCTCGGTGATGCGCTTCACCACGTAGGGGCGCAGGAGGCGCCCGCCGTTGGCGATCGCGGCGAAGCCGCGCGCCAGCTGCAGCGGCGTCACGGCGATCCCCTGCCCGAAGGCCGTGGTCACCAGGTGGATGCGGCCCCAGCGCCCCGCCGGGCGCACCATGCCGGGCGCCTCGCCGGGCAAGTCGATGCCGGTGACCCGACCGAAGCCGAAGGCGGCGATCAGGTCGGCGAAACGCTGGCGCCCGAGTCGCTCGGCGACTTTGGCGCAGCCGATGTTGCTCGACTGCGCGACCACGTCGGCGAAGCTGAGCACGCCGTGCGGATGGGCGTCGCGAATCGTGCGCTTGCCGACCCCGTAGCGCATCACCACGCGGCGCGCCGGGTCCCAGTTCGCGACGTAGAGGAACTTCTCGTCGGGCGAGAACGCGAGGCCGTTCGGCCCGCCGAGCTCGTCCGCGACGACGCCGAGCTTTCCGTCCAGCAGGCAGAACAC
>CAYYWP010000089.1:0-18281 GCA_964475125.1 uncultured Binatia bacterium (SeqCode) | reverse complement strand
ACGAAGAGGGTGACCGCGGATAACCGGCCATGAAGCCCGAACGCTCGAGCACGGGGCTGATCGTCGACGACGAGCTGCGCGACCGCGAGACCCTCGCTGGCCTGCTGGCCCACGAGGGGTATCGGCTGGAGTTTGCCACCACCGCCGCGGAAGCGATGGCCCGCCTTCACGCGTTGGATCCGGATGTGGTGATCTCCGACGTGATGATGCCGGGCATGGACGGCTTTACCTTCTGTCGTCGTGTGCGCAACGATCCGGTGCTCAGCGATCTCCCCATCATCTTGGTGACGGCGCTCGACGACAGCGACTCACGCCTGATCGGCATCGAGGCCGGTGCGGATGACTTCCTCACCAAGCCGTTCGACCGCGCCGAACTGCGGGCCCGCTTGCGGACGGTCACGCGCCTCAATCGCCGCCGCCGACTACTGGCCGAACGCGCGCGCTTGTCCTGGGTGCTCGAACACTCGCGCGACGGCTACATCCTGGTCGATGCCGACGACGTCGTGCAGTATGCGAACGAACAGGCACGCACGTACCTCGACCTGCTCGAGGACCGGCCCGCGGGGCGCTTTCGCGAGCTCGCCACGCAGCGCTACCAATGCGTGCCGGAGGACTCCTGGGCGAGCTGGCCAGCGCCGCCCGCCGAGGGGGTGACGCGCCTCTTGGTGCGCCCGGAGACGGCCACGGCACAGGATTTTTGGCTGCACGTGGAAGTCGGCGAGGTCGAACATTCGGCCCAGTCGCTGGTACGCTTGCGCGACGTCACTTCGAGCGTGACCACCCAACGCAGCCTGCGCGCCTTCCATTCGGTCATCAGCCACAAGCTCAACACGCCGCTGAATCACATTCTCGGTAGCCTGGAGACGCTGCACGAGGACGCCGGCGAGATGTCCGCCAGCGAGATCGCGCAGTTCAGTCGAACGGCCTTGGCCGGTGCGCGGCGGTTGCATCAAGGCGTCGAACAGGTGCTGACGTACGTCGGTGCCACCCAGCGCCCCGAGGTGGGCGTGCGCATGGCGGTGGGCCGCCTGCCGACGCTGGCGAAAGCGGTGGCGGCGTCGCTCAAGCTGAGGCGCGTGCATGTGGCCGTAGCCTCGGCGATGAGTCGAACGCTCATCCCGTTGTCCGAACAGGCGGCGGAGCTCATCTTGTGGCAGTTGCTGGAGAACGCGCTGCGCTTCCACCCGCAGCAGAACCCGACGGTTGAGATCGCGGTCGAGCGGCGCGAAGGATCGGTCGCGCTGACAGTGAAAGATGACGGGGTCACCCTGACGCCGCAGCAGCTCGAGCAGGCGTGGACGCCGTATTACCAAGGCGAGAAATACTTCGTCGGCGAGGCGGCCGGGATGGGGCTCGGGCTGTCGCTGGTGGCGCTCATGGTCTGGCGTGTCGGGGGTCACTGCCGCTTGCGCAATCGCGACGTCCCCGGCGTGCTGGTGGAGCTGACCTTGCCTCAGGTTCGCGGCGAGTCAGCGTCCGGCGTCGATTAGCGCCGCTGGCGCAGCTCGAGGCGGTCGAAGCGCTCGATCACGTCCCATTCGGCTGTCGCGTACGGCGCGGCACGGAAGCCGAGCTGTAAGGCGCCGCCACGCGTGCGCTCGACTTCGCCGTCGAGCAGGTTGCGCAGGCCGTGACGCCGGCGCAGAAGCCAGTCGTAGGGGCGGCCGATGGAATACCAACGGAAGGCGGGGTGCCAGGTCACCAGTCTCGGGATCCACGCCTTTCCGGCGGCCAGATCGTAGCTCAAATCGACTCGTTCGCCGCCTCCCTCGGCGCGGTGGCGAGCGGCGACTACGTCCACGGCGTGGCGCATTTCGCTGGCCGGGACGACGGTAGGATAGGCGCGGCGATCCGCGGCGTCGAGGCCGTGGAGGGCGAGGGCGCCGAGCAGGACGACGGACGCCGCCACTGCGGCAAGCGCGGGCGGACGAACGAGGCGGCCCTGGACTTGCGCAAGCAACAAGGCCGGGGTCAAGAAGGCGGGGATCATCGAGACCCAGAGGTCGCCGCGCTGCCAGGGAGCCGCCCCGACCAGGAAGCGGCCGGCGGTCAAGAGCGCTACATAGCTCAGCAGCAGCGCCGCGGTGGGGGCGCGGGCGCCGTACAGGCGTGAGAGGCCCGCCCGCTCGTGTGCCGTCGTCCGCGCGCGATCGACGACAGAGATCAGGAGGGCGACGGCGAGGGCGAGCTGCGCAACCGGGAGTGCGATGGCGACTGGTGTAGAGGAGCCGGCTAGGCGACTGGCGACGGCTGTGCCGTGGATGGCGCTCAGCACGGCCGCTGGTAATCCGATCCAGAGCATGGTCGCTGCCACGACTGCGGCGGTGCCTGGCGGGGCGACCGCCAGCACACGGTCGAATAGCCGGCGCGGCCAATACGCCACGACCGCGGCGCCGCCGCCGAGGGTAACGGCAGCCAGCGCGACGATCAGCAGCTGCTGGCCGGCCGTGAGCTGAGCGGCGGTATCGATCAGCCACGGCAGATACAGCGCCGGAACGGCGAGCCCGATTGCGATCGCGCCGACCATCGCCATGGTCGAATCGAAGCGCGCCGGAAAACGGGAGAGCACGATCGCCAAGAGGAGGAGGTGAACGGCGAGATCGGGGAAGTGCACGAGGTGAACCGCGGGCTGCAAGAGCGCCAGGCCGACATAGGCGAGGACCGCGGCCGTGCGCTGGCGCGGGCTGCCTCGGCGCTCGACGAGGTAGACCAGCAGTGCCAACAGCAGCGCGGCGATCAGGCGCGCCAAATACTGGTTCCAGAGGCTGAAGGAGCTGAGCATAAGGGCCGGGCTGAACCACAGCAGCGCGACCACCAGTGCTTGCTCCACTGGCGTACGACCGATGAGCAGGCCGAGCGAGCACAGTGCCAGCAGATGCGCGAGCGCGAGGGCGCGCGATATCGACAGCAAGTCGGGCAGCCAGGTGAGCGGAACGGCGAGCAACGCGGCGCCGATCATGTTGCGGATGCCCGTGCTGCTCGAGAGGCCGAGGCGATGCCAGTGGCCGCTGGCGATGTCCGAGGCTTGCCAGAGCGTGCCGGCTTCGTCCTCCGCCCAGGCCTCGAGGTCGGCGAGGTGCCATCCGATCCCCAGGGCTGCGGCGAGCAGCAGCAGCAACCACCGGTGGCGGCGCACCGCTGCGACCATGCGGTGATCTTCGGGTCCCGGCGTGCGACGGTCAAGCCCGCCATCGGCGGCTGGACGGGGCGCGGCGCTTCTGCGAGAAGCGGGTGACGACCGATGACAGCGGCGATGGCGGTCCTGGCGGCGGTGTGGGTCGTCTATGCACTCTTCGGCCGGCGCTGGCGCATCGAGCCATGCCTCGACGCCGGAGCGCCGGGCGCGGCCGCTGCCGACACCGTGGTCGCGGTGGTGGCGGCGCGCGAGGAGGCGCTCGAGTTGCCGCGCACGCTCGGTGCCTTGCTGTCACAGCGCGGCGCCGCGCTGCAGGTGGTGGTGGTCGATGATCACTCGCGCGACGGGACGGCCGAGGTGGCCTGCCGCATCGCCGCTGCGCACGGCGCATCGGATCGGTTGACCGTGCTCACGGCACCGGACCTGCCGGTCGGCTGGACGGGCAAACTGTGGGCGCAGCAACAGGGCGTCGCGATAGCAGCGGCGCGCGGTGCCGAGTGGGTGTGGTTCACGGATGCCGACATTCGACACGATCCGGAGGTGTTGAGGCGCCTGCTCGCGACCGCCCGACGCGAGGAACGCGACCTGGTGTCCGTCATGGCTCGCTTGCGCTGCGCGACGGCGTGGGAGCGCTTGCTCGTGCCGGCCTTCACGTACTTCTTCGCCGCCCTGTACTCGTTTCACGCCACCCGCAACGACCGCGCGCGCACCGCGGGTGCGGCCGGCGGCTGCGTGCTGTTGCGGCGCAGCGTGCTCGAGCGCGCCGGGGGACTGGCCGCGATCCGCGCCGCCGTCATCGACGACTGCGCCCTGGCGCGCGCCTGCAAGGCGGCTGGCGGCCGTCTGTGGCTCGGCTACGATCCGGGCGTCTCCTCGACACGCGCCTACGTCGGCCTGGGCGGGATCTGGGACATGGTGGCGCGCAGCGCCTATACGCAGCTCCACTATAATCCGTTCGCTCTCGTGGGTTGCGTCGTCGGCTTGGCTTACGTCTTCCTGTCGCCTGCCTTGGCGCTGTGCACCGCGCCGAGCCTCGCTGCGCTCCTCGCCGCTGCGACCTACGTCGCGATGGTGCGCACCTATGCGCCGATGGTGCGGCATCTCCGCGCTCATCCCGCCTGGGCGTTGACGCTGCCGCTGGCGGCGGCGCTGTACGTCGGGATGACGATCTCCTCGGCGTGGCGCTACTACCGGGGCCGCGGCGCGACCTGGAAGGGCCGCAGCTATGCGGCGCCCGGTCGCGACCCGGCGGCGGGCGCTGAACCGGGAAGGCTGGACGACGCGGGGCGGAGCGCCGCGCCCGAGTAGGTCGGCTCAAGCCCGTCGGGCCGGTCCACGGCCTGCCGTCGCCGCCGGTGCAGGCGGCCAGCGCGCCCGGTTGCGGCGAGAACTTCCGCCGCACAGGAAACGTTACGCTTGCGCGGATGCGGCGCGCAGCGGCTCCGCCGCAGGCGGTTCGAGGGCATGCTCGAGCACTTGGTCGACCGTGTCGACGAAGATGAAGCGCATGGCGGTGCGGATCGCTTCCGGCACGTCCTCGAGATCCTTCTCGTTGCGTTTCGGCAGGATCACCGTCTTGATCCCGGCGCGATGCGCGCCCAGGACCTTTTCCTTGATGCCGCCGACCGGCAACACCCGGCCGCGCAAGGTAATCTCGCCGGTCATCGCCACCTCGTGACGCACCGGCCGTCCGGTGAGCAGCGAGGTGAGCGCCGTGGCGATCGTCACGCCGGCCGACGGACCATCCTTGGGCACGGCCCCCGCCGGGACGTGGATGTGGATATCCGAGTTCTCGAAGAAGTCGGCGGCGATCCCCAGGCGCGCCGCCCGGGCGCGAATATGACTGAGGGCCGCCTGGGCCGACTCCTTCATCACCTCGCCCAGGTTGCCGGTGACCGTAATGCCTTTCTTGCCCGCCATTTTGGTCGCTTCGATGAAGATGATGTCGCCGCCCATCGGGGTCCATACCAGGCCCAGCGCCACGCCTGGTTCATCGTTGCGCTCCGCGACCTCGGAGTAGAAGCGCTCCGGGCCGAGCAGGGCGCGGATCTTTTCCGGCGTGGCCACGACGACCGCCGTATCCCCCTCGGTCAGGGCCCGCGCCACCTTGCGGCAGATGCTGCCGATCTCGCGCTCGAGATTCCGCAAGCCGGCCTCGCGCGTATAGCGGTGGATTAGGTGTAAGAGCCCCTCGTCGGTGAACACGACCTGTTCGGCGCCGATGCCGTTCTCGATGATCTGCTTCGGGATCAGGTGGCGGCGGGCGATCTGCAGTTTCTCCTCATCGGTGTAGCCGGCCAGCTCGATGACCTCCATGCGGTCGCGCAGCGGCGGCGGGATGGGATCGAGCAGGTTGGCGGTGGTGATGAACAGCACCCTCGAGAGATCGAAGGGGACGTCGAGGTAATGATCCTGGAAGGTATTGTTCTGTTCCGGGTCGAGGACTTCGAGCATCGCCGAGGCCGGATCGCCGCGGAAGTCGGCGCCGAGCTTGTCGATCTCGTCGAACACGACCACGGGGTTGTTCGATGCCGCCGTGCGCAGGCCCTGGATGATGCGGCCGGGCAGAGCGCCGATGTAGGTCCGCCGGTGGCCGCGGATCTCCGCCTCGTCGCGCATGCCGCCCAGCGACACGCGCAGGAATTTGCGCCCCAGGGCGCGCGCGATCGAGCGACCGAGCGAGGTCTTGCCGGTGCCCGGCGGCCCGACGAAACACAGGATCGGTCCCTTCGAGTCGTTCTTCAGCTTGCGCACGGCGAGAAACTCGAGGATGCGATCCTTGATCTTCTCGAGATCGTAGTGGTCCTCGTCGAGCACCTGACGGGCGTGGCGGATGTCGAGGTTGTCCTCGGTCGACGTCGACCACGGCAAGTTGACGATCCACTCCAGGTAGGTGCGCACGACGCTGTGCTCGGCCGATTCGACCGGGATCATGCGCAGCCGTTCGAGCTCGTTCTCGGCTACCTTGCGTACCGCCTCGGGCGGGTTGGCGGCCTCGAGCTTCTGGCGCAGCTCGTCGATCTCGTTGTTGCGCGGATCGCCCTCGCCGAGCTCCTTCTGGATGGCGCGCATTTGCTGGCGCAGGAAAAAGTCCTTCTGATTCTTGCTCAGTTCGTCCTGTACCTGCGATTGAATCTTCTGCCCCAGCTCGAGCAGCTCGAGCTCGCGGCTCAGGATGCGGCCGATGCGCTCGAGGCGCACCTGCACATCGAGCTGCGTCAACAGCTCCTGCTTCTCTTCCAGGGCGATATTGAGGTTCGAGACGATGAGATCGGTGACCTTGCCGGGATCCTTGATGTTCATCGCCACCACTTGCAGCTCGTCCGGCAGGTAGGGGACCATCGACACGAACTTGGTAAACTGGTTGACCACGTGCGCCTGCATCGCGTCGAGGCCAGGCGACGATTCGCGCAGATCCTGCAACTCGCGCACCTGAGCGCGATAGTAGGGCTCGGTCTGGGTGAAGTGGACGAGGTCGATGCGGCGCAACCCTTGCACGAGAATGCGCAGGCTCTGATCCGGATACTTGAGCGTCTTGAGGATGCGCCCCGCCGTGCCACGCGAATAGAGGCCGTCGGGTTGCGGGGACTCCTCGTCCGGGGTCTTCTGGGTCGCCAGTGCCAGCAGGCGGTCGCCCGCCAGCGCGGCTTCGACGACCCGCAAGGATGCGCCGCGGGAGATGAGCAAGGGGACGACGGCGGACGGGAAAACCACGACGCCGCGCAACGGCAGCACCGGCAGCTCCTGAGGAATGCTGATGCCGGCCACCTCCTCGTCGAAGGCAAAGAGGCGATCTTTCGTACTCAGATGCTGTTCTTCCTGCTCACTCATCGGCCACGCCCACTCCCAGCCCGCTGTTGCCGCTGATGGCGGAACACGGCGGGACAGTGCCGGCCGAACATAACCCACGTCATCGCCTCGTCAACCAGCAGTTGTCGGCCGGCGATCAAATTGACATGGTGCACGGCGCCATGGTCGACCTCTTCAGGGGGGCACAACGGGTGGGCGCGTGCGGGGCCCGGAGCGGATTCGCTCGGCACTGGCCGCGCCAGCGGTCGGCAGCGGGAGGGTGAGACGGCGATGAGGTGGTTGGTGTCGTGGCTGTACTGCGTTGCCCTGGCGGTGTGGTTGGGGCAGACGGTGTTCTTCAGTTTCGTCGTCGCGCCACAGCTGTTCGGTCAGCTGCCGCCAGAGCAGGCCGGGGTGACCGTCGGCCTGATTTTTCCGATGTATTACATGGCCGGCCACCTGTGCGGGGCAATCGCCCTGTTCGCGGCGTTGGTGCTGCGCCGTTGGAGTCGCCCGGGCGGTGTACAGTGGCTGATCGCCGCCGTGGTGTGCGCCATCGCCCTGGCGGCTTCGCTGTACGCCGGCATCGCGATCCAGCCGCGCGCCAGTACCCTGCGCCAGGCGCTGCACGCTCCGGACGCGGCCCCGGCGTTGCGGCAGGAATTCGACCACCTGCACACCCGCGCGGTGCAGCTCAACGCGATCGTGCTGGTCGCGATGCTGGCGTTGAGCGGCCTGCTCGCCGCACAGCTCGTCGAGCCGATGCGCCGACCGCGGCGCCGCGGCCGCAACGAGCAAGACCTGTATCTGTAAGCGATAGCCGGTCGGAGACGGCAGGGCGAGGGCGGCGCGCGAGGCCGACCGGCCCCGCCGCGCGCATCGCTGTCGCCACGCCCGGACCGCCGTGAGGACTTGACCGTTCCAGAGGTGGTCGGTAACGCTGAGCGGTTGAAACGGCGAGGGGGGAGGGCATGGAGAAAGACATCGGAGTGGTCAGCGAGCAGGTGCGCGAGGCGTCGGCGTTCGTCTACCGCCTGCGTGAAGAGATCGGGAAGGTGGTGGTGGGCCAGCGCTACGTCGTCGACCGGTTGCTAGTCGGATTGTTAGCCAACGGGCACATCCTGCTCGAAGGCGTCCCCGGCCTCGCCAAGACGCTGTCAGTCAAGACGTTGGCGCAGGCGGTCGACGCCAGCTTCCATCGCATCCAGTTCACGCCCGACCTCCTGCCCGCCGACGTGATCGGCACCCTGATCTACAATCCGCGCGACGGGGTGTTCACGACGCGCCGGGGACCGATCTTCGCCAACATCATCTTGGCCGACGAGATCAACCGCGCCCCAGCCAAGGTCCAGAGCGCCTTGTTGGAAGCGATGCAGGAGCGCCAGGTGACCGTCGGCGATGAGACCTTCGCGCTGCCGTCGCCGTTCTTGGTCCTGGCGACCCAGAATCCGATCGAGCAAGAGGGGACGTACCCGTTGCCGGAGGCGCAGGTCGACCGCTTCATGCTCAAGTTGTCGGTCGGCTACCCCTCGCGCGAGGAGGAACGCCAAATCCTCGACCGCATGGCGATGACCACGCCAACCATCCGCGTGACCCCGGCGACCAGCGTCGCCGATGTGATCAAGATGCGCGCTCTCGTCGACGCCATCTACCTCGACGACAAGGTGAAGGAGTACATCATCGACTTGGTGGTGGCGACGCGCGAGCCGCAGGCCTTCAAGCTCGACCTGGGCCCGTACATCCAGTACGGCGCCTCGCCCCGCGCGACGCTGTACTTGACGCTGGCCGCCAAGGCGTACGCGTTCATTTCCGGGCGCGCGTACGTGACCCCGCAAGACGTCAAGTCGATCGGCGCCGATGTCCTCCGCCATCGGGTGACGATCTCATACGAGGCCGAAGCGGAGGATCTGACCGCCGACGCGATCGTGCAGCGCGTTTTCGATGGGGTTCCCGTACCGTGAGCGGATGAGCGATGCGTGGTGAGCGATGAGGGATGCTGACGCGTGAGCAATTGAAGGCGGTGCGCAAGATCCAAATCCGCACCAGCCACCTGGTCAGCGACCTGTTCGCCGGGCAGTACCATAGCGTCTTCAAGGGCCACGGCATGGAATTCGCCGAGGTGCGGCAGTACGAGCCCGGCGACGAGGTGCGGACGATCGACTGGAACGTGACCGCGCGCACGGGGGTGCCGCACATCAAGCGCTTCACCGAGGAGCGCGAGCTGACGGTGATGTTGTTGGTCGACGCCAGCGCGTCGACTCGCTTTGGCTCGATCCGGCAGTTCAAGCACGAACTGGCGGCGGAGATCGCCGCCTTGCTGGCCTTCTCGGCCATTACCAACAACGATAAAGTCGGCCTGCTCGTGTTCACCGACCGCATCGAGCTCGCCCTGCCGCCGCGCAAGGGCGCTCGCCACGTCCTGCGCGTCATTCGCGAGATCCTCAACCACGTGCCGCAGGGCACGGGCACCGACGTGCCCCTGGCCCTCGATCACCTCGACAAAGTCGTGCCGCGCCGCTGCGTGGCGTTTCTGCTGTCGGATTTTCTCGCCGACGATCTGCGCCGTCCGCTGCGCGTCGCGAACCGGCGCCATGACCTGGTGGCCGTTGTGTTGGAGGATGTTCGCGAACAGGAGCTGCCAGACGTCGGGCTCTTGGCCTTGGAGGATCCGGAAACCGGCGCCCGCTGTGTGGTCGACACCGGTGATGCGCGGGTCCGGGCGGCCTTCGCGCGCCAGCAGACGGCCCGTCGCGCCGAGCGCGATCGCGTGTTGCGCAGCCTCGATGTCGATGCCGTCCGCGTCCGCACCGACCAGCCCTATACGACGGCCCTCTTGCGCTTCTTCCGCGATCGCGAGCGGCGGCGATGAGCCGCTCCCGAGAACAGCGGCGGTCGGCATGGGCGTGGGCGTCGCTGGTCGCGGGCCTGCTGATGGCGCTCGCGCCGGCCGTGAGCTCGGGCCAGACTCCAGTCGGGCGGCCGGCGGTCAGCGTTGAGTCGAGCGTTGAGTCGCGCACGGTGACCATTGGCACCTCAGTGCGCTACACGTTGCGGGTGACCAGCGACGAGGTGACCGAGCTCATCATCCCTTCGCTGGCCGGACAGATCGGTGCCTTTCAGGTGGTCGATTTCGGCGCCGAGCCACCGCGTCGCGAGGGTGACCGCGTCGTCTTCGAGCGCTGGTTTACGCTCGTCACCTACCAAGTCGGCGACCAGATCGTCCCAGGACCGACCATCCAGTACCGTTCGCCCGGGGCAGAGGTGCAAACGGTGGTCGCGCCGGACGCCGTCGTCGTGGTGCGCAGCCTGGTGCAGAGCGCCGGGGCGACCCCGGCGACCGACATCCGCGACATCAAAGGGCCGGTCGCGGTGCCGCACGATTACCGCCGCCTCTGGTGGCTGGCCGGGGCGCTGGCCCTGGTGGTCGCCTTCGGCGGGCTGCTCTACCGCTGGCTCAACCGCCCGCGCGGAGCCGTGCTGCCGCCGGCGCGCCCGGCCCACGAAGTGGCACTGGAGGCCCTCACCCGCTTGCACAGCGCCCGGTTGCTCGAAGCGGGCAAGGACGAGGAGTTCTACGTCCGCCTGTCGGCGATCGTGCGTGCCTATCTCGAAGCGCGGTTCCTTCTGCGCGCGCCGGAGATGACGACCGAGGAGTTCCTCATCGTGGCACAGCGCAATCCGCAGCTTACCACCCCGCAGCGCGGCCAGCTCAGCCACTTCCTCGTCGAGGCGGACTTGGTCAAGTTCGCGCGCCACCATCCCGATGTGGCCGACGCCGAGCGCGCCTACGTCGCGGCGCGCGAGTTCGTCCACGCCACCGCCGTTGAGGTGCCCCGTGCAGCTGCATGATCCGTGGGCACTGTTGCTGCTGGTCGCGGTGCCGCTCCTGCTGCGCAGCGGCCGGCGCGCGCTGTCGCCGGCGCTGCGTTTTCCGCTGGTCGGAGCGGTCGAGGCCGTGGGGCCCGGCCGTCGGGCGCGCTGGCGCTGGCTGCTGAGGGCGATGTCGGTCGCCGCGGTGGTGTTGTTGGTCTTCGCCCTGGCGCGCCCCCAGCTCGGCAAGACGGCGACGCGCACGCGCTCCGAGGGCATCGACATCATGCTGGCGGTCGATGTGTCGAGCAGCATGTTGGCAGAGGACTTCACGCTGCCAAGCGGGCGCGCCAACCGGCTCGAGGCCGTCAAGGCGGCGGTGCGCGAGTTCGTCGAGCATCGTCCGAACGACCGCATCGGGCTGGTCCTGTTCGGCGCCCGGCCGTATACGCAGGCGCCGCTCACCCTCGACCACGGCTGGCTCCTGGCGAATCTCGAGCGCGCGCACGTCGGCCTGATCGAGGACGGCACCGCCGTCGGTTCGGCGCTGGCGACGGCGGTGAGTCGCCTCGAGCCATCGCCGGCGAAGAGCAAGGTCGTCGTGCTGCTCACCGATGGGCAGAGCAACACCGGCAAGGTGCCGCCGCTGACGGCGGCCGACGCCGCCAAGACCCTCGGCTATCGCGTCTATACGATCGGCGCGGGGACGCGCGGCGCGGCGCCCTATCCGCAAGTCGACGCCTTTGGTCGGCGCGTGTATATCAACGTTCCGGTCGATATCGATGAGCAGACGTTGCGGGCCATCGCCGACCGCACCGGCGGGCGCTATTTCCGCGCCACGGATACCGACTCGCTGCGCGATGTCTACGCGGAGATCGACGAGCTCGAGAAGACCACCCAGGAGGGGCTCCAGTACCTCGACTACCATGAGTTGTACGTGTGGCTCGCGCTCCCGGCGCTGCTCTTGCTGGGTGGCGAGGCACTCTTGGCGCAGACCTGGCTGCGCCAGTTGCCGTGAGCGGCGGCGATGCAGTGGCGTGACCCACAGTTGTTCTGGCTTCTCCCTGGCGTGCTGGCGCTGGGCGCCGTGTTGGTGATGCGGTTGCGGCGCCGCGCCGCGGGGCTGGCGCCGTTCGTCGAGGCCACACTGGCGGCGCGGCTGACGCCCGATCTCGATCGCCGCCGGCCGCTCTGGCGCCTGGCGCTGCGCCTGTTCGCCCTGGGGCTGATCGCGCTGGCATTGGCCGGTCCGAAGTGGGGGTTCCACTGGCAAGAGGTACGCCGCGAGGGGATCGACATCCTCGTCGCCCTCGATACCTCGCGCAGCATGCTGGCGACCGATGTGAAACCGAATCGACTCGAGCGCGCCAAGCTGGCGATCCTCGATGTCCTGCCACTCCTGCAGGGCGATCGCATCGGCCTGGTGGCATTCGCCGGGTCGGCCTTCCTGGAGTGTCCACTGACGCTGGACTACGCCGCCTTCGAGCGCTCGCTGCGCGACACCCAGGTGGGCATCATCCCGCGCGGCGGTACGGCGGTGGCGCGCGCCATCGATACCAGCCTCGAGGGATTCGAGGCTCGCCAGGGTCGCTACGAGGCGCTCATCCTGATTACCGACGGCGAGGACCATGAGGGCGACACCGAAGCTGCCGCCAAACGCGCCGCCGAGCTCGGCGTGAAGATCTTCACTGTCGGCATCGGTACCGCGGCGGGGGAGCTGCTGCCGCTGGGCGCCGAGGGCTTCGTCAAGGACCGCAGCGGTCAGGTGGTCAAGTCGCGTCTCAATGACGCCGCCCTGACCGAGATCGCGCGGATCACGGGCGGCGCCTATGTGCAGGGCCTGGGTCCGTCGCTGGGGCTCGACCAGGTGTTTCATGATCACATCGCCACCATGGAACGGCGAGAGGTGGCGAGCGCGCTCGAACGCCGCTACGAAGAGCGCTTCCAGCTCCCACTGCTGGCCGCCCTGCTGCTGTTGGGGGTCGAGGCGCTGGTGCCGCTGCGACGCATGGCGCGTCCGGCCCGTGTGGGCGCTCGGCGGCGCTGGTGGCCCGGACGAAATGCGCCGGCGCCGCTGGCGGCGCTGCTGCTCTGCGTGCCGTTCCTGACCGGGTGGCTCGACCCTCCGGCGGACCAGGCGGCGGAGGGGAACCAGCGCTATGCCGAGGGGGAGTATGAAGCTGCCGCCAGCAAGTACGGCGAAGGATTGATCGATGCCCCCGGTTCGCCGCTGCTGCAATTCAATCTCGCGGCGGCGCTGTACAAGCAGGGAAAATACACCGAGGCAATCGCAGCGCTCGACAAGGTGGCGGCGAACGGCGACCCGACTTGGACGGCGCGCGCCGCCTACAACAGCGCGAACGCGAGCTACCGCCTCGGCGCCGCGACCGAAACGAGCGACCCCCAGGCGGCGATCGCGGCCTGGGAGACCGCTCTGGTGCAGTACAAGCGCGCCATGGTAGCGGACCCGGCAGACATTGATGCCAAGTTCAACCACGAGTTCGTCAGCGTGCGAATCGAGGGGCTGAAAAAGAAGCTCGAGGAGGAACGAAAGAAACGGGAAGAGCAACAGCAGGAGCAAGAACAGGAACCGCCCTCACCGCAATCGGAACCGCCGCAGCAATCGGAGCAACCACAGGAACAGCCGCCCGCACAACCTGAGCAACAGCAGCAGGCCTCGCAGCCGGAAGAACATCAGGGCGGGGAGCCGAGCGAGCAGGCAGCACAGGAGGAGCCCGACGCTCAGCGGTCAGAATCCCAGGAGCAGCCTGGTCAGGGTGAGAACCCGCCGTCGCCGCAGGGCGAAGAGGAGGCAGCGCAGCCAGGGGCGCAACCGGGCGGTGGCGCGCTGGCGAGCGAGGACGCGCCCGGGCAGGCCGAACAGCAGGCGGCGCGGGCGGTGCTCGACACGGCGCGCGGCGAAGAGCTCGGAGCGCGAGACATCGAGCGCCCGGTCGGAGTGACCGGTTTGGGAGAACCGGCGCGCGACTGGTGACAACATCCATGGGTGCAGCGCGGAAGGCAGCTTGGGCCTGCGGCCTGGCGACGGTACTGGCGCTAGTCGCGGCCGATGTGGTGCGAGCGGCTGCGACGGTCAGCGCCAGCGTGGAGAGCGAAGAGGTCGCTGTCGGCCAGCCGTTCTTGCTGTCGATCACCATCGAAGGGGCGCAGAATGTGCCCGCCCCGAGCGTGGCAACGGACGGTTTCCGTTCTCAGTATCTCGGGCCGGCAACACAGGTCTCGTTCGTCAACGGCCGCATGTCTGCCTCCGTGACACACCGCTTTCGCCTGGTCGCCGAGCGCGAGGGCAGTCTGACGCTTGGACCGTACCAGGTCGACGTCGGTGGCTCGCGCCAACAGACGGCGCCGATCAGCGTGCGGGTGCAGGGCGCCGGGGTCCGTGGCGGCAGGGACCGCGCCGGACGAGACCTGCGCCTGACCATGCAGCCGGCCCGTTCGGAGATCTATGTCGGCGAGCGCGTTGAGGTGGTGGTCACGCTGTACGTCGGCGATGTGCAAGTCCGCTCCTCTGGGTTTCCCGTCATCCAGGCCGATGGCGTGACGGTGGAGAAATTCAGCGAGCCAGAGCGCAGCACAGAACTGCTCGACGGCCGGGCGTACACTGCGGTCCGCCTGCGCACGACCTTGACACCTGTGCGCGCCGGCCCGGTGGAGCTGCGTACGACGGTCGCCCTGACCGCCGTCAGCCGTCGGCCCGGCATGGATCTCTTCTTCGGCCCTCTCTACGATGGCGACGAGCGACAGATCGACCTGGCGGCCGAGCCCGTGCAGCTGACGGTGCTGCCACTCCCGGTGGAAGGGCGCCCGACGGATTTCAACGGCGCGGTCGGCGACTTTTCCTTCGAGCTGTTGGCCAAGCCGCTCGATCTCGACGCCGGCGATCCGATCACCCTGCGCATGGAGATCGCCGGGCGCGGCAATCTCGCCGCGGTCACCGCCCCGGCCTGGCCGGTCGACGAGGCGTTCCGCCACTACGACGCGCAGCCAGTCAAGGGCGAGGACGGATCCGAGCGGCGGGTGTTCGAACAGGTCGTCATTCCGAAGGGCGCGGACGTGCGCGAGATCCCGGCGCTGCGGTTCAGCTTCTTCGACCCGCAGCGGCACACCTACCGGAGCATCGTTCGCGGTCCGGTTGTGATCACCGTGCACGCCGGTGCCGGCAGTCAGGGGCAGGTGGTCAGCGGGCAGCCCGCCCCCGCGCCGACGGTGCAGGCAGAGGCGCCTCTGGGGCGCGACCTGGTCTACATCAAGGATGCGCCAGGCGCCTTCGTGCGCCGCGGCGAGCGCTGGTATCAGCGCGGATGGTTGGTCGTCGCGCTGGCCCTGCCGCCGCTGGTGTTCCTGGCCAGCCTCGTATTGACGCGACGGCGCGAACGACTGGCGGCAGATCCGCGCCAGCGCCTCCTGCGGACGGCGGGGCGCACGGCACGCCGCGCGCTCGCCGAGCTCCGGAGCCGCGCCGGCGAGGGCCAACCGTTCTACGACCTGCTGTCCAATGTCGTCGGGACGTACCTGGCGACGCGGCTCGACCTGCCACCCGGTCGGATCGAGCCCGACAAGGTTCTCGCCCGCTTGCACGTCGATGGCCGGGGAGAGCCTCTGCGCCAGCGCATCAGTGAGTTCTTCGCCCTCGTCGAACACGCCCGCTATGCGCCGGGCGCGAATGCGGGCGAGCGCGACACGGCGCTGGGATTGGCCCTGGCGATCGTCGATGGGCTCGAACGCGAGCGCGGTGTCGCGCGCCGCTTCGGCGCCTTGCGCTCGGCGATCGCGCTGGCGTGGGCGCTGGCAGCGCTGGCGCATGCGGAGTCGGCTGGGCCGCAAGCCGACTTTTTCCGCGGCAATCAGGCCTATGCCGCCGGACGGTATGAAGAAGCCGCGCAGGCCTATGAGTCGGCCCTGCGCGGCGGCAGCGAGAGCGGCGCTCTGCACTTCAACCTCGGCAACGCCTACATGAAGCGCGGCGAGGTGGGACGCGCCATCGCCAGCTACGAACGCGCGGCGCGCTTGCTGCCGCGCGATCCCGACGTGGCTGCCAACCTGAGCTTTGCGCGCGATCAGGCGCAGGTCGAGGAGCCCCCGGCGCCGCTCTGGCAGCGCCTGCTCGCTGCACCGGCATTTCGCGCCACCGGCGGTGAGCTGGCAGCAGCCTGCTTGGTTGCGTGGACGGCGCTCTGGGGCCTGCTCGCGATCCGCACGTGGCTCGCCCGTCCGCTCCCCGGTCTCGGACAGGCGGCCGCCGCCGCTGCGGTGGTGTCGATCGCGCTCGGCGCCAGCTTGGCGCTGCGGCTGGCGAGCCTGGACAGCGCCGATCGCGCCGTCGTGATCGCGGCGGCCGCCACGCCGGTGCGATTCGAGCCGGCGGCCACGGGGACGGAGCATTTCATCGTCACCCCGGGGGTTGCGCTCGAGGTGCTGGAGGCGCGCGACGACTGGCGGCAGGTGCGGCGCTCGGATGGCCGGCGCGGCTGGCTTCCCGCCGGGGCGCTCGAGATGTTGGACTGATCCGCTGCGGCGGCTCAGCGTGTTGCCGGATCGGCCGCCTCGACATCGACGCCGAGCGCAGCGATGGCCTCACTGACCGCCCGCGCCGGTACCTCGCCGCGCCGCGCGAGCTCGGCCAGGGTCGCGACAGTGATGGCGGCGGCATCCACCTCGAAGAAGCGGCGCAGAGTTTCACGCGTATCGCTGCGCCCGAAGCCGTCGGTGCCGAGCGCCACCATGCCGTTCGGCACGAACCGCGCCACCTGCTCGGCGACCATCTTCATGTAGTCGGTGGCGGCGATCACCGGCCACGCCTGACCGGCGAGCTGGGCGCTGATGTACGGGACGCGGGCCGGCGCCTCCGGGTGGAGGCGATTCCAACGCTCGCAGGCCAGCGCATCGCGGCGCAGCTCCGTGTAACTGGTCACGCTCCAGACATCGGCGGCGACCCCGCGCTCGGCGAGCAGGACCTGGGCTCGTAGTGCCTCGCGCAGGATCGGCCCGCTGCCAAAGAGGTGCACGCGCGGGCCGTCGCCGCGGTCTGCGGCGGCCAGTTTGTAGAGTCCGCGCCGGATGCCCTCGGCGGCGCCGGCCGGCATCGCCGGCATGGGGTACGTCTCGTTGTAGACAGTCAGGTAGTAGAAGCAGTCCTCGCCCTCGGCGTACATGCGCCGCAAGCCGTCCTGAACGATGACGGCCAGCTCGTAGCCGAAGGCGGCGTCGTAGGCACGGACGGTTGGGACGACACTGGCCAGCACGTGGCTGTGGCCGTCCTGGTGCTGCAGACCCTCGCCGGCCAGCGTCGTGCGCCCGGCGGTGGCGCCGACGAGGAAGCCGCGCCCGCGCGCGTCGGCGTTCTGCCAAATCAGATCACCGATGCGCTGGAAGCCGAACATCGAGTAGAAGAAGAAGAACGGGATGGCGTTCACCCCGTGCGTGGCGTAGGCGGTGCCGGCGGCGGTGAACGACGCCATGGCGCCGGCTTCGGTGATTCCCTCTTCGAGCAGCTGTCCGTCCGTGGCCTCGCGATAGTAGAGCACGACGTCCGAGTCGGCCGGCTCGTAGCGCTGGCCGAGGTGCGAGTAGATCCCGAACTTGCGGAACAGGGCGTCCATCCCGAAGGTCCGCGCCTCGTCCGGCACGATCGGCACGATCAACCGGCCGATGGTCTTGTCGTTCATGAGGTGCTGGAGCAAACGCACGAGCGCCATGGTGGTGGCGACCTCGCGCTCGCCGGTACTGTCGAGGAAGTCGCGGAACCAGTCGAGCGACAGCGGGGCGAGCGGCGTGGCGCGCACGCGCCGGGCGGGGACCAGCCCGCCCAGTTGGCGCCGGCGTTCGAGCAGGTATTGAATCTCTTCACTGTCGTCGGGCGGGCGGTAGAAGGGCGTTTCGGCCAGGTCGCGGTCGGCGACCGGGACGCCGAAGCGATCGCGAAATTCGCGCAGCTCCTTCTCGTTCAGCTTCTTCTGTTGGTGCGTGACGTTGCGCCCCTCACCGGCCTCGCCGAGGCCGTAGCCCTTGATGGTCTTCGCCAGGATGACGGTCGGCGCGCCGCGCTGCACCAGCGCGGCGCGATAGGCGGCGTAGACCTTCTCCGGATCGTGCCCGCCGCGGCGCAGCTTGCGCAGCTTGCCATCGGTGAGGTGCTCGACCATCGCCCGCAGCTCGGAGTGAGCGCCGAAGAAGTCCTGGCGAATGTACTCGCCCGACGACACGGTGTACTTCTGGTACTGCCCGTCGAGCACTTCGCCCATGCGCTGGACCAGCAAGCCGTTGTGGTCCTGGGCGAGCAGGGGATCCCAGTCGTCGCCCCAGATCACCTTGATGACCTGCCAGCCGGCGCCGCGGAAGACCGCTTCCAGCTCCTGAATGATCTTGCCGTTGCCGCGCACCGGCCCGTCGAGGCGCTGGAGGTTGCAGTTGATCACGAACACCAGGTTGTCGAGCTTCTCGCGCACCGGCATCGTCAGCGCGCCCATCGATTCCGGCTCGTCCATCTCGCCGTCGCCGAGGAAGCACCAGACCTTCTGGTCCGAGG
>CAYYWP010000088.1:0-18449 GCA_964475125.1 uncultured Binatia bacterium (SeqCode) | reverse complement strand
CGGCGGCACCACCTCGAGCGCGGCGGCCACGAAGCGCTCGACCTGGGCGCGCGTCACGCGCGGCAACGAATCCGGCGCAGTGTCGAGCGGCTCATCGCCCAGCCAGGTGTAGGGTTGCTTTGTGGATTCGTGCACGCCGTACAGCACGACGTGGTAGGTCGTCGGAATGACCTCGATGGGGTGCGCGGCCACCTTCGGCACCAGCTCTTCGGTCCGGTAGAAGCGCATCCACTTCGGCGGGCGCCCGATGCGGATCAGCGGCGTGACGCCCAGAATCCGATCGGCTAGCACGCCCAAGCGGTCGGCGCCGGCCGGGTCGAGCACGTCAGATTCGACGGCGACCACCTCGGGCTCGAGGATGTAGCCAACACCAGCGCCTGGAAAGCGCCGCCCCCAATCGTCGCGCTGTTCATCGGTGACGACGAAAATGCGATGCACGCGCCAGGGCACCAAGGCGCGTTTCGTACCGGGCACCAGGGGAATGCAGTTTCGCCAGCCCGTGTCTGCCAGCTTCTCGGCGAGTCGGCCGAACATTACGCCGCAACCCCGCACGTGATGGCGCGGCGCAGATAGTCACGCGCGCTGCCAACGGCGAGCATCGCACCATGACTGCCGCCAATGTCTGGGTGCGTTGCCTTGGCGACGACCCGAAAGCCGGTGTCAATGATGCTGGCGGCAGCGTTCGCGACGTCCGGTGCCGGCAGTAGCCGCGGCGTTACGGGGTGTCCGCCCAGCGTCGCACCGATCCGATCGGCGAGCTCGGCACGGATAGCCCGGCGCAGTGCGGCGTCCAGGGTGCGCGCCTCCTCAAGAAGCCATGCGAGATAGCTCGCCGGAACCTCGTCGAGCTGGTGGCCCCGGTACTTCCCAAACTCAAGGCGCATCACGTCGTCCCCCGCCGCCGCCGGGCGCGTCGCTCAGCAAGAGCGGCAACGTCTTCGATCGCGAAGAGTCGCCAGCCGGACCCCGTGCGGATTACTCGCAGTTCGCCCGCGTCTGCGAGCTGTCGCACTCGCTCAGGAGAAAGATGCAGCACCTTGGCCGCATCGAGCGTTGTGAGCATGTCCGCCATCGCGAGGCGGACTGTAGCCTGCTAAATATAGTAGGTCACGGGGACAAATGATAGTTACATTTGTCCTCAGCGTGTTGTTGACGGTAGTCCCTTCACCCCAGCACGCTTCAGTAATTTGTGGCACGCGTCGACGCTGGCCACCCTGAACACCTTGGCGACTGCGTAGATGGCCTGCCAGCGGTTGAGCGGTGGCCGCAAATAGTCGTCAAGCTTCGCCCCCTCGGGTGGCTCCAGCCCCACCTCGCGCCATGTCATCCGCGTCCACTGGATGCCGGAAAGGGCATCCCATGCGGAACGGCGAATCTTGTCGCTGACTAGGTCTTGGTACGCCTGCGCGAGGCGCACCGGATCGTATACGCGATCGCGGCCCGGCTTGTTTTTCGCCAGCATCCGCCTGCGAAATGCGACCGGGCTCTGCTCTTTGATCGCCTGGTCAAACCTTGTCCGCAGCTCCCGGTCTGCCTCCCGGTTTTCCGCGTCGAGCGTCACCTCCGTGAGGAGTTCGAGCAGCGTGGCGGTCTCGGCGCGGTTGAGTATGACGCGGCCCGACTTACCCCGACGCTGCCGTTCGCGAATCTGCTCGGCGAACGATTCGTAGCGGCGATACGCTTGCCACCACTGTTCCGCGAACTGTTCGAGCCGCCCTGCGCGACCCCGGTCGGCATTCCACGGCTCGTATTCGGCCGTGGCTTGCTTCTTCCTCATCCCCCACACCCCGTTCGATGTGCGACCCGTGTCGGGAATTCCGCCGCGGCGGCCGGCACGGGGACCGGCCATCAGCTCGTCAGCCTGCCGCAGCGAGTCCGGAGCTATCACATATCGTGGTGTACAAGAAGAACGTGCTTCATAGATCGGGCGGCGGCGCCGGTCAGCTCATCGGCCAACCGGCGCCTCCTTCGTGTCCATCAAGTGTCCAGCGTGACACTTTCCATAACTCCCTACAACTCACTCAATCCAAGAAAACCAATGTAGCGCCCGAGCCATCAACGCCTGGCACGAAGTCTGAGGTCTGCTGTAGTTCAATTCCTAATCCTGGGGCCGTGCGTTCGAATCGCGCCGGGGGCATTATTCCCGTTCGTCAACATGCGTCCCGGTGAGACTTCGGACGCGGGGGGATCCCGACTCCGGACTCTGTCGGACGAGCTGATCCCGACGAGCTGGGGTCTGAGGGACGGCTATACCGCGCTCCCGGAACTCACCGACCGTCTGGGCCCGGAGCGTCCGCGGACGGGGGTTGGGTGGGACTGTCCGCTGGCGTCGCAGGACCTGCGGCGGGTGCGAAGGCATCCCGGTAAGCGAGGTAGCGCTCTTCGACTTCGACGCCCAGGCCGAGGCAGAAGCGGGTGGTGAAGTTCTTGTAAGCGACCTGGATGGCGATATCGAGGATCTGCTCGTCGGAGAAACCGGCCGCCCGCAGGGCACCGACGTGCGCCTCTTGCATCGTTTCCGGCGCTCTCGTCAGCCGGCGGGCGAACGACAGCATGGCGAGGTCGTCTTGGCCGAGTCCATCGAGCCCCTGCAGATCGGCGACCGAGCCCGGATCACGGCTTTCCAAACTGCATACCGCGAGGAGCTCTGCCGTATCTCGCTCGCCGATCTGGTCGGCGAGCCATTTTGCGTGCGAGCTGCCGCAGTAGGCGCAGTGATTGGCCTGCGAGACGACGACGCTGATCAGCTCTTCCCGCCGGCGGCCGATGCTCGAGGTACCGAAGATGATCTCGGACTGAAAGTCGTCGAGCATCTTGAGCACCTTGGGCCTGAGGCTGAAGGCCTGGATGTACTTCGACAGATATCCAACCCGGTCGCGATACCGCGCATAGCCGGCGCGCAACTCCGGACCGGCCTCGGCCTCCGGAATCGTCTTGATCCAGGCAATGTGCTGCTCACTGGTCATGCCTCCCTCCTTTTCCGACGCCCCGTCGAACCGCTCCTCCCCCGCGACGCCCCCCTCCTCTGCTACCGCCCGGGTGCGCCTTCGTCCAGTTGACCTGCCCCTCGTGAACTCGGTCCAGCCAAAACGAGCGTTCTCCACCCCCTGGTGCACTTTTGTCCCGTCTCTTGATAGTGCACGACAGTTAGCGTCCGAACCCGTGGAGAGTGCCCATGCCGTATCTGAAGACTGAGATCCGCGACCGCATCGCTACCGTGACGCTGAGTGACCCCGCGCGGCGCAATGCGATCAACAATGACATGGTGGCCGAGATCCTCACGACCTTCGAGCGCCTCGAGCAGGATGCCGCCGTCGGCGCCGTCATCGTCACCGGCGAGCCGCCGGCCTTCTGCGCCGGCGCCGATCTCTCGCACCTCGGTTCGTCGGAGCGCGAAGGGCTGCGTTACATCTACCAGGGCTTCCTGCGCGTCGCCGGTTCGCCACTGCCGACCATCGCGGCGGTGAACGGCGCCGCGGTCGGCGCCGGCGTCAATCTCGCGCTCGTGTGCGATCTTCGCCTGGCGGCCGAATCGGCCCGCTTCGATACCCGCTTCCTGCAGCTCGGTCTGCATCCGGGCGGCGGCCATACGTGGATGCTGCGCCGCATCGCCGGCCCGCAGGCGACCTTTGCCGCCGTGCTGTTCGGCGAGGTGCTCGACGGTCGCGCCGCGGAGCGGGCGGGCCTGGTATGGCGTTGCGTGCCGGACGGCGAGCTCCTCGACGCGGCGCGGGCGATGGCGGCGCGGGCCGCCGCGGCGCCGCCGGCCCTGGTACGCAAGATCAAAGAGACGATCGGCGATGTCGCCACCATCACCGACCAGCAGGCGGCCGTCGAGCGCGAGCTCGAGCCGCAGGTGTGGTCACTCAACCAGCCGGAGTTCCGCCAGCGCCTGGCGGCGCTGCAGAAGAAGATCAGCGGTGCGGGCGGGGGTTCGGCGGGACGGTGATCCGCACCATACCACGGCAGCCTCTTACCAGCCTGTTGAAAAAGCCCGCGCTCATGCTTCGACGGGCTCATCCTTCGACGAGCTCAGGAGAGCGGGAAATGCTTGTGCCACAAAGCGTTCCGCTCACCCTTCGACGGGCTCAGGACATGCCCTGAGCCCGTCGAAGGGCGAGCGGAACGCGTCTTTCAACGGGCTGTTACGGCCCTGTGGGGGTGAGATGCTCTACCTGATCGTCAACTGGCTCTTGAGCGCGCTGAGTCTGCTGATCGTCGCCCACCTGGTCTCGGGCTTCGAAGTGCGCAGCTTCGGCACTGCCTTGGTGGCCGCGCTGATCATCGGGCTGATCAACGCGACCGTCGGATTGGTGCTGAAGGTCCTCACCTTGCCGCTCAGCATCGTCACCTTCGGGCTGTTTCTGTTCGTCATCAACGCCCTGGTCCTGCTACTCGCCTCGTCACTCGTGTCGGGCTTTTTCATCGCCAGTTTCGGCAAGGCCTTGCTGGCGGCCGTGGTGCTGGCGGTCGTCCATCTGCTGCTGCGCCGACTGGTGTTTCCGTAGAGCGAGTTTCCCGGCGCACGACCACCGAACAACACAGACCCCTCATCCCGCCGCCGATGAACACCGAGCCGCCAGCCATCGGCGGCGCTCGCCGTTCACCGGCGGGGGAACGGGCGCGGCGCCGTGTTCATCTGCGTTCTCCTCCCGCTCAGCGACTCGGTCGCAGGCCCAGCGCAGGAGCTCGATCCGTCAATGGGTCGGCGGGCGTCGCGGACACCGCGCAGGCGGGATCGAGTAGGACGTGTGCCGGCAGGTCGGCGGTCCGCATGAGCTGGCCGCGGCCGAGCACGACCATACGCTCGACCACGCTTTCGAGCTCGTGGATGTTGCCCGGCCAGTCGTAACGCCACAGGCGCACCAGGGCCTCGCGTTCGATGCCACAAAGCCGAATGCGATGGCGGGCGCTGAAGGCGGCGATGAAATGCTCCACCAACTGCAAGATGTCCGAACGGCGATGACGCAGCGCCGGCAGGGCCACCTCCACCACCGGGAGATGGTTTCGCAGACGCTCGGATATCGTCCGGGCGCGAGGCGATCCCCACTCTTCCGCAACCGAAGCAATCAGGCGCGGCACTCGGTCTCGAAGGCCTGCCGCGACGCTCCTGAAGGCTCGGAGCCACCGATCCTGCACCGCCTCGGAGGGGCTATTGAGCTCATCGAGAAAGAGCGTTCCCGTACCGACCGATCGCACGAGACCCTCCAGATCCGCGATTTCGTCAGTCCCGGATTGCTCGCATCCGGGCGCCGTCGGGTCGGCGCAGTCGACGCGGACGAACCGTCCGCCGCCGGCCTGCGCATGAAGGTGTCGCGCCAGCAGCTCTTTGCCGGTCCCGCGCTCACCGTAGATCACCACCGACGCCTGGGTGCCGGCCAGACTGCTCGCCAAGCGCAGGGCGGTGCGGAGCACGGGATGCTCCCCCTTGACCTGACAGCCATGCGGTCGCTCCGCGGCGCCTGGCTGGGCTGAATCCCCACCTTTCTCTGACCTGCCCCATTCCCCGCTCCCCGGGCCTGGCCTGTCCTCGGCTGGCGTCACAGGTCGGTGCCCAGCAAGGCACGTGCCCCTCCAACTCCGCGCCAAGACTCGGCTTTTCTCTGACCTCGGCGTGTACGAGGTGTGGCGAACCGATCAAGCCCTTGCAGGCTCGCAAGCACCTTGGTCGCCGAGCCTGGCAAACAACTTGGCGAACTGTCGCAGCGCCGCCGGGGTACGCGCGCCGTACCAGGACAAGGCCTTACCGTCGACGAACATGACGCGTCCGGCGCGCCACGCCGGGGTCTCTGTCAGCGGTTGAAGGAAGCGCAGATGCCGCCGGGCGAAGGGATACGGTTCATCTGGCAGGAGGATGATCTCCGGGGCGGCCGCAGCGATGCACTCCAGATCGACCTCCGGGTAGCGTCGCACCGCGTCTGCACACAGATTATCTCCTCCGGCGCTGGCCAACACATCGTGGCAGTAGGTGTCGGCGTTGAACGACATCCACGGCTTGCGCCAGATCGGGCAGAACACGCGACAGCGGCGCCGCGCGACTCGTCGCACCTCACTGGCGGTGCGTTCAATCTCCCGCGCTAGCCGCACGGCCGGCGCCCCCACGCCCAAGGCCTGACCGAGGCGCGAGACTGAATGCGCCGCGGCCGCGACACTGGTGGCGAAGCTGACGAACACCGGCACGTCGCGCGCCAGCAGCGCCTCGAAGTCGACCCGGCGATTCTCCTCGCTGTTGATCAGCACCAGATCCGGGCGCAGATCGACGATGCGCTCGCAGAGCGGCGTCTTGGTGCCACCCACACGCGCTAAGCGCGCCACAACCGCCGGCGGTTGAGTGCAGTAGCGCGTCACGGCGATCAGGCGATCGGCGGCGCCGAGGTCGCAGACCAGCTCGGTCACACTTGGGACCAAGCTGACGATACGCCGGGGCGGATGCGGGAGCACTACCTGCCGTTGCGCGTCATCGTCCACGCGCCGCCACATCGCCGCCCTCCTGCGTGCGCACGTGGTTGCTGGCTCAGCCGCTCACGCGGTTGGTCAGCACCGCGGCGATCGCCTGCCAGGGGGAGAGGCGATCCCAGTGGTCGACGCCGTTGTACCAGCGCAAGCCCACGGCGCGGAGCCGGCGGCTGCGTTCGGCACACGCGAACCACAGCCGCCGCGTCGGGCCGTAGAACAACCGCGTGCCGCGGTAGAGGTGGCGAAGCTTCTCTCCCAGCCACGAGTGTTCGAGTGCGCCCTGATATTGGGCGGCGCCAAAGTCACCGGACAGCCGCGCGGCGATGATGGTTGCCGCCGCCACCGAGCCGTACTCCATCGCCAGCGAGATGCCTTCGCCCATCAGCGGATCGACGCCCGCCGCGTCGCCGACCAGCCAGGCGCGATCGGAAGCCACTCGAGTGCCGGGAGCATACCAGTGGATCGGAAAGGCGACCCGGCGCGCCGGGGCGGCGCGGAGCTCGGCGAGAAGGTCGCTGAGGGCGTCGTCCAACGCCGCGCCGCTGGGGTGGAGCGCGTAGGCTCCCACGTTGGCGTGCGGCACGCCGTCGATCAGACAGGGGAAGGCCCACAGATACCCCGGCAGTCCGCGGCCGAGGATGCGAAAGTCGAAATCGTAGCGCGCCTCGCCAAAGCCATCCCAGCGCAGCGCGTCGAGTGGCACGTCGACCATCACGGCGCGGGCGATCTGGCGGCGACCCGCGTCGACCAGCCGCCGGCGCACCAGACTGCCGGCTCCGTCGGCTCCGATCACCAGCGGAGCATGGTAGGTCGCCCGCGCGGTCGTCACCCGTACCCCCGTCTCATCGCGCTCGAGCGCCAGCACGGGCTCGTTCTCACGCACGGTTACACCGCGCTGCCGGGCGGCATCGGCCAGCAGCGCGTCGAGCTCGGCGCGCCGAATGACGTAGCACAAGTCGCGCTCTTCGTGTCCAACCGTGGCGCTGGTCGTGGTGACGCGCGCGCGGTGCACGGTAACGTGCGGCACGGACAATGGAATGTCGTGCTCGGCCATCCAGCGGTGGCCGGCCGGAATAAGACCCCCCGCGCACACTTTCGCTCGCGGGTGAGCGCCCTTTTCGAGGATCAACACCTCGTGCGCCAGACCGGGGTCGAGACGATGGAGCGCCAGCGCCGTCGCCGTTCCAGCCGGCCCGGAGCCGACGATAATGAGTGGGCGTCGTTCCATCGAGTGCTCGAACCACGAGGACACGAAGGACACGATGGGTCAAGGCCGTGCGGTCGGGCCCGCCGGGTTGAAGAACGGTGCGCCGAGAGAACCGGTGGCTATACGGATCACCGCGCTGCGAGCGCGGTGCGAGCCCAGGCGATGATCTCCTCCGTGCTCGCGCCCGGAGTGAACACTTCGCGGATACCGCTGGCCTTGAGCGCGGCGATATCCTCCGCCGGGATGATGCCACCGCCGAAGACGGCGATGTCGTCGCCGCCGCGCTGGCGCAGGAGGTCCAGCACGGCGGGAAACAGCGTCATGTGGGCGCCCGACAGCACACTCAGGCCGATGGCATCGACGTCTTCTTGCAGGGCTGCCTCGACGATCATCTCCGGCGTCTGATGCAGTCCCGTGTAGATCACCTCGAAGCCCGCATCGCGCAGCGCCCGGGCGATGATCTTGGCGCCGCGATCGTGGCCGTCGAGGCCGGGCTTGGCGATGAGAACGCGTGCGCGCCGCTCGGACATGGTCAGATCCACGCCGGATCGCGGTAAACGCCGAAGACCTCGCGGTAGACATCGGCGACTTCGCCCACCGTCACCTCCGCCTTCACCGCGGCGATCAATGGCGGCATGAGGTTGCGTCCGTCACGGGCGGCCTCGCGCACGGCGTCGAGGCAGGTCTGTACCCGTCCGGCATCGCGCGCCGCCTTACGCGCCCGGAGACGCGCCACCTGTCGGCGTTCGCTCTCGTTGTCGAGGCGCAGGGTGTCCAGCCCCGCGCTCGGCGCGCTCTGGTATTTGTTGACCCCGACGACGATCTTCTCCCCGCACTCGAGCTGCCGCTGGTATTGATAGGCGGCATCGGCGATCTCTTGCTGCGGGAAACCGCGCTCGATCGCGTGCACCATGCCGCCCATCTCGTCGATGCGGCGCAGGTAATCGTAGGCATCGCGCTCGAGGCGATCGGTGAGCGCCTCCACGGCGTAGCTGCCGCCCAGCGGATCGGCCGTATTGATGACCCCGCTTTCCTCGGCGATGATCTGTTGGGTTCGCAGGGCGGTCAGGGCCGCCGCTTCGGTAGGCAAGGCCAAGGTTTCATCCAGGGCGTTGGTGTGCAGCGAGTTGGTACCGCCCAGCACGGCGGCCAGCGCCTGCAGCGCGACGCGGACGACGTTGTTGAGCGGTTGCTGCGCGGTCAGCGAGCACCCGGCCGTTTGGGCATGCGTGCGCAACCGCCAGGCGTGCGGATTGGTCGCGCCGAAGCGCTCGCGCATGATCGTCGCCCACATGCGCCGGGCGGCGCGAAACTTGGCCACCTCCTCGAGCAGGTCGTTGTGGACGTTGAAAAAGAAGGACAGACGCGGGGCGAAACGGTCGACCGCCAGGCCACGCGCCACCGCCGCCGCAACGTACGTGATCCCATCGGCGAGCGTGAAGGCGAGCTCTTGCACCGCCGTCGAGCCGGCCTCGCGAATGTGGTAGCCGCTGATCGACACCGGATGCCACTTCGGCGCCTGATCGGTGCAGAACTCGATCATGTCGACGATGATGCGCAGCGACGGGAGCGGCGGACAGATCCACTCCTTCTGGGCGATGAACTCCTTCAGGATGTCGTTCTGGATCGTCCCGGCGAGCGCCGCGATGGGAATGCCGCGCCGCTCCGCCATGGCGAAGTACATCGCCAAGATGACGCTCGCGGTGCAGTTGACGGTCATCGAGGTCGACACCTGATCGAGCGGGATGCCGTCGAACAGGGCCTCCATGTCGGCTAGGCTCGACACCGCCACGCCCTCGCGACCCACTTCACCCAGGGCCCGCGAGTGGTCGGCGTCGTAGCCCATCAAGGTCGGCATATCGAAAGCGGTCGACAGGCCGGTCTGTCCCTGCGCCAGCAGGAAGCGGAAGCGGGTGTTGGTATCCTCGGCCAGGCCGTAGCCGGCGAACTGTCGCATGGTCCACAGCTTGCCGCGATACATGCCCGCATACGCCCCGCGGGTAAACGGGTACGCTCCGGGGTCGCCCAGGCGCTCGTCGTAGCGCCACCCATTGAGGTGGTCGGGGGAATAGAGCGGCTCGATCTCCATATCGGAGACGGTCGTGAAGCGCGCGGCGGGCGGGTCGGGCACGGCGCGCGACACGCCGAGCGGGGCGCGATGGCTCATGACGGTCAGTAGTCCGGTTTCAAATCGAAGCGGTGAATGGAGCGCAGGAAGCGCACCGTATGGGTGCGCGAGCGCATGACGACGGAGTTCGTCGCGCCGCCGCCGCGGAAAAAGCGCACGCCGTCGAGGTAGTCACCGTTGGTCACGCCGGTGCCGGCGAACATCACGCTGCCCGAGGCCATCTCTTCGATGTCGTAGACCTTGTCGAGCTCGGTAATCCCCATCTCGCGCGCCCGCCCGATGTCCGCGTCATTGCGCGGGCGCAGGCGCGCCTGCATGTCCCCGGCGGCGCAGCGCAGCGCCGCGGCGGTCAGAATGCCCTGTCGCGCCCCGCCCGTACCGATCAGCATGTCGATCCCCGACTCGGGGTTGGTGGTCGCCAGCGCCGCCGCCACGTCGCCGTCGCGCAGCAGGCGGACGCGCGCCCCGGCGCGGCGCACCTCCTCGATCAGTTTCTCGTGGCGCGGGCGATCGAGAATGGCGACGGTCAAATCGGCGACGTACAGGCCTCGCGCCTCGGCGACGGTGCGCAAGTTCTCCGTCGGCGTGCGCTCCAGCTTGATGAGCCCGCGCGATTCGGGCCCGACCGCGATCTTCTCCATGTACATGTCGGGACAGCGCAGGAAGCTGTGCCGGGCGGCGATGGCGACGATCGACAGGGCGTTATAGCCGCCGGTCGCGCAGATCGCCGCGCCCTCGAGCGGGTCGAGCGCGACGTCGAGCTCCGGTCCGGTGCCGTTGCCGACCCGGGCCCCCACCGGCAGCAGCCCGTCGTCGCCATCCTCGTTATCGCCGATGACGATGACGGCGTTGATGGCGATCGACTGGAACGTGCGCAGCATCGCCTCCGCCCCGGCTCGATCGGTCGCCCGGATGTCGCCCCGCCCCATCAAGCGGGCGGAGGCCAGCGCCGCGGCTTCCGTGACTCGTACGGCTTCCAGAGCGAGATTGCGATCCATAGCGATCCATCCGCCTCGGCACCCCGCCCCGTGCGGCAGGGCCCGAGCGCCCGGCGAGTATAGTCCGGGCCGGGGTGTATTCCTACATCGTTCGGGGCGCCGGCGTGCCGCCGCTCACGCCACGTCCAAGGCCTCGGCGAGCTTCTCCAGGCGGGCCGGGACGCGCGTGATCTCGCCGACCTGCGCCAGGGCCGTATCGGGATCCTTGAGGCCGTGGCCGGTCAACGTGCAGACGACCACCTCGCCCCGGCCCAGGCGTCCGCGCGTCGCGCACTGGCGCACGCCTGCGACGCTCGCCGCCGAGGCCGGCTCGCAGAAGATCCCTTCGCTATCGGCGAGCAACCGGTAGGCGGCCAGGATCTCCGCGTCGCTCACCATGTCGATCACCCCACCGGACTCGTCACGGGCGGCGACAGCGCCCTGCCAGCTCGCCGGGTTGCCGATCTTGATCGCGGTCGCCACGGTGTGCGGATCCTCGATCGCGTAGCCGCGCACGATCGGCGCCGCCCCTTCGGCCTGAAATCCCATCATCCGCGGGCGCTGGCCGACCTTGCCGGCGCGCTCGTATTCGACATACCCCTTCCAGTACGCGGTGATGTTGCCGGCGTTGCCGACGGGCAGAAAATGCCAGTCCGGCGCGCGACCGAGGACATCACAGATCTCGAAGGCCGCCGTCTTCTGACCCTCGATCCGGTACGGGTTGAGGGAGTTGACCAGCTGCACGGGATAGCGCTCCGCCGCGGCACGGACCATCTGCAGCGCGTGGTCGAAGTTGCCATCGATGCTGACGATACGCGCCCCGTGCATCACCGCCTGCGACAGTTTGCCGGTCGCGATATTGCCGTGGGGGATGACCACGAAGGCGCGGATGCCGGCCCGCGAGGCATAGGCCGCTGCCGACGCCGAGGTGTTCCCGGTCGAGGCACAGATCACGGCCGTGGCCCCGGCCCCCACCGCCTGGCTCACGGCCAGGGTCATGCCGCGGTCCTTGAACGAGCCGGTGGGATTCAAGCCCTCGAATTTGACGTACAGCTCGATCTCCGCGCCCAGGGCGCGTGCCAGGCGATCGCAGCGAATCAGCGGCGTGTTGCCTTCCAACAGCGTCACCACCGGCCAGTCGTCGGCGACCGGCAGGTAGGCGCGGTAGTGCGCGATCACGCCCGGCCAGCCGGTCATGAGCCGAGGCTCTCCTCGATGCGCATGACGGCCGACTTGCGGCGCACGGTGGCCAGGCGGTCGATCGTGCGCACGGCGCGGCGCAGCGCCGCCTCCGGCGTGTCATGGGTGCGGAAGACCACGGGAACGACGCGGCCGTGTTCGCGTTCGCGCTGAATCACGGCGGCGATCGACACGCCGTGCTCGCCGAGAATGCCGGCCAGGCGTCCCAACACCCCTGGCCGGTCGACGACCATGAAGCGTAGATAGTATTCGCCGTGGAGCCCGTCCAGGGTCACGCCGCGCACCGGCCGCTGGCAGCGAATCGGGTAGCCGAGTGGGGCCAGGCGGGCGCGGCTGCCGTGCAGGCGGTTGCGCGCCACGTCCATGAGGTCGGCCACGACTGCCGTCGCCGTCGGCATCATCCCCGCCCCGGCGCCGACGTACATGCTCGGCCCCAAGGCATCGCCCTGGACCACGATCGCGTTCAGGGCGCCGTTCACGTCGGCCAGCGGATGGCGGCGCGGTACCATCGTCGGCCGGACCGCTGCCTCGATGCGCTCCCCGGCCCGTTTGGCTACCGCCAGGGACTTGATGACGTAGCCGAACTCGCTGGCGAAGGCGATGTCCGCCTGGCTCACCTGACGGATGCCCTCGACGCGTATCGCCGACAGGGGAATGCGCACGCCGAAGGCGAGCTGGATCAGCAGCGCCAGCTTGTGCGCCGCATCGATGCCGTCGATGTCGAACGAGGGATCGGCCTCCGCCAGGCCATCCGCCTGGGCCGCGCGCAGGACCTCGGCGAATTCCCCGCCGCCCTCGCTCATGCGGCTGAGAATGTAGTTCGAGGTGCCGTTGACGATGCCGTACACCGCCTGATTGCGGTCGCCGCAGAGCCCTTCCTTGAGCACCCGGATGATCGGAATACCGCCGCCAACGCTGGCCTCGAAGCCGATGTTCACACCGGCGGCTTCGACGGCGCGAAAAATGCCGCCGCCGTGATGCGCGAGCAGCGCCTTGTTCGCCGTCACCACGTCCTTTCCCGCCGCCACCGCCGCGAGCACGAAGTGATGCGCCGCGCCGGTCCCGCCCATCAGCTCGATGACGATGTCGATGCTCGGATCGCCGAGCACCGCCCGCGCATCGTCAACCAACACCCCGCGCGCGAGTTTGACGCCGCGGTCGCGCCGGGTGTCGATGTCGGCGATGCGCACCAGGTCCAGGCCGACGCCGAGCTTCTCGCGAATCACCTGGCGCTGCTGTTGCAGCAACCGGACGACACCGGTGCCGATGGTGCCGAAGCCGATGAGGCCGAGACGGATTGTCCGCGCTCCCACGCCTGAGCTCCTGACTGCGCCGCCGCTCAGCCGGCTCTGACTGCCGCGGCCCGCGGCCGCGGCGGACCCAGCGTCAGGGCGTGGCGAATGCCGCGCACGGCCTGACGGGTGCGGTGCTCGTTCTCGATCAAGGCGAAGCGTACCCAGCGATCGCCATACTCCCCGAAGCCGATCCCGGGCGACACGGCGACCTTTGCCGTGCGCAGCAGATGCGCCGAGAACTCCAGTGAACCGAGGCCGCGAAACGCCTCCGGAATCGGGGCCCACACGAACATCGTCGCCTTCGGCCGCTCGACCGCCCAGCCGGCGCGATTGAGTCCGTCGACCAGGACGTTGCGCCGCCGCTCGTAACGATGCCGGATGTCCTCGACACAGTGCTGCGGGCCGTTGAGCGCCTGGATGGCGGCGATCTGAATCGGCTGAAAGATGCCGTAGTCGAGGTAGCTCTTGATGCGCGCCAAGGCCGCGATCATCTGCGGGTTGCCGACGCAGAAGCCGACCCGCCAGCCCGGCATGTTGTAGCTCTTGGAGAGGGTGAAGAACTCGACGCCGAGCTCTTTCGCGCCCTTGACCTGCAGGAGGCTCGGAGCCCGGTAGCCATCGAAGACGAGATCGGCGTACGCGATGTCCTGCACGACCAGGAGGCGGTGCGCGCGGGCGAAGTCGACGATGCGCTCGAAGAACGGCAGCTCCACCGTGGCCGTGGTCGGATTGTGCGGGAAGTTCAGCACTAGCAGCTTGGGCTTGGGCCATGTCTGGCGCACCGCTTCGCTCAACTGGGCAAAGAAATCGTCCCCCGGCAGCAGCGGAATGTTGCGCACATCGGCGCCGGCGATCACCACCGAATACTGATGAATCGGATAGGTCGGGTTGGGACAAAGGACGACGTCGCCCGGGGCGAGCGTGGCGAGTGCCAGGTGGGCGAGGCCGTCCTTGGAGCCGATCGTCACCACCGCTTCGGACTCCGGATCGAGATCGACGTCGAAGCGGCGTTTGTACCACTCGCAGATGGCGACGCGCAGCTTGTACAACCCGCGCGATGCGGAGTAGCGATGATTGCTCGGCTTGTGGCTGGCCTCGATCAGCTTGGCGACGATGTGCGGCGGCGTCGGACCGTCCGGATTGCCCATGCCGAAGTCGATGATGTCCTCCCCCGCTCGGCGTGCCTTCTGCTTGAGCTCGCCGACGCTGTTGAAGACATAGGGCGGCAGCCGCTTCATGCGCGGAAAATCCATCGAATCTCAGTCACCTAGACAATTCCCTTTCGGCGCGCAAACCACGCCGCAACGTTGCTACTGTCCGACCAGGACAGGGCGCTGGAGCGCGCCGCTCCGCGGCGCACGGCGATGCGCAGCATCGCCGCGAGGGGGCCGGTATACCGAGGGAGGCCTGTCTGGAACCCGCCAGGGCGCAGAAACAACGGCGCGGCTTGCCCCCGACAGCGCTTCAGCCGATTTCGGCCAGGCCGAGACGGCCCTTCCAGCGGTGCTCCAGGACCTGCCGCAGCGCTGCCGACTCGGGTGTCGACAGCTGTGGGTCGAGCGCCAGCCAGGCTTCGGCGGCGCGCTGCACCTCGCTGAGCGTGCGCAGGTCGCGCAGCAGGTTGACTACCCGAAACTCCGGCAGCCCGTGCTGGCGCGTACCGAGGAAATCGCCCGGCCCGCGCAGCTCGAGATCGATCTCGGCGATACGAAAGCCGTCCGTCGTCGACCGCATCGCGCTGAGACGCTGGTAGACGTCGGACTGTCGATCGGCGACGTACGGCGCGACCAGATAACACACCGCCTGCTCGCTGCCGCGGCCGACCCGGCCGCGCAGCTGGTGCAACTGCGAGAGTCCGAAGCGCTCGGCGTGCTCGATCACCATGACCGTGGCGTTGGCGACGTCGACGCCGACCTCGATGACCGTGGTGCTGAACAACACCTGCAGCTCACCGGCGCGAAAGCGCCGCATGATCGCCTCTTTCTCGTCCGCCTTCATCCGCCCGTGCAGCAGTCCGACGCGGTACGAAGCGAACACCGTTCGGCCGAGCTCGCGTGCCATGCTGGTCGCGTCGCGCAAGTCTTCCGTGGCCGAGGCCTCGATCAACGGGTAGACCACGTAGGCTTGCCGACCCTGCGCCAGCTGGCCGGTGACGCGCTCGTAGAGCGTCCGGCGGGCGGCCTCGTTGACGATCTCGGTGCGCACGGGAACGCGGCCGGGAGGCATCTCGTCCAGCAGCGAGACGTCCAGATCGCTGTACAGCGTCATCGCCAGCGTGCGCGGGATCGGCGTGGCGGTCATCAGCAGGATGTGGGGGGTGACGCCATCGGCGGTGCCGCGCACTTGCGCCAATGCGGCGCGCTGCAGCACGCCGAAGCGGTGCTGCTCATCGATGACGCCTAGGGCGAGTCGCGGCATCTGCACGCCGGCCTGCAACAACGCATGCGTGCCGACGACGAGATCGACGTCGCCACGCTCCAGCGCGGCGTACTGGGCCACGCGTCCCCGCCGTGCCCCTTCACCGGTCAATAGGGCGGCGCGCACCCCCAGCCCGTCGAGCAGGCGGCTCATGGTGTCGTAGTGCTGCTCGGCCAGCAACTCGGTGGGCGCCATGACCGCGGCTTGGGCGCCGTGCTCGATGGCGACCAAGGCGGCGAACAACGCCACCACCGTCTTGCCGCTGCCGACGTCGCCCTGCACCAGCCGGTGCATGGGATGCGGGCGGGCGAGGTCGTCGTACACCTGCCCGATCACCCGACGCTGGGCGCCGGTGAGGGTGAACGGCAACCGCGCCGCCAGCGCATCCGTCAAGCGGCCGGTGCGCGGCAGTGGCGCACCCGGCGCGCGCACGTTCTGACGTCGCTTCAGCCCGAGACCGAGCTGGAGAAAGAACAACTCGTCGAAGACCAGGGCGCGGTGGGCGGCCGTGGCGAAGGCGTTGAGCCCCGCGAGGTCGGCGTCCGCGTCGGGCGCGTGCAGGGCGCGCAAGGCCGCCGCCGGCGCGCTGATCTGAGCGCGCTCCGCCACCGGCGGCGGCAGCACAGCCGGCGCGGTGTCGGCGTAGGCCTCGACGGCGTGTCGCACGATGCGTCGCATCACGCTCACGCTCAGCGTGGTCGGCTTCTCGTACACCGGCGCGATTCCCAAGCCGACGTCGGCTTCGGGATCGGCATCCATCTCGGGATGGATGATGCGCTTGCCGCCGGCCGGCGAGCGCTCGACCCTGCCGTAGACGCGCAGGCGCTGGCCGCTGCGGAAGCGATGGCGAAAGTACGTGACGTGGTGATACCAGGTGAGTGCGAGCAAACCGGTCGCGTCGCGCAGCACGCCTTCGAGGATGCGCCGCCGCCCGCGCCCGACGGTGCGCTCGGCCATCTGCACCAGCTCGCCGACCACGGTCGTCTCCTCGCCCGCGACCGCACCGGCGATCGTCTGCACTCGACGGCGGTCCTCGTAGCGAAACGGCAAGTGGTAGAGCAGGTCCTCGACCGTGGCGATGCCGAACCTGCGCAACAAGTCGGCGCGCCGGGGGCCGACCTCTTTGACGAACTGGATCGACTGGCCGAGCCGCAGCAGCGCCGCCGCCACGTCGCCGCTCGTCTGCTGATACGGCACCGGCGCCGAGGCGCGGCGCGGCGCGCTGAGCTCGGCGAGTAGGCGCCGGCATTCATCCGCCAGGTCGGCGCGCCGGCCCGCCGGCGCGGCATCGAATTCGCCCAAGACGTCGCACAACCGCTCCAGGGCCGGGCGCTGTGCCGTGGCGATCTGCGCGCGGAGAGCGCGCCCGCGCGCGGCGAGCTGATCACCGGACAGGCGAGTGCGGGCCGCCGCCGCCTCGCCCGCGGTGCTGAGAAAGTCCAGCGGTCGGCGCACCGCGGTGAGAAAGCGCGCCAATGCGTCGCCCGACGACGGCGACCCGGCAGCCTCGGCCACGGGAGGCACCCCCAGCCGGTCAGCGGCCGGCGTGATACTCCTGCAGCGCGCGCACCGTCAGCGCATGGCGCTGCAGATATTCGATTCCCTCGGCAGCCGCAGCGGCACCGGCGATGGTGGTGAAGTAGGGCACGCGCGACTCCAGGGCGCTGCGCCGCATCGGAAAGGAGTCGCGCTGCGCCCCGCTGCCCTTGGGGGTGTTGATCACCAGCTGGATGCGGCCGGCGCGGATGAGCTCGACTGCGTTCGGGCTGCCGTCCTGGATCTTGTTGATCGCCTCAACGCCGACCCCGTGGTCGGCCAGGAACCCCGCCGTCCCGCGCGTCGCCAGCAGGTGAAAGCCGTTGTCCGCCAAGCGCCGCGCCACCGCCACCAGTGCGGCCTTGTCGGCATCGGCGACGCTGAGAAAGGCCGTGCCGGACAGCGGCAATCCCGAGCCGGCACCGAGCTGCGCCTTGGCGAACGCGACGCCAAACGAGGCATCGATACCCATCACTTCGCCGGTCGACTTCATCTCCGGCCCGAGGAGCGTATCGACACCCGGAAACTTGGCAAACGGAAAGACCGCTTCCTTCACCGCCGTATGCGCCGGCACGACCTCACGGGTGAATCCCAGGGCGCGCAGCGACTCCCCGACCATGACCCGCGCCGCCAGTTTGGCCAGCGGTACGCCGATGACCTTGCTGACGAACGGCACCGTGCGCGAGGCACGCGGGTTGACCTCGAGGATGAATACCGTCGTCCCCTGCACGGCGAACTGCACGTTCATCAAGCCGATGACGCGCAATTCGCGCGCCAGGGCGTCGACCTGTGTGCGCACCTCGTCGAGCACCGCGGCGGGAACCGAATACGCCGGCAGCGAGCAGGCGCTGTCGCCGGAATGCACGCCGGCGCGCTCGATGTGCTCCATGATGCCGGCGACCACGACCGTTTCCCCGTCGCTGAGCGCGTCGACGTCGAGCTCGATCGCGTCTTCGAGGAACTGATCGATCAGCACCGGCCGGCCAGGGCCGATCTCCGTGGCGCGATGCATGTAGCGCCGCAGGGCGTCGTCGTCGTAGACGATCTCCATCGCCCGCCCGCCCAGGACATAGGACGGCCGCACCAGCACGGGGTAGCCGATCTGATGCGCCGCGGCGAGCGCCGCCTCTACGGTCAAGGCTGAGCCGTTGCGCGGTTGGCGCAGGCCGAGGTGCGTGAGCAGCGCGGCGAAGCGCTGGCGGTCCTCGGCGCGATCGATCGCATCCGGGGAG
>CAYYWP010000087.1:0-18468 GCA_964475125.1 uncultured Binatia bacterium (SeqCode) | reverse complement strand
ATCATGGGCACCGGCCGCTACCTGAAGGAACGGAACCCCAGCCTGCAGGTGATCGCCGCCGAGCCCGACGACGCGCTGCACGGGCTCGAGGGGCTCAAGCACATGGCCAGCTCGATCGTTCCGGGCATCTACCGCGAGGAGGAGTTGGATGCGAAGGTGGCAGTGCCCACCGATGAGGCGTATGAGCTGGTCTACGAGCTGGCGGCGCGCTTCGGGCTGGTCGTGGGCCAATCCTCGGGCGCGGCGCTGTACGCAGCTCGCCGGGTCGCCGCACAGCTCGATGAGGGACTGGTGGTCATGATCTTTCCGGATTTTGGCAATCGCTACGTCAGCACAAACCTGTGGGCAGGATGGGCAGAATGGCGACGGCGAGCCCACGGCGTCTGACCGTCAAGCGCCGCGGCACGCGCGGCACCTCCGCCTCCACCGTGAAGGAGAAGGTGTACCTCACGTATCCGGCGCATCTGGTCAAGAAGCCGCTGATCTACGAACTCGGCCAGCGCTTCGCCGTGCGCACGAACATCCGCGGGGCCAGCGTCTCCGACACCATCGGACTGGTCGCCATCGAAGTCGAAGGCCGCCGCGACGAGATCGACCGCGGCATCGCTTGGCTGCGCGCCCAGGGTGTCACGGTCGAGCCCATCGAGAAGAACGTCATCGAGTGAGCGGCATGGCGCTCAACGCCGAGCAAATCGAACGCTACAGTCGCCAGATCGTCCTCCCCGAAGTCGGCGCGACCGGGCAGCAGCGGCTGTTGGCGGCAACGGTGGCGCTGACCGGCGCGAGCCCGCTGGCGGCGCACGCCGGGCGCTATCTCGCCGGCGCCGGAGTCGGTCACCTGGTGCTGGTCGAACCGCGCGCCGCCGGCGTGGCCGAGGAACTCGTTGCGCTCAACCCCGAGATCGCCGTGACCGCGGCGCCGGCGCTGCCGGCCGCGAATGCAGTGGTGGCCGCCGATCTCGGGCCCGCCGCGCGCGATGCCCTCGGGCGTCAGCTGCACACATCGACCATACCGATGATTGGCGTCGGCACGGGTGGCGGCGGCGGCTGGCTCCACGTCGCCCAGGGTCGGCGCGGCTGTATCAGTTGCGCAGCGAGCGGCGCCGGGGCCGGCGCGGCCGGCGATGTGCTCGGCGCGCCCGCCGGCGGCGTCCTCGGCGCGCTGGCCGCCCTCTATACGCTGCGCCTGCTGCTCGGCCTGTCGCCTCCCGAGGCCGAGAGCTGGTGGCAGTTCGACGCTGCGGCGGCCATGCTCGAGCGGCGCGCCTTGGTGCGCGCCGCCAACTGCGCCGGTTGCCGCCCGCTGAGTTGACGGCCGATGACTCCGAATCCGGCCTTTCTCAAACTCGACCTCGCCATCCGCGGCGTCCGCCTCGGGGCCGGGGTACGCGATCATCCCGACCTCGCCGCCGTGCCGCTCGGAGGTGACCACCTCGCGCGCGGGATCGAGTTGCTGCTGCCCGAGGACATCTGGGCCCTGGTACCGGCGGGCGAGCGGTTCACCGACGCATCGCCCTACGAGTTGCGCGCCGAGGGCGATGGCTTCGTCGTCGGCGGCGAAGGACAGTGCTGGGAGGTGCGCCTCGTCCCGCCACCGCGCTTCTATCGACAGGCGACGCGCAGCGGCCGACCGATGGGGCGCGTCGGCAGAGCGTACGGCGGCTATCTCGCCATCAACCCGGCCGTCGGGTGTGCATTCGTCGCGCGCGGCGCGGCTTGCGACTTCTGCGATCTCGCCACGCGCGCCCCCGATCGCGACGCAGTCATCCCCGTCGCCGACGTGGTCGAAACCGTGCGCGCCGCTTTCGCCGAGGGCGCGGTGGAGTTCATCTACCTGCACATGGGCTACCTCGAGGGTGACGATGCGGGCGTCGAGTTCATCGAGCCCTACGTGCAGGCGATCAAGCGCCACTTCGACACCTTGGTCGCGCTGCAGCTCCAACCGCCGCGCCAGGATCACTGGATCGATCGCACCTACGCGATGGGCGTCGACGCGCTCAGCTACTCGGTGGAGATTCACGACGCAGCGCTGCTGGCTCGCCACTGTGCCGGGCGGGCCAGCCATGTCGGCCGCGCGCGTTACTACGACGCGCTCGCGCACGCCGCCAGTGTGTTTCCGAACGGCACGGTGTGGAGCGACCTCATCGTCGGCCTCGAGCCGCCGGAATCGACCATCGCCGGCATCGACACCCTGGTCGGGCTCGGGGTCCTCCCCGTGCTGTCGCTGTTTCGGCCGTTCGATGACGGCCCGCTGTGCGACCATCCGTTGCCCAAGGCGGCCGAAGTCGCGCCGATCTTCGCCCACCTGTTCCACAGCGTGCGCCAGGCGCGCATCAACATGCACTGGGTGCGCGACTTGAGCTTCGCGGTGACGCCCATCGAGGCGCGCTTTTTCGCCGGCGATGATGGCCGCACCGGCGGCGCCGGACAGTTCTATCGCTCGCGGCTGGGGGCGCTGGCGGCCCGCAGCTTGTCGCGCCTGCGCCGCCGACTGCGGGTACGGCAAGTCAGCGACTCGTTCGACTCCTCGCAGCTCTAGTGCCCTGTCCCCGAAATTCGCTGCCTATATCGGCGCGGCATCGGCGGCCCTGGCCAGGCGGCCGACGCAGGAATATCTGGCCATATTCCGAGGAGGCCAACGCCGCCAGGGGCGCCGAGATAGGCAGCGAATTTCGGGGACAGGACACTAGCAACCCGTCGGAGGAGTCCGCGCTCATGCTTCCACAGGCTCAGCGTGGGCGGTGTAGTCCCGTGCCGCAACGCGTTCCGCTCACCCGTCGACGAGCTCAGGACATGCCCGAGCCCTGAGCTCGTCGAACGGGCGACGGGCGAGCGGAACGCATGGTCTAATCAGGCGCGGCTGCGGCGCGAGTTGAGCGCTCGGCCAGCGGCTGATAGCTGACGGCGGCCATGCCCCGGGTCGAGATCGACAGGCGCCCGCTGTGGATTATCTTGCTGGCGCGCAGCCGGCCCTTGCTCATGCTGCTCGGCGGCGGGCTGATCTTCTGGCTGATCAAGACCGCACCGGCACCGGCCGGGCTCGATCCAGCGGCCCAGGGCGCCCTCGCCGTCTTCGGCCTGTGCATCTTCTTCTGGGTCTTCGAAGTCCTGCCGATCATGATCACCGGCCTGCTGGCAATCGTGCTGTTGCCGCTCACCGGCGTGATGTCGGGCAAGGACGCCTATGCGCAGTTCGGCAACGAGGCGGTGTTCTTCATCCTCGGCGCGTTCATCCTCGCGGCGGCGATGATGAAATCGGGATTGTCGGCCCGTATCGCCCTCACCATTCTGCGCCGTTTCGGCCACCGGCCGGTGGCGATGCTGCGCGGTATCTACCTGCTCAACGGCTTCATGTCGTTCTTCATGTCCGAGCACGCCGTCGCCGCCATGACCTTCCCGATCGTGGTCGAGATCGCCGAGGCGCTCAAGCTCGCGCCGGGTCGCAGCCGCTACGGCAAGGCGCTCTTTCTCGCCCTCGCCTGGGGTACCTCGCTGGGCGGCATCGGCACGTTGCTGGGCGGGGCGCGGGCGCCGCTGGCCATCGGCATCCTGCGCGAGACCACCGGCCGGAGCTACTCGTTCGGCGAGTGGGCGTTGCTCAACGTACCGCTCGCCCTGCTGCTCATGGCGGCTGGCTGGGTGCTCCTGCGGTTGTGGTTTCCGATCGACCTCGTGGATATCTCCGCCGCCGCGCGCGCCGTCGAACAGAACCTGCAGCGCACGGGGCGCATCACCGCGCCCGAGCTGGGAATCGGCGCCGTCATGCTGCTCACGGTGGCCGCCTGGATCGCCCTCGGTGAGCAGTTCGGCCTCGCCAACATCGCGCTGGCCGCAGTCGCCCTGCTCTTCGCGCTGAACTTGGTACAGTGGCGCGACGTCGAGGGCTACGTCAACTGGGGGCTGATCCTGATGTACGGCGGCGCGATCGCTCTCGGCGCCGCCCTCAACCGCAGCGGCGCGGCCTCCTGGCTGTCGCAAGTGACGTTGGCGCACTGGGCGGTAGGACCGTCTTCGGTAGCCTGGATGGTCTCCTTCGCGGCCATTGTCTTGACCGAGGTGATGAGCAATTCGGCCGCCGTCGCGATCCTGATGCCGGTGAGCATCGCCGTCGCGCAGCAGCTGGGGCTCGACGCGCGCGCCATCGCGCCGCTGGTCGCGGTACCGGCCGGCATGGGTCTCATGCTGCCGATTGGCACGCCGGCCAATGCCATCGCCTATTCCTCCGGCTACCTGCGGATTCAGGACATGGTGATTCCCGGACTGGTCATGGACCTGGTCGCCCTGCTCATCTTCAACGCCCTCGTCGCCTGGTATTGGCCGCTGGTGGGCGTGCGGCTGTAATTTGCCAGGATGGCCCCGACTGCACCGACGATGAAGAACGTCCTGCTCGTCATCCCACCTGGAATCCGACCGCGGGCCGCCCGCGACCACGCCTTGGAGGCGGCGGCGGCCAGCGGCGGAACTCTGATAGGCCTCGTCCTCCTCGACCCGGCTGAGACGGCGCGCATCGCCGCCACGCTCGATAGCGCCTTCATGGGTGAGCGCGTCAGCGACCGGGTCACCGAGGTCCTTTCCCGCGAGCAGCACCATCAGGCCGAGGCGTTACTCGCCGCCATCGCCGAGCACGCCAGCGCGCGCGGGGTTCCGTTTCTCCCGCTGATCGAGGAAGGCACCGCCGACGAGGTCTGCGGCCGCGTCGTGCGCACCCATCAGGTCGGCACGGCTGTGCTCGTGGTCGAGAAACGCTCCTGGCTGTCGCGCATCTTGTCGCGCTCAACCGGCGTGCGGCTGCCCTCGATGGCAAACTGCGCGTTGACCGTGATGGAGGAATCTGTCGAGGACGGCGAGGCCGGCAGCTGACGCCCTCAGGCGGCGCGATCAGGGGGGCGTCGCGGCGGTGTGCTGGGTCAACTGTGGTGGCGGGCCTGCCGTCGCGGCGCCAATCGCGATGATGAGTACGCCCTCGCCATGCGGCGGCCCGCCGACCAGGAACGTGCCGCGGTTCTTCAGCGACACCACCGTGCTCACCAGCGCTCGCGCTCCCTGCATCAAGACGAGATTGAGCGACACCCGATCATCCGTCACGCCGCGCGGCATGAGCAGGAGATAGCGGCCGCCGGGGAGCATGAAGACCTCTTCGCGCCGCCACGCAACCAGGCGGCGTTCCCCCTGCAGGAGCTGATACGACGAGTAGGGAAACAAGCTCACGAACGGCCGCTTCAGCGGCTTGAGGGCCGAGTCGAACGCCGTGCCCGAGTTGCTCGCCAGCACCGCATCGATGCGCACCTCCACTCCGTCACCCGGTCTGGCCGCCTGCTCGGCGTGCGCCAGCGCCCCGAGGGTCAAACAGACGACTCCGAGCAGCGCCGCGGGCGCGGCCTGAGAGACTATTCGCCGGCGTCCCATTGGTCGAGCGCGCGGTCGACGGCCCCCGCCGCGTCGTCCATGATCCAGAGCAACATCGTATTGGTTTCGGCGTCAGTCACCACCGCCACGGAATCGACACTGCTCTGCATCGAATCGAGCTTGGCGGAGTTATCGACCCTGGCGATCGCTTGCTTGACCACCCGTTCGTCCATCGGCGCTTCGCCCTGGAAGAACGTTGCCAAGGCCACCAGGGCGATCACCGCCGCGGCAGCGAAGACGGGACCACGCACGCCCCAGCTGAACCCACCCGTCTGCCACCACTCGCTCCAGCGCTGCCACAACGACGGCCGGCGCGCCGCCAGGCGCGGCGCCACGCCGGCCCAAACGCGCGCCAGGTCGATCTCATCGACCACGGCCGAGACCTGAGTGGCGACCGCCTCCTGCAGATGCTCGAGGACGCGCAGCTCGCCTTCGCACTCGGCGCAGCGCGTGCTGTGCAGCGCGACTGCGCGCATCTGCCGCGCTTCCAGCTCGCCGTCGAAGAACAACGGCAACAGCGGGCGGCTCTCACGACAGGTCATCGCGCCGCCCCCCCATCGGGCGGGCGAACCAGCAGGCGAAGAACGGATCGCGTGCGCCTCATATGAGGTCCTTCAGCTTGTCCTGCAGCTTCTTGCGCGCGTAGTGCAGGCGGCTCATGACGGTGCCTTTTGAGCACTGCATGACTCGGCTGATGTCCTCGTAGGAGAGTCCTTCGACTTCCCGGAGCAGTATGACGGCTTTGTGATCGGGGGTCAACTCGTTGATCGCCTGTTCGACGCGCACGCCGATCTGGCGCGAGCGGACCTGTTGATACGGATCGGCCAGACGCTGTTCGGGCATCGCCGCCTCGAGGTCCTCGCCCCCGCCCGGTCGATCGGCGAGCGCCTGGGTGCCGTGGCGCCGGTCCCGCCGGCGGTAGTCGATGCCCAGGTTGACGGCGATGCGATATAGCCATGTATAGAAGCTCGACTCACCCTTGAAGCGATCTAAGTTCTCGTACGCCTTGACGAAGGTCTCTTGCGTCAACTCCAAGGCGTCGTCCCGGTTGCGCACCATGCCGACCGCCAGCGAGAGGATCTTGCGCTGGTAGCGCTCGACGAGCTCGCGAAACGCATCCCGGTCGCCGTGGCGGCTGTCGCGAACCAGCTCGCGGTCACTGCGCTCCACGGACACATCCCAGCGGCATAGACGGCGCCCTGCTGCGCCTATTCAGCCCGCTCGCCATCTCAGTGGGCCTCCGCCCAGCTGCGGCCGACGCCGATGTCCACCCGCAGGGGCACGGCCAGCGCCATCACCCCCTCCATGGCCTCGCGCACGGCGCGACAGGCCAGCTCGCGGTCTTCTTCCACCACCTCGAGCAGCAGCTCGTCATGTACCTGCAGGACCATCCCCCCGCGCACGCCGGCAGAGGCCAGGCGCTGTTGGACCGCGACCATGGCGAGCTTGATGACGTCCGCGGCAGAGCCTTGGATGGGCGTATTGGTCGCCACGCGCTCGGCCGCCTGTGCGACCCCACGCTCGCGGCTGCGCAGCTCGGGGACGGCGCGGCGGCGGCCGAGCAGCGTGGTGACGAAGCCGCGCTCGCGCGCCTCGGCCACCACGGCTTCGAGAAAGCGCCGCACGCCGGCGTAACGGGCGAAGTAGTCGGTGATGTAGCTCTGTGCCTGACTCAGGCTGATGCCCAGCTCGCCCGCCAGGCGCTGCGGACCCATGCCGTAAAGGATGCCGAAGTTGATGACTTTGGCCGTGCGCCGCTGATCCGGGGTGACCAGCCCGGGCAGGACGTTGAAGACCTCGGCGGCCGTGCGCGTGTGCACGTCCTGGCCGCTGGCGAATGCGTCTACGAGTGCGGGGTCGGCAGAGAGATGGGCGAGGATGCGCAGCTCGATCTGCGAGTAGTCGGCGGCGATCAGGACGGCCCCCGACGGGGCGACGAAGGCTTGGCGGATGCGCCGTCCCTCCTCGCCGCGCACCGGAATGTTCTGCAAGTTGGGCTCGCTCGAGCTCAAGCGGCCGGTGGCCGCGCCGGTTTGATTGAAACTGGTGTGCAATCGGCCGGTCAGCGGGTTGACCGCCAACGGCAGCGCGTCGACGTAGGTCGACTTCAGTTTGGCCAGGGCGCGGTAGTCGAGGATCTTGGCCGGGAGCGGATGTTCGGGGGCCAGGCGGGTGAGCACATCGACGTCGGTAGACAGACCCGTCTTGCCGCGCCGCACGCCGCGGCTCGACAGCTTGAGGCGATCGAAGAGGATGGTCCGCAACTGCGCCGGCGAGCCGACGTTGAACTCCTCGCCAGCCAGGGCGTAGATCTCGCTCAGGAGCTGCGCCATGCGGGCGCCGAACTCGACACCGAGCCGGTGCAGGTGCGCCACGTCGACCAACATCCCGCGCTGCTCGATCGCTACCAGCACGCGCACCAGCGGCATCTCGACTTCGTCGAACAGCGGCTGCAGTGCCAGCGCCTGCAGCTGTTGGCGCAGTTGCTGCGCCAGCGGCTGCATGACGCTCACGCCGGCCGCTGCCCCGCCGAGGTCGGCGCGGAAGGGCGGCAGCTGAGCGCCGAGGCGTTCGTGCGCCAGCCGCTCCAGTGTTCCGCCGAGGCTGGGATCGATCAAGGCCGCGGCGATGGCGAGGTCGAACAGTCGCCCGCGCACCGCGACGCCGCGTGCCTCGAGCGCCAACAGGTCGCGCTTGAGGTCATGGCCGATCACCTGCAGGTGCACATCACCCAGCCCCTCGTGCACGGCGCCAACGGCAGCGGTGTCGCCGAGGGGCACGCGCACCGGCTCGCCACCGCCAGGACTGAACACCAGCTCGCGTGCCGGCGTGTTGACCGGCGGGCCGTCGTCCACCAGTGTCGCCAGGGCGAGCCAACCGGTCCGCTCGGCCTGCGCCAAGTGCTGGGTGATCTGCGCCGTCTGTTCAGCCAGAACCGCGTCGACGGTCAACGTGACGGGAGGCGCGCCGAGCTGGCGCAGCAGCCGCTCGAACCCCAATTCGGTGAAGAGCGCCCGTACGGCGCTGTGATCGGGCGTCGCCAGACGCAAGGCTGGCAAGTCGCAGGGGAGCGGCACGTCGCGGCGCACCTGCACCAACTGCTTGCTCAACCGGGCCGCATCCGCCTCGGCACCTAACCGCTGCGCCAGCTTGGCCGCCCCACGCAGCGGCAGCCGCGCCACGTCGTCGAGGTGGCTAAGCACGCGCTCGACATCGCCGAACGCGCGCACCAGTGCTACGGCGGTCTTTTCGCCGACGCCGCTCACCCCCGGCACGTTGTCGGTGGCATCGCCCATCAGTGCCAGGACGTCGACCACGCGCTCGGGAGGAACGCCGTACTTCGCCTCCACCGCCGCCGCATCGAGCCAGCGGTCGCGCATGGTGTCCCAGACGCGCACGCCCGGTCCCACCAGCTGCATCAAATCCTTGTCACCGGTGACCACCACGCACTCGAGCTCCGGACCCGCCAGCGCGGCGATCAGGCTGCCGATAACGTCATCCGCCTCGACCCCGGGAACGCTCAGCATGGGGATGCGCAGGGCCGCCACGACGCGCTGGATGTACGGCAGCTGCGCCGCCAGGTCGCCCGGCATCTCCGGGCGATGCGCCTTGTAGGCGCTGTAGAGGTCGTCGCGAAACGTCTTGCGCGCCGCATCGAAGACCACCGCCACGTAATCCGGCTTGGCCTCGGCCAACAACTTCAGCAGCATGGTGGTGAACCCGTACACCGCCTGGGTGGGCATGCCATTGGGGCCGGTCAGCGGCGGCAGGGCGTGAAAGGCGCGGTAGACATAGGCACTACCGTCCACCAATACGAGGCGCGGGCGGGGAGGCATGGCGGGCGGGGCACGCTACCAAACGCCTGCTGTGGCAGCAATTCGCGCCGCGCCGCGCGCCTTGACAAGGCCCCAGGGCGCGTCTAATTGCGTCGCGCCGCGTGGTATGAGTATGAAATTGAATCTCGGGCCCCCGGCAACGTCAACGGAGCCGCGCCCACCTCGACCTGGATGATCGAAGTCCGCAACCTGACCAAGCGCTACGGAGACCTGTTGGCCGTCAACGGGATCTCGTTCACCGCCCAGAAGGGGGAGGTCGTCGGCTTCCTCGGACCGAACGGGGCCGGCAAGACGACGACGATGCGCATCATCACCGGCTTCCTGCCGGCCACCAGCGGGACGGTGACAGTCGAGGGCTTCGATATTTTTGACGATTCGCTCGAGGTCCGAAAGCGCATCGGCTACTTGCCCGAGACTCCGCCGCTGTACCACGACATGTCGGTCACGACGTACCTGGAGTTCGTCGGCCGCATCCGTGCCATTCCACGCGCCCAGTTGGCCGAGGCGGTCGATCGCGCCATCCAGCGCTGCGGCCTCACCGGCATGACGCGCCGCGTCCTCGGTCATCTCTCGAAGGGGTATCGACAGCGGGTCGGATTGGCCCAGGCGATCGTCCACGAGCCGCGCGTGCTGGTGCTCGACGAGCCGACGATCGGGCTCGATCCGCGGCAGATTCGCGAGATCCGCTCCCTCGTCCAGGAACTGGCGGGCGAGCGCACCGTCATCCTCTCCACCCACATCCTGCAAGAGGTGGCGCAGATCTGCCAGAAGGTCGTGATCATCAATGAGGGCCACGTCGTCGTCGAGGAACAGATCGGGCGCCTGACCGAGCAAGGGACGCTGGAAGAGGTCTTCATGCGTTACATCAGCCGCGGGCGGGGCGAAGAGGCGAGCGCATGAAGAACATCCTCGCCATCGCGGCCAAGGATCTGCGCTCGCAGTTCGTCTCGCCGATCGGCTACGTAGTGCTGACTGGCTTCGTGCTGTTGGGCGGCTGGTTCTTCTTCAACCTCTTGGCGCGCTTCAACTTCCTGCTCAATCTCTACCTGCAGATGCGCAACGCCGAAGGCATGCAGACGCTCAACCTCAACGAGTTCGTCATCAACCCCTTGCTGCAGAACCTGTCGGTGGTGCTGGTCATTCTCGTCCCCATCATCACCATGCGTAGCTTCGCCGAGGAGAAGCGCAGCGGCACTTACGAGCTGCTCATGACCTCGCCGATCTCGGTGACACAGATCGTCGCCGGCAAGTTCCTCGGCGCCTTCGTCTTCGTCCTCCTCATGGTCCTGCTCACCGGCGTCTACCCGCTGGTGCTGCTGCTGTTCGGCAACCCAGAGTTGGGCGTCGTCTTGAGCGGGTTTCTCGGCCTGTTGCTGATGGCCACCGGCTTCGTCTCGGTCGGCCTGTTGACGTCCTCGCTCACCGACAACCAGATCATCGCCGCGGTCAGCTGTCTGGTGACGCTCTTGCTGCTATGGCTGATCTCCTGGCCGGCAGAAACGGCCGGACCGACGATGGGCGCGATTCTGCGCTACCTGTCGATCACCGAGCACTTCGCCAATCTGGTGCGCGGCATCATCGATACGAGCGACCTCGTCTATTTCGCCAGCCTCATTCTGCTGGCGCTCTTCCTGACGCAGCGCTCGGTCGAGTCGCTGCGCTGGAGATAGTCCGGTGCGGCGCGGTAGTGGTCTGCTCGGCCTGATCGGCCTCGTCCTGCTGCTGTTCGCCGGCGTCGCCTTCGCCTTGACGGGAGCGGCGACGGTGTTCGACCTGATCTACATCGCCGTCCACGCCGTGCTCGGCGTGCTGGCGCTGATCGCCTATTTCAGCGCCGGCTTCGACAACCTGCGCCGCCTGGTGGGCGAACGCTCGACGCGCTACGGCACCAGCACCGCGCTCGCCACGCTGTTCTTCATCGCCATCCTGGCGATGCTCAACTTCCTCGCCGTCCGTTACCACAAGCGCTTCGACCTCACCGTCGAGCAGGTCTTCAGCCTCTCGCCGCAATCGGCACAAGTGTTGAACGGCTTGACCAAGGAGCTGCACATCGATGCCTTCGTCGAGGCCGGGGTCGACCCCGCACTGGAGGAACTGCTCAAGACGTACCAACAGGCCTCCAGCAAGGTCAGCTATCGGTTGATCGACCCCGATCGCGAGCCCGAGCTGGCGGAACGCTACGGCATCAAGGCCTACAACACTGCCCAACTGCGCTACGGCGAGGCCACGAGCCAGGTCACCGATCCGGTCGAAGAGAACCTCACCAACGCCGTCATCAAGCTGACGCGCGCCTCGTCGCAGACGATCTGCGTGATCGAGGGGCACGGCGAGCCCGACCTCGACGACATCGAAGGCCCGAACGGCTTCGCCCAGATGAAGAAGGCGTTGGAAAACGAGACCTACCAGGTCAAGCGGGTGTTGCTGGCGTCGTTGGACAAGGTGCCCGACGACTGTAGCGTCGTCATGGTCGCCGGCCCGACGCGCCCGTACCTCCCCCAGGAGCTGCCGCTGCTCGATGCCTACGTGAAGCGCGGCGGACGCCTGTTGGTCCTCTTGGCCCCGCAGCGCGCCGCCGAGTTCGCCACCTTCCTCGAGCCCTACGGCGTCAGCGTCGGCGACGACGTCGTGGTCGATCAGGTCGTGCGCATCTTCCAGGGCCCGGCACTCGGCCTCGCTCCGCTGGTCGACACCTACGACAAGGCGCACGAGATCACGCGCGAGCTGAAGGGCCGCACCATCTTCCCGATGACCCGCACGGTGTCGCCAGATCTCGCCGGCCGCCACGGCATCAAGGCCACCGAACTGGCGAAGACCAGCCCGTCGAGCTGGGCTGAGACCGACCTGACGGCGCTCTTCGAGCAACAAAAGGCGGAGCTCGACGAGAACGTCGACCGGCGCGGGCCAGTACCGGTCGCTCTGGCGGTCGAGATCGACCTCAAGGCGTTCGGCGTCCCGGACGGCAAGGATGCCCGCCTGGCGGTCTTCGGCTCGACCGAATTCGTCGATAACCGCAATATCGAGGGCACGTTCTTCAATCGCGACCTGTTCTTGAACACGGTCGCCTGGCTGGTGGGTCAATCCGACCTGGTCTCGATCCGCCCGCGCAGCTTGCGCTCCTCGCGCGTCAGCTTCACCGAGCGCGAGGGCATGGCGATCTTCTACCTCTCCGTTCTGGTCCTGCCCGAGCTCATGCTGTTCATCGGGCTCGCGGTGTGGTGGCGGCGCGAGTAGGCGCGGCCGCCAGTTTCCTCCATGCGTGCGCGCTACACCGTCGTCCTAGCGCTGCTGCTCATCGCGCTCGGCGCCTATCTGTACTTCGTCGAGTCGAAGCGCATCGCCGCCGAAGGCCAGAAGAAGACCATCATCGACGTCGTGCCCGACGACGTCACGCAGATCACCCTGACCTATCCGGACCGCAGCGAAGTGGCGCTCGAGCTGCGCGACGGCGCCTGGCATCTCACCAAGCCGCTCGACGCACGGGCGGACGACGTCACGGTCAAGGCCTTGCTGCGCACCGTCGCCGACGGCGAAGTGAAGCGGACCATCGACGACCCACCGGCGGACCTCGCCCAGTTCGGTCTCAGCGACCCGTCGGTGACCATTGCCATGACGGCCAAAGGCCAGCCGCTGCCGGGCATCAAGGTGGGTAAGACGGCCGGCGTGAGCTCGTCGACCTACGTGCAGCGTGCCGATCAAGCGAAAATCTACTTGACCGATATCGGCTTCCAGGCCGGCACCAACAAGCGCGTGAACGATTTCCGCGACAAGACGATCCTCAGCTTCAAACCAGACAACATCGTCGCCTTGGCGTTGCACGGGCCGGGCGGCGGCGTCGAGTTGCAGAAACGCGACGGCCAGTGGCAGATCGACCAACCGGTGGCGACGCGGGCCGACGACGCCGTGGTCACCACCCTGCTGACGACTATGCTGGGCCTGCGCGCGGAGCGCTTCGTCAGCGACGCCCCGACCGCCGCCGATCTGGCCACCTACGGTCTCGACAACCCGACGCGCGAGATCGTGCTGCTCGACGGCGCGAAGAAGGAAATGCGCCTGCAGTTCGGCACCGAGACCGAGACGGGGCTGTACGTCAAGCTGGCCGATCGGACGTCGACCTTCATCGTCGGCAACTGGGCGGCACGCGATCTGGGCAAGAGCCTCGGGGAGCTGCGCGAAAAGACGCTGCTGGAATTCGATCCGGCAGCGGTCGGCAGCATCCAGGTGCAGCGTGCCGACGGCGAGACCTTCACGCTGGTGAACAAGGACGGGACCTGGTCGCTCGACGGCGCCGAGGGCGCCGTCGAGGCGGCCAAGATCAAGACCTTCGTCGACGCGCTGTCGCGGTTGAAGGGCCACCGCGTGCTATCGGACAAGGCAGGGGAGATTCCCAACTTCGGCCTCGACCATCCAGTGCTCTCCGTCTCCGTCACCGGCAAGGACGGCAGTGCGCTCGGCAGCGTGCGGTTGGGCATCAAGCCGCCGGATATGGAGGGACCGAACAGAGGGGCGCAAGGCGATCGCTACACGGCCTTGCGCGAGCGCGACCACCTCATCGCCGAGCTGCTCGGGTTCCAGTACAACCAGCTCAACCACAAGAAGCAGGACTTCCTCGCCGCCCCTGCGACGCCGACGCCGACGCCGGCACCGACGCCCTGAGTTTCGTGCGGGCGCCACCGACCCGAGGCGAGTGCTGCGGCGCCGGGGCTGTCAGGGAGCAGCGGCGGCGCCGAGGATCTCTCGTAGCGCGGCCAGGAGCGCATCGATCTCGTCATCGGTGCCGACCGTGATCCGCACGGCATCGTACAGCTCGGGCGTGGCAAAGTAGCGCACCAGGATCGCGCGCGCTTTCAGCCCCTCGTACACGCCGCGCTGGTCGACCCCAGGCCGTCGGGCCAGGACGAAGTTGGCGTGGCTCGGCGGGACGTCATAGCCGAGCTCGCGCAGGCGCTCGCGCAGGCGCGCGCGGCTGCGCATCACCCGCTGCACGTGCGCCGGCATGCTCTCGTCGTCCTGCAACGCCGCCGCCCCGGCGGCGATGCTGACGCGGCTCAGATTGTACGAATCCTTCACTTTGCAGAGCTCGGCGATCAGCGCTGGCTGGCCAAACGCCAGGCCGACCCGCATGCCGGCGAGCGAAAACGACTTGGAGAGAGTGCGTAACACCAGCACGTTGTCGAAGCGACGGACGAGTCGCAGGGTGGAGTCGGCGGCGAAGTCGACGTACGCCTCGTCGACCACCAGGAGGCCCGGCACGCGCGCCGCCAGCGCGGCGACGGCGTCCACCGCGACGAACGTGCCCGACGGCGCGTTCGGGTTGCAGAGGATCGTCACCCGCCCCTGCGCTTCGGGGAGGCCCTCCGGCAGCGTCCATTCCGGGCCCCACGGCAGCCGCACCGCCACCGCGCCGGCAATGGTCACCAGCGTGTCGTAAAGGGAGTACGTCGGCGAGGGATAGACGATCCGGTCGCCCGGGTCGGCACAGGCACGCAAGACGATGGCCAGCAGCTCGTCGGAGCCGTTGCCGGCCAGGATGTGATCGCGCGACAGACCATAGCGCCGGGCCGCGGCATCGCGCAGCGCGTCCGCCATCGGATCGGGATAGAGTCGAACCCGTTCATCGGCACAGGCGGCGATGGCGGCACAGACCTCGGCCGACGGCGGATAGGGGTTCTCGTTGGTGTTGAGCTTGATGACATCGCGCTCTCGCGGTTGCTCGCCAGGCACGTAGCCCGACATGGCGCGGATGCTGGCGCGAATGAAATCGAGACGTGACATCCGCGGCAGCATAGCCGGGGGACGTGACGGGGACCAGAGTTTGGGGATCAGGGACCTGGGGCCGGGGACCGGAGATCGGAGTAAGAGGGGAACGAGCGAGTCAGCGGGGGATATCCGCCGCCGTGTCCCACAACTCCGGTCCTCGTTCCCAGTTCCCCATTCCTCTTTCCCGGCCCCCTCTCCCTGAGCCCCGACCCTTGAGCCCCGGTCCCTGATCCCCAATCCCCGGTCCCCGTCTTCCTCACGTACCCCTTCGCGGCAGGCCGGCGTGTTCGTAGATCGCGTCGATCACGGCCATGTTGGCCACGGCATCGGGCGGATCGGTGGGCAGCGCGCTGCCGTAATGCACGGCGTCGACGAAGGCGCGCAGCTGGTGGGTGTAGGTGGCGGCGCCGGCGACTCGTTCGCGCGTCACCCCGGCGGCGGTATGGACGGTGAGCCGGTGGTAGAACTGCGGCGCGTACGGATTGATGACGCGCATCACCCCGCGCTCACCACGCACCGTCACCGCGGCGCGCAGCAGGGCAGTCGAAAAGAGCGAGCAGGTCACGCGCGCCGTGCGCCCGTCGGGAAAGCCCAGCTCGGCCGTCATCCAGCGATCGACGTTGGGGCTCGACAGACGCGCCTCGGCGCGCACGACGTGCGGCTCCGCCGCGGCGAGAAATCGCACCACGCTGACGGCATAACAGCCGACGTCCATGGTCGCCCCGCCGGCGAGGTCGAAGCGGTAGCGAATGTCGCCCGGGATGGGCAACGGCACGCAGAGCGCCGCCTCGATATGACGCACCGGGCCGATGATGCCGGCGTCGAGGATGCTGCGCAGGCGCGCCGCCAGCGGATGATAGCGCCAGTGGAAGGCCTCGACCAAGCGGCGCTGGCAACGGGCCGCCGCCTCGGCCATGTTCCGCGCCTCGTCGGCGTTGGCGGCCAGCGGTTTCTCGCACAGGACGTGCTTGCCGGCTTCCAACGCCTTGATCGTCCACTCGGCGTGGAGGCCGTTGGGCAGCGGGTTGTAGACGGCGTCGATCTCGGCATCGGCGAGCAGGGCCTCGTAGGTGTCGTGTACTCGGGCGATGCCATGGCGAGCCGCGAAGGCGCGCGCCCGCGCCGGATCGCGGGCGGCCACCGCCGCGACGATCACCTCCGGCACGGCTTGCGCCGGGCGAATGAGCGCGGCCGGCGTGATGCGAGCAGCCCCGAGGGTGCCGATGCGCAGCGGTGCCGTGGCGGCCATGCCCAGGCTGGCTAGCGCGCCGCCTCGACGCGAGCAAGGCGTGCCCACCCGGCGCTGGATCGCGCCGGCTGGATTTCTCACCCGGCCCGCCGTATGCATCGGGCGTACCCCATGACCGGCAAGGACCGCCACTATCTGCGCGGGCTGGCGCACGGCTTGAGCCCGGTGGTGATCGTCGGCCAACGCGGCCTCGCCCCGTCCGTCGTGCGACAGGTCGACGGAGCACTCGCCGATCATGAGCTGATCAAGGTGCGCCTCGGTCCCGATTGCCCCGTCGAGCGGAACGCCGCGGCGGCGATGTTGAGCGCCGACTGCGGCTGCGAAGTGGCCGGCGCCATCGGCCGGGTGCTGATCCTCTACCGGCCGCGCCGGGAGGACCCGCGCATTCGCCTCCCCTCCGCCACCGCCTCGACACCGTGAACGACGGGGGGAACAAGCCCTTGGTCCAATAATGCATTTTCAACCCAGAGCCGCGGAGGACACAGAGAACACGGAGCAGGGTGTGGAGAGTGCGTCCCGAATACAATCAGCGACGAAGATGAGCCACCGCCTCGAATTCGTACTCTCAACCTCTGCGGCCTCTGCGCCTCTGCGTTGAAGCTCCTTCAGGTCACGTTCACTCGCGGAGGCAGACGCCATGGAACTCTACGAACGCTTGAGCGCCCAGGACGCGTCGTTCATCGGGCTCGAGGACTCGCGCTGCCACATGCACGTCGGCGGCGTCATGCTGTTCGATACCGGCCCGCTGCGTACCGCCGAGGGCGGCATCGATATCGAGCGCATCCTGCAGGCGCTCGAGTCGCGCTTGCACCTGGTGCCGCGCTTTCGCCAGCGCCTGGCCTTCCTGCCCTACGAGCGCCTGCCGATCTGGGTCGACGACGACCGTTTCCGCCTCGCCTACCACGTCCGCCACACGGCGCTGCCCAAGCCCGGCGACGAGCGCACGCTCAAGCGCTTGGTCGGACGCATCATGTCGCAGCAGCTCGACCGCACCCGGCCGCTGTGGGAGATGTGGTTCGTCGAAGGCCTGGAGAACGATCGCTTCGCGCTCATCAGCAAGACCCACCACTGCATGATCGACGGCGTCTCCGGCGCCGACCTGATCTCGGTCATCATGGAGCCGTTCCCCAATACCCAAATCGCGCCGGCGATCGAATGGACGCCGCGCCCGCATCCGACGCAGACACGCCTGCTCTTCGACGAAGTGCAACGCCGCCTGACGCAACCGTTCGATCTCCTGCGCGCTGCCCAGCAAGCGGTGCGGCAGCCCGATGCCGCACTGGCCAAGATCGAGGAGACCGTCTCGGCGCTTGCCGAGACGTTGTCGCCGGCCCTCAACCCGGCCTCGCGCCTGCCGATCAACACCGAGGTGGGGCCGTCGCGGCGCTTCGACTGGACGGCCATGTCCCTGGCCGAGTGCAAGGCGATCAAGAATACGCTCGGCGGCACCATCAACGACGTGGTGCTGGCGACGGTGAGCGGCGCGCTGCGGCGCTTCTGCCAGCAGCGCGGTATCGACCCCGACACGCTGAACGTGCGCGCCATGGTGCCGGTGAGCGTGCGCGCCAGCGCCGAACAGGGCGCGCTCGGCAATCGCATCACCGAGGTCATTGCCCCACTGCCGATCCAGCTCGAGGATGCGGCGGCGCGCCTCGAAGCCGTGCGCATCACCATGAGCGGCGTCAAAGAATCCAAGCAGGCGCTCGGCGGCAAGGTCATGACGGCGATCGCCGAGTGGACCGTGCCGAACGTGCTGGTGCAGGCGGTGAAGATCGCCATGCGCTCCCAGCCCTACAACCTCACGGTGACCAACGTTCCCGGACCGCAGATCCCGCTCTACTTCCTCGGCTGCGAGATGCAGACCACCTACCCGGTCGTGCCGCTGTTTCAGAGCGTCGCCCTGGTGGTCGGCCTGTTCAGCTACAACGGGGGCCTGTACTGGGGCTTCACGGCGGACTGGGAGACGATGCCAGACCTGCACGAATTCGTCCTCGCCATCGAGGCATCGTTCAAGGAGCTGCAAGCCGTCGCGACCAAAGAAGTGGCGCGCCAGGAACGCAAAGCACGCCCGAAACGAGCCCGCACCGCCCGGACGGCAGGCACCGCGGAGCCCTCCGGCGACTGAGCGGAAAAACGTGCCAAGACACGCGAGGATGGAGAAAGGCAAAAGGCAAAAGGCAAAAATCAAAAGGCAAAAGTGCCCCGCCCCTCCTCCTCACT
>CAYYWP010000086.1:0-18615 GCA_964475125.1 uncultured Binatia bacterium (SeqCode) | reverse complement strand
CGTGCTGATCCGCGATGCCGAGGCGTTGGAGGTGCTCGAAGGCGTCGACACGGTGGTGGTCGACAAGACCGGCACCTTGACCGAGGGCAAGCCGCAGTTGGTGGCGGTCGAGGCCGACGGCGTCGATGCCGTCGAGCTGCTGGGCCTGGCCGCGAGTCTCGAACGCGCCAGCGAACATCCACTCGCGGCGGCCATCGTCAGCGGCGCCGTGCAACGCGGCGCCGAGCTGAGCGAAGTGCGCGACTTCACCTCGCTGACCGGCCAAGGCGTACGGGGAGTGGTGCGCGGCCGCACCGTTGCGCTGGGCAACCAGCGCCTGCTCGAAGCGCTCCACCTCTCTGCCGACGGCTACGCCGCCCGCGCCGCCGAGTGGCGCGCCGGCGGGCAGACGGTGATGTTCGTCGCCGTCGATGGCCGCGTCGCTGGCCTGTTCGGCGTCGCCGATCCGATCAAGACATCCACCGCGGAGGCCATCCGCGCCCTGCATGACGATGGCCTCCGCGTCGTCATGCTGACCGGCGACGCCCGCGCCACCGCCGAGGCGGTTGGCACCGCGCTCGGCATCGACCGGGTGGAGGCCGAGGTGCTGCCCGAGCAGAAGAGCGCCGTGATCGCGGCGCTGCGCGAGGCCGGCCAACGCGTGGCGATGGCCGGAGACGGCGTCAACGACGCGCCGGCCCTGGCCGCCGCGGATGTCGGCATCGCCATGGGCACCGGCACCGACGTGGCGATCGAGAGCGCCGGCATCACGCTCGTCAAGGGCGATCTGCGCGGCATCGACAAGGCGCGCCGCCTCAGTCGCGCCACCATGCGCAACATCCGCCAGAACCTCTTCTTCGCCTTCGTCTACAACTGTCTCGGCGTGCCGATCGCCGCCGGAGCGCTGTATCCGGTCTTCGGCCTGCTGCTCAGCCCGATGCTGGCCGCGACGGCGATGACTTTCTCCTCCGTTTCGGTCATCGCCAACGCGCTGCGGCTGCGGCGGGTCCGCTTGTAGGTCTCCCGCTCGCCTACGGCCGGCGAGGGGCCGGGTCCGGCGCCCCCGGCGGCTGATCGATGATGCGCACCACCTCGATATCGAACGTCAGGGTTGCGTCGGCGGGAATGATGGGTGGAAAGCCCTTGCTGCCATAGGCGAGTGACGGGGGAACAATCAGGCGGCGTTTGCCACCGACGCGCATGGTGCGCACGGCCTCATCCCACGCCTTGATCACCTGTCCCGAGCCGACCGGAAAGCCGAAGGGCCGCCCGCGGTCGTAGGTGCTGTCGAACTTGGTGCCGTCCTTCAGCCAACCGGTGAACTGCACCACCACCACCTGCCCGTCGCGCGGGTTCGGCCCCTGGCCGGCGGCGAGATCGGCGTACTTCAAGCCCGACGGCGTGTCGTGCCACTGCACCGCCGACGGCACTGGCGGCGGCGCCTCCGCGCCGGGCGCGGGCACAGCATGCAGTTGCACCGCGATGGCGAGGGCGCCAGACGCCACGCACAGCGAGCGGAGAATCATGCTGCCGCTAGGTAACGAGGCCGCGCCGACGGGTCAAACCCACCGCCGCCGCAGCACGGGGGAGGTGGGAGCCGTCAGCCGGGGGGAGAAGACTCGGCCAACGGCTCCCTGGGGGAGGAGAAGCGAACTCTGGCTCTTACGCAGCCGCTGGCAGCGAACGGAATCGGCGCACCCTCCTCAAGAGATGCGTCAATACCACCGCGGCCTCTTCATCGGACTGTGTCGTGTCCTGCACCGCCTCAACCAGATCGAGCAGCGTCACCGTCATCGTCCTGCGTCGCATGACTATCCCCCGTGCCAGCTGGGTCGCACCTGCCTCAGACGCGTGCGCGACCTCGTTCCGACATTCGGTTTCGGCCCAACCAGCCACCACCGCGGCCGCTCGCCTGGCGATCAACCAACCGTCGTCATGAGCCATCGGCCTCGAGAGAAGCATCGACCGTGCCAACTCCGGTGACTCGAGACGGCCAGTCATGAGCCGCTCGACACGCCGTGCGTACTGTCAAGAACGAACGCCAATCATGTGTGAAGAAAGTGACGTTGCGCCACGCTGCGTAACACGCGACGTGATCGGCCAGGAGTGGAGAACCACTGAGAACCACAGATGAGCACTGAGCCCCACCCGGCTTGCCTTCGAACGCACTCAGCCCGCCAGGCGCTGCGCCTCCTGGCGGAGCAGGTACTTCTGAATCTTGCCGCTGCTCGTCATGGGGAAGGCATCGACGAAGAACACCCGGCGCGGGATCTTGAAGCTGGCGATGCGGCCGCGGCAGAGCGCGATCACGTCTGCCTCGCTGAGCGCCCGGTCCTCGCGGATGACGAAGGCGACGGGGATCTCGGCCAGGCGGGCGTCGGGGAGACCGACGACGGCGACGTGGTTGATGCGCGAGTCCTCGAGGAGCAGGCCCTCGACCTCGGTGGGGTCGACGTTCTCCCCCCCCACCTTGAGCAGATCCTTGTAGCGGCCGAGGAAGCGCAGGCATCCGTCGGCGCGCAAGCAGCCCGAGTCGCCGGTGTGCATCCAGCCGGCGGCATCGATCGCCGTGGCGGTCTCTTCGGGCTTGCGGTAGTACCCCTGCATGACGCCGTAGCCGCGCACGCAGATCTCGCCGACGTCACCCGCCGGCAGCTCGGCGCCATTGGCTGGGTCGATGACCTTCACCTCGTAACCGGGCAGCGGCCAGCCGCTCGTCGACACGCGGCTCTCCTCGTCGGTGTCGAGGAACGAGCTGGTAATGCAGACGCCGATCTCGGTCATGCCGTAGCCCGTCATGGTGCGGGTCAGCGCCTGAGCGCGCCGGGCGATCGGCTCCGTCGACAGCATGCCGGCGGCGCACACCCCGGTGCGCAGGCTGGAGAGATCGGTCTCCGGCCGCCGCGGATGTTCGAGCAAATCCTTGAAGTGGGTGTCGAAACCGTTGATCAGCGTCGCCCGTTCGGCTTCGATCAGGCGCAGCGCCTCGCCGGCGTCGAAGCGCGCCATCAGCACGTGGCGCGCGCCAGTGGCGGGAGACTTGAGCAGCGCCTCGCTGACCGCGTAGACGTGAAACAGCGGCAGGTAGTTCAGGATGGTGTCGTTCACCGTCACGCCGTGGCGGTTGGCGCTGTCGAACACGCAGCGCAGCCCGTAGTGCCCCTGCATGACCCCCTTGGGGAAACCGGTAGTACCCGAGGTGTACATGATGTAGGCCGTGCCGTCAGGATCGACGGCGGCGCTGCGGCACCCGAGCTCCGCGTCAGACACCGAGGCGCCGCGCCGCAGCAACTCCTGCCAGTCGATCGTGCCGGGCACCGGCGCGCCGCCGAGCAGAATCACCCGCCGCAGGGCAGGCGTCGGGGCGTTGACGAGCGCGCCGGGCGGTTGTGCGCGCAGTTCCGGGATGAGCTCCTCGATCATGGCCAGGTAGTCGACGTCGCGGTCGCGATCGGCGGCGATCAGCGTGGTGGCGTCCGACTGGGCGACGACGTACGCCATGTCGCGGGTGCGAAAGCGCGAGTTGATCGGCACCAGCACCGCACCAACCTTGGCGATGGCGAAGAAGAGAAAGACGAACTCCGGCCGGTTGCCGAGCCACAAACAGACGTGATCGCCGGCCGCCACGCCGCTGGCCATGAGCGCCTTCGCGGCTCGATCGACCTCGGCGTGCAGTTGGCGAAAGCTCCAGCGCTGACCTTCGAACGTCAGCCCCTCGCGGTCTCCCCAGCGCGCCGCGGCGCGGTCGATCAGATCACCGAACGTCAGCTTCTCGAACCACATGAACGGTCCTTCCGGTCGCCTCGCGGCGCAGGTCGAACAGCACCTTCACCGCCCCGCTCTCCCCCTGCTGGTGGTTGTAGCGAAACGCGGCCTGATAATCCTCCAGGGGACAGCGATGTGTGATGATCGGCGTAACGTCGATGCCGTGGCGGCGGATGAGGTCGAAGTAGTGCCGCATGGCGTGCTGGCGCACGCCCTGCCATTCCTCGACGCCGAAGCCGTTCGAGCCGACGACGTTCACCTCCTTGAAATAGTGCGGTGACCACTCGACCCGGGCTGGCGTGTCGACACCGGAGAGGACGACGGTCGAGCGCGGTCCGGCGATGCGCACCGACACCTCGAGGCTCTCCGCCGTGCCGACGGTGTTGTAGATCCGCCGCACGCCGTTCGCGCCGTGCAACATCGGTAGGCCGGGGGCGCCCGGGCTCGGCGCCAGCGCCTCGCGCGACCCGGCGATCTCCTGAAAACGGGCGATGATCGCCTCGGGCGGCTGCCAGGGAACGGTCTCGAGCGCACCCAGCTGACGCGCCAGACGCGCCTGGTGCGGGTAGCGGGCGATGGCGTAGAGGCGCACGTCGAACAGCTTGCTGAGAATCTCGATGGCACAGAGGCCGAGCGTGCCGCAGCCGTAGACGACGACGAGGTCGCCGGCCTGCGGTGGATGGTGCAGGATGGCGTGCAGGCTCACCGAGAACGGATCGGCCAGCACGGCCTGCTCATCGCTGATCTCGTCGGGAATGGGAATGGCCATGCTCTCGTGCGCCGGCAGCGCCGGGGCAAAGCCGCCCGAGGCGTCGCGACAGGCGCCGGTGTGCAGGCCGGACGCGAGTCGACCGCGGCAAAAATTCACGCACAGCGAAAACTGGCCGTCGGTGCAGGCCTCGCAGAGCGGCGCGATGCCGCGCGGCGCACAGGAGAGCCACGGATTGAGTACGACGCGTTCGCCGACGCGGCGCTGCGTCACCGCCGGGCCGACCGCCGCCACCGTGCCCACCACCTCGTGGCCCATCACCTGCGGGAATGACGTCAAGCCCGCCAGCGGGCTGTCGATGTTCTCGAAGTCGAGGAAGACCTGCTTGTAGTCGCTGCCGCAGATGCCGCAGAGGTGCGTGCGGATCACCAGCCAGTCGGGAAACTGCACGCGCGCCTCCGGCAACTCGCGCAGCCGGATCGTCGAGTGGCGGCCGAGATACGCTTCCTTGTCGTGTCGCGTGGCCTGAAACAGCTCGATGACCTCCGCCACGTCGATGTCGAACACCAGGGCCTTCATCACGGCGTGCGACTGCGCTCGGGCCAGCGACCGGACCGTCGGAGCGGAGACCGGACGGTGCGCTCAACCCCGCAGAGGGAGAGATCCGTCGCCACGCATGAACACCGATGAACACTGAGTTGACCGGACTCGGTGTTCATCGCCGTTCATCTGCGGTGCAGCTCGCCGGGACACCCCGGCTAGCGGCCGGCAGGCGGCTCGGCGTGCGTCGGCGTCACCAGGTACGCGTTAGTCTTGCCGGACACGACCCGACCGCTGCGCGGGCGGAAGAAGCCGAGCCAGGCGATCCAATACTTGTCCTTGTACAGCTCGCCCATGCGGTCGATCAGCGCCGCGTCGGTGACGCGCTCGGCCTTGCCTTCGACGAACGGGCCTTCCTTGCTGCCGATCCAGATGTACAGCGGGCTGCCCTCGGCGATGCGCTTGGCCTTCCAGCTCTGCGGCTCGGTGGTGAAAAAGATCTTGCCATCCGTGTAGGCAAACCAGATCGGCTCGATGCTGCTAAGAGCGCCCGAGCGCCGCCGCGTGGCCACGTAGATCTGGTCGGCCGAGCGCAAGGCCGCCTCGGTGGCCGGCGGCAGCGTGTCGGCACGGGCCGGGGTCGGCCACCCCACCCACAGCAGGCCAGCGACGATCAACGCCAGTGCACCGCCGCGTCCCATCACAGACTCCCGCTTCGCCATCGCCGCCGCATGCCTTACGCCAGGCTCTGGTCGCCGACCGCCGGCGGACGCAGCTCACGCGGTAGCGGAAAGGCGACGTGCTCGACGGCAGTCGAAAGGGCCCGCACGCTGTCGAACCCGAGCGCGCGCAAACGCTCGACCGCCTGCTCGACCAGCCCCTCCGGCGTCGACGCCCCGGCGGTCAGGCCGACGGCGCGTACACCGTCGAGCCACTCGGGGTCGATACCGTCGGCATCGTCGATCAGACACGCCTGGACGCCATTGTTACGCGCCACCTCGACCAGCCGATTGGCGTTGCTCGAGGTCGCCGAGCCGAGGACGATGATGCGCTCGCACTGGCGCGCCAGCTCCTTCACCGCCACCTGGCGGTTCTGCGTCGCGTAGCAGATGTCGTCCTTGCGCGGCAGTTTGACGGCCGGAAAGCGGCGCCGGATGGCCTCGACGATCTCGCGCGTGTCGTCGACCGACAAGGTCGTCTGCGTCACCACGGCGACGCGCTGCCGGTCGCGCACCGCCACGCGCTCGACGTCGTCGACCGTCTCGACGAGGTGAATCTGCTCCGGGGCGTGACCGAGGGTGCCGATGACCTCGACATGGCCGCGGTGGCCGACCAGCAGGACCTCGTATCCGTCGCGGGCGTAGCGCAGCGTCTCGGCGTGCACCTTGGTGACCAGCGGGCAGGTGGCATCGATCACCCGCAGGCCGCGCGCTTTGGCCTCATCGCGGACCCCGGGGGCCACTCCGTGGGCGCTGAAGATCACCGCCGCGCCGGCGGGAACATCCGCCAGCTCGTCGACGAACACGGCGCCCTTGGCGCGCAGGTCGTCGACCACGTAGCGGTTGTGCACGATCTCGTGCCGCACGTAGACCGGCGCCTGCTCGCGCTCGAGCACCAGTTCGACGATCTCGATAGCGTGCGACACGCCGGCGCAGAAGCCCCGCGGGCTGCCCAGCACGATCTCGCGCTGCATGTGTGAGGCTTGCCATGCCTGGCTCCGATCGACAAGAGGGCCGCTTGACCGCCCCGTCACCCGGCGTACTAACCTCAATCCGAAAAAACCTTTCACCACGAAGAACCCGAAGCCCGCGCCGATCACGGCGCAGGGCCGTGGCGCTTGGATCATTCTCAACTCCATAGGTGTGAGCTTCTCGCCCTTCCTCCCCCGGCCGAGAGCCCCTTGCCATTCGTCCTCTTCGTGCCCTTCGTGGTTTCAAAGCATTTCCGATTAGGGCTAACTCTCGCCGCCGATGCCTGGAAAGCGATCCGCCCCGGGCGCGGCGCGCGGCAGGCGTAGGACATGATCGAAAACGTCGTCGAGCTCACCGCCACGGCGATTACCGTCGGCGGGGTACTGCTGCTGCTCAGTTCGCTGTTCAGCCGCGTCGGGGCGCGCCTCGGCGTGCCGGTGAGCCTCTTCTTTCTGGTCATCGGCATGCTGGCTGGCTCGGATGGGCCGGGCGGGATCTGGTTCGACCGCTACGACGTCGCCTACGCGTGCGGCACGGTGGCGCTGGTGCTCATCTTGTTCGCCGGCGGGCTGAACACAAACATCCCGCACGTGCGCGGCGCGCTGGCGCCCGCCACGGTGCTGGCCACCGCGGGCGTGCTCGGCATCGCCGCGCTTACCGCTCTGGGAGCGCACGGGCTCGGCCTCTCGTGGCCGGAGGCGTTCCTGGTCGGCGCGATTCTCTCCTCGACCGACGCGGCCGCCGTGTTCGCCGTGCTGGATGGGGTACCGCTGCGCCGGCGGGTGGCGACGACCATCGAGCTGGAGAGCGGCTTGAACGACCCGCTGGCCGTCATTCTCACCATGGCTGCCACGCTGCACATCACCGGTCACGCCGGCTCGCCCGGGCTGATGGTCGCACAGGTCGTGGCACAACTCGGCATCGGCGCCGCCCTCGGCCTGGCCCTGGGTCGCGCCGCGCGCTGGCTCTTGCATCGCGTCCGCCTCACCACACCGGCGCTGTTCCCGGCCATGACGATCTCGATCGCGTTCCTCGCTTACGGACTGGCCACCCAGCTCTACGGCAGCGGATTCCTGGCCGTGTACGCGTGTGGCATCACGATCGGCCAGGGGGCGCTGCCGCAGCGAGTCAGCTTGCAGCGCTTCCACGACTCACAGGCCTGGTTGGCGCAGATCGGCATGTTTCTCATGCTCGGCCTGCTGGTCTTTCCCAGCCAGTTGCCGGCGGTGGCAGGGCAAGGCTTGCTGCTGGCCCTGTACCTGGCACTGGTGGCACGGCCGGTCGTGGTGACGCTCTGCCTCCTCCCCTTCGGGTTCACCTGGCGCGAGATCGTCTGCATCGGCTGGGTCGGCCTGCGCGGGGCCGTGCCGATAGTCCTCGCCACCATCCCGGTGCTGATGATCGGGGAGCCGGGGGCACCGGAGCGCAACATCATCGACGAGTTCGATCTGGTCTTCTTCGCCGTGGTGGTTGGATCGCTCATCCCGGGTGCGACCGTGCGCTGGCTGCCGCGCTGGCTAAAGCTCGAGGAGCCGGCGGTACCGACGCCCGCCGCCGTCGTCGACATCGCCTCGAGCTTGCCGATGCAGCAGACGCACGTGAACGTGTTCATCAGCCCCGAGTCGCCCATGTGCGGCGTGACGCTCGCCGAGCTGAACCTGCCGGATGACGTGGTGATGATGCTGATCGTGCGCGGCGACCGCTTGATCGCACCGCGCGGGGCGACCCGGCTGGAGGCTGGCGATCACGCCGTGCTCCTCTGTCCGACTGCGCGCGCCGAGGAGGTCGGCGCCGCGTTCGCCGCGCCGGCGGCCTCCTGAACCGGGATCCACAGATGAACGTCGGCCCCCAGCCGCCGCTCCGCCGATGACACAGAGCGAACCAGCCCCGCGATCCGCAGAGCCGACCTGCTCTAGTGTCCTGTTAGCCGTGATCCGACAAAAACCTCAACGCGGAGACGCAGAGTACGCAGAGAGCACAGTGGCAGCGTGCATGAGCTCGAGCGCTGCCGCATCGTCATCGTCAATTGGTTTCAGGGTTCACTCTCTTGGACCCTCGTGCTCCGCGTTCTCTGCAGGCTCTGCGGCTCTCTAAGTCTGGCGTACGCGCAGCAGGTGATCCCACAGGGTCTCGCGCCAGGCTGAGGGGTTCTCCAGTTGCGGGCTGTGCGCCGCGTCGGGAATGGTCACCAGCGTCGCGTCTGGCACCCCGGCGGCGAGCTCGGCCGCCGGGCGCGCGAAGCTGACGTCCTCGGCGCCGACGATGACGGTGGTCGGGCAACGGATCTCACCCAGACGGCTGGTGAGTGGTGTTTGATCGACGATCTCCAGCACCAGGCGGGCGAATGCCGCTTGATCCATGGCCATCAGGTTCGTGCGCCGCCGCTGCCAGTACGACTCGCCGAGTTTGCCCTCGACGCGGCGCTCGGCGGGTGTGCGGTGTCCATCGGCCAGGGCACGCGCCTTCATCAGGTCGGCGAGCGTGGCCATGCCCTCGCTGCGCGCGATGGAGGCGGCTGCAGCCATCGGAGCGCGCGGCATTGTATCGGGAGGGCGAGCGGAGGTGTTCATCAGGATCAGCGAGGCAACTCGCTCGGGATGTTCGAGCACGGCGCGCAGGGCGATCATGCCGCCCATGGAATGTCCGAGCAGGTCACAGGGGTGGTCGCAGAGCTCGGCCAACAGGGCGGTGAGGTCGGCGGCCAGCTGGGCGAACGAGCACGCCTCGGGATCGCCGGTGCCGGCGGACTGCCCGTGCCCGCGCTGATCGTACGCGATCGTGCGCCCGAGCGAGGCCAGGGCCGGCAGGTGGCCACGGAAATCGTCGCGATTGCCGGTGAAGCCGTGCACGACGACCAAGGCACGCCGGCCGGCACCCGCTTCCTCGTAGACCAATTCCGCCCCGTTGATCGCCAGCCGCGGCACGGCGCCACCCTCCACGCTCGCCGGATGCGAGTCAACCGCGGCAACAGGACACTAGCCTTGATTGACAAGAACCTTAACGCAAAGACGCAGGGTCAGCGGAGGGCACAGTGGCGGCGTGTATGAGCTCGAGCGCTGCCTCATCGTCATCGTCAGTTGGGTTCGGGGCTCACGCTCTAGCAGGATGCTGAAAAGCCCTCCGCTCGCCCTTCGACGGGCTCAGGGTGAGCGGAGGGCTTTTCAGCATCCTGCTAGTGTCCTGTGTCCGAAATTCGCTGCCTATATCGGCGAGGCATCGGCGGCCCTGGCAAGGCGGCCGACGCAGGAATATCTGGCTATATTCCGAGGAGGCCAACGCCGCCAGGGGCGCTGAGGGCCGCCGAGATAGGCAGCGAATTTCGGATACAGGACACTAGAGAGTGAACCCCAAACCCGATTGACGATGACGATGAGTCAGCACTCGAACTCATGCACGCTGCCTCTGTGTCCTCGGCGCACTCTGGGTCTCTACGTTGAGGTTTTTTTGTCAGATCAAGGTTAGTTGTTGGGCTCTCTCTACCCTAGCGACTTGACAACCTCACAACTAACGGCCTGCCCTACGCCGCTTGGCCGCGGCGCTCGCGCAGCGCGGCCGTGCGCTCGGTGTCGATCGTCATGGTGTGGGCGTCGATGACGACGCCGTAGTCCCGCGCGGCGCCTTCGATCGACACCCACTCGTCGAGCACGTCGCGCAAGACCCAGGCGGGGTCGCGCTCGAACGGATGGCCCCAGCCGCCGCCGCCGCCGGCCTGCATCAGCAACACCTCGCCCGGTTCCTGCACGTAGCCGAAGGCGAGATCGCGCACCAGGCGTGCGGTCGGCCCGCCATGATCCAAGACGCAGTAGTTGCCGGCCCCGGCCCCGCCGCCGGCGAACCCCTGCAGCGCGTGGCGCGAGGCCTGGATGTAGAGATGGTTGGTCACCGTGTCGGTGGTGCTCATGCGGCGCGACCAGAAGGCGCCGTTGCCACGCCACTTCCCCGGCGCGGCGGTGTCGATCACCCACTCGGCCTGCAGGTAGAGCACCGGGTACACCACCTCCATGAGCTCGACCGGCGGGATCTTGAGCGAGGCGTGCGGCGCGGCGTAGGCGCCCCAGCCGTCGGTGCCGTAGGCGCCGCCGGAGGTGCCGGGCTTGCCGTAGTAGTCGAAGGTGATGAACATCTGGTCGTCGTTGCGCGAGTCGCGGCCGAAGATGGTGTCGACGGTGAGATCGATGAAGGCCGAGCCCGTCTTCTCCGGCACGATCTGCTCCAGCGCCTTCATCACCGCCTGGCCGATGTCGCTGCCGATGCAAATCGTCGAGTTGCCGACCGGTGCCGGCGCGATCGGATTCACCACCGTGCCGACGGGGATATCGACGTCGATGGCGCGGAAGAAGCCGGAGTTGATCGGGATCTCCGGCATCACCACGGAGAACTCGGTGTACACCCACGACAGGGTATTGCCGGGTACGCTGTTGACGAAACCACGCGTCTGCGGGTGCGAGCCGGCGAAGTCGACGTGGCAGCGGTCGCCCTGCACCGTGATGGTCACGTCGACGTTGACGTCGTCGGTGCCGGCGAAGTCCTGATCGAGCACGCTGCGCCCGTGGTAGACCCCGTCGGGCCAGCGCGCGATCTCCGCCCGCACCCGGCGCTCGCTGTACTCGAGCATGTGCTGCACCGCCTCCAGCACCGTCGCCAGGCCGTACTTCTCGACCAGGCGGAGGATGCGCTCCTCGCCGACCTTGCAGGCGCCGATCATGGCGTTGAGGTCGCCTTCCATGACCTCGGGAACGCGGTTGTTGGCGGCCAGCATGCGCAGCACGTCGCGGCGCATCTCGCCCTTCTCGCAGATCTTCACCGGCGAAAGCCGAAAGCCCTCCTGCCAGACATCGCGCGCGAAAGAATTGTAGCCGCCCGGCACCGGGCCGCCGACCTCGATCATGTGGGCGCGCACGGCGGGGAAGAACACCGGCTTGTTCTGGTAGAAGACCGGCTTCATCAGCGTCCAGTCGGGGATGTGGCTGCCGCCGTAGTACGGGTCGGTGGCCAGCACCAGGTCGCCGTCGTTGAGGTTGTACTTGAAGAATTGCAACAGCGCCTCGACCGAACGCACCGAGGCGTAGATGTGCACCGGCTGCGAATTGGCGCGCGACAGCAGATTGACGCGCTTGCCGTCGTAGTAGAACACGCCGGTCGAGTAGTCGTGCGCCTCGCTGAAGACCACCGACACCGAGGTGTTCTCCATCGTCTTGCTGATCTCCTCGGAGACGGTCTCGAGGTACTCGCGGATGATCTCGGCGGTGATGATGTCTTGCATGGCCACCTCGCCTGTCAATTCACGCCGACCACCAGGCTTGCAGACGCTCCAGGTAGCCGACGCTGGTTCGAAGGTCTTGCCCGATCGGCATCCCATACAGCATGCCGTGATTGAGGACCAAGTGGGACCGTGCCATCGGGAAACATCTGGGGCGTCGTGGGCAGGGTTTCCTGAATCGCCTTCTCCGTATCGTCGGCTTCGAGCTGACCGAGAATCAATTCGAACAGCTGATGCAAATCGCTGGCCGTCTGGTAGCAGAGCGCATCGTCGGCAGGTCGGAAGGCGGAGCACTCCACGCGGGAGGGATCGAGCGGGAGATAGCTGGGGGGCGACGGACTCGCCGCGGCCATCAGGGCAGCGCACGTCGCCAGCAGAGTCATCGGCATCGCAAGCTCCTCGCTCTTGCAGCGGGTGGTCCAGGCTGGGTCTCGGCCGAACCTCCGCGGCGGCGCTCAATACGGGGAATGCCCTTCGTCGGATTGCAGGTGGAGGAAATTCTCCTTCATGAACCACGCCGTGTACGCGCCGACCGTGATCGGCTCGTACCGCGGCGGCGTCGCGGCGTCGCAGCAGGTGGGGAGGCACTCGATCAGGGTTTCCGGATGCGGACTCCAGAAGAACGCGATCGCATAACGCTCGCGGCCACCGCTGTTGATCACGCGGTGCACCGTGGCGCGGAAGCGGTCATTGGTCCACAGGCGGAGAATCTCGCCGGAGTTGACCAAGAACGCGCCGGGAACGATCGGAGCGTGAATCCACTTGCCGGTCTTGGTCCGAATCTGCAGGCCCGGGACCGTGGACTGGGCCAGGAAGGTGATGAAGTCGCCATCGAAGTGCGGGGCGACGCTGAACTGGTTCTCTTCGATCGCGATCGGCGGATAGTATGACAGACGCAGGACGCCCGTCGCCTTGCCGTGGTGAAACGCGGCATCGAAAAAATCCGGCGGCAGGTCGAGCGCCGTGGCGTAGACCGGCAGGAGTCGGAGGCTGAGCGCTTCGACTGCGGCGTAATACTCGGTGACGGTCTGGCGAAAACCCGGCAGGTCGGCCGGCCATCGGTTGGCGGCGCGGTGGGCCGTCGCCCCCGTGCCCGAGATGGCCCCGGCATCCGGCAGGTACTCGCGGGTGGCGTTGAATCCCTCGATGATGTCGGGTTTGTTCGCCTTTCTCCCCTCGAAGCTCTTGACCTGCTGCAGGCCCGCCGGGATGTAGCCGAGGCCGCTGGCATCGACGTGGATGGTCTCCTTACGTTGCCGCGGCAGAGCGTGAAACCTGGCCGCGGCCGCGAAGGTGTCGTCGATCAGCCGCTGCGGGATGCCGTGGTTCTGGACGAAAAAGAACCCGATGTCTTCCAGCGCGTGGCCGACCTCGCGCGCCAGGCGCTGGAGCGCCCCCGACTCGCCGTGTAGATACGGTCCGACATCGAGGACGGGGATCTCCTCCTCCGCGCTCGCCGGCTCGGCTTGCATCTCGGCCAGTAGCTCGGGTGTCGTCATCGTCGATCTCCCCCTTTTCCGGAGCTAGGCGCCCACACCGCCGGCCAAGAGCTGTTGCTGTGCCGTGAGGGCGTCGATCCACAGGGTCGCTCGTTTGATCCGGCGATCTTCGAACTCGAACACGTGCAGCATGCGAAAGCGGACGCGTCCGCTGTGGCCCTTGGCGCCGAAGAGCCATCCGTCGGAGAAATGGCCTGTCCAGATCACGTCGTCGAGCATCAGATCATCGGCGTACTGCCGGCGCAGCCGGTGCACGTCCTCGGTTATCAACGCGGCGAACAGCTGCTCGCAGTAGCTCCGCAACTGCTCCTGCCCGCGTAGCGGAGCCGGCAACAGGCCGACGACTTCCAATTCTCCATCCGCCGTGAACGTCCCCAGCATGCCGGCGACGTCGCGATTGGCTTCGTGGGCGAAATGTTCGTCGATCACGCGGTCCATCTCATCACGGGTCATCGGCATACCTCGCAAATGGGTGCAACGTGCCGGCGTGGATAGCGGCGTGGGACGCCGGCGCGCCTCGGCCAGGTCGCGATCGACGAGGGTTCCGATCGATCAGCCCGGCGGCATCTCATTCGATGAACTCGGCCGATGGATGCGCGCGGGGGTACTTGCGCAAGTACTCGAGGAACCGCCCCAGGGCCTTGTCACTCCTGGTCAGCGTGCCGGGTCTGAAGCGCAGGCCGGCCATGACCGAGAAGTCTTCCCCGATCACCTTGTTCTCCAGGTCGACGAGGGATTGGAGGAACTGCGCATTCGATTCCGGGTCGCCCTCGGACTCCAGCGCGGCGACGACGTAATACATCTTGCACTGACCGGGCCGTGGCAGCGCGAGGGTGATGAGAACGCCGAACCAGCGCCCGTTGATCGTGCTGCTCTGCGTGAAGATGCTGGTGCCGAGGATGCCGACACGGAAATCGATGCACGGGCTCTCGCCGATGCTGGCGCGCAGAGAAATCATCATCGAGCGATCGGTCCATTCAATCTCCTCGTCCGGGTCGCCGTGCTCGAAGCGAAAGTCATGCAGCGCCTTGAGGTGCTGAAAGTCGGAGGTGTTGCACAACAGCACCCAAGGGTCGACGGGCCAGGTGTGCTCGTCGATCGTGATCCGGGTCACGATCTCGGCGTCCGGATGCGCGAAGTCCGGAACCTCGAAGGTCGGTTCGTCGCCGTTGAAGGCCCAGATGAGGCCGTGCTTTTCGAGCGTGGGGAACGCAAACAGCCTCGCCGAGGGCGGCGGCGAATCGCCGACGCCGGTGCGGACGCAAGCGCCGCTGCCGTCGTATCGCCAATGGTGAAACGGGCAGCGAATCGTGTTGTCGCAGACATCCCCCGCGGACAGGTCCGCGCCGAGATGAGGGCAATAGGCGCTGAGCACCCTGGCGACGCCGTCGGCGGCGCGAAACACGATAACCCGGCCGCCCAAGAAGTCGACTCCGAGCATCTGACCGGTGGCGACATCGCTTCCCAGGCAGAGCGGAAACCAAGACTGGGTGAATAGCCCGTTCTCACCTTCGGCGGGGATCCGGCGCCCCATCACGGGTTTCCCCGCGCCCGCGCCGTGGGCCCGACTGCGCTGCACCGCTGGAATACTCATGTGGTCGCCTCCTCGGGTGAATGATGTCCCATCAACTCAACCACCAGCGGCGCAACTGCTGGAAGTGGTCGACCATCGTGGCCAGGCGCTCGCCGAACGGAAAGTCGAACGTCTGGCTGTAGTTGAGCAGGACCTGGCGCACGCCGGCCCGGTCGTATTCCGCCAGGCGCGCACGACATTCCGCCGCGGTGCCGAGCACGCACATCTGCCGCACCATCTCGTCGGAGATGCAGGCGACGGCGCGCGGCACATCGCCCTCGCGCAAGGCGTATTGATACGGCTCGCGGCCTTCCGCCAAGAGCTCGTCGATCTTCAGCGCCTTGCGCAGCGGAGGGAGAACCGCGATGTCGAAGCCGTTGTGTGCGAAAATATGCTCGTACATCGGCATCGCGCACAGCAGCGCCGCCAGCGGCTTGAGCGCGGCGAGGCGTTCCGCCGTATCATCGGCGATCTGAAACCCCCACAGGATCATCGCGATATCGATCTCCGCGGGTTCTCTGCCCGCCTCCGCCGCTCCCTGGCGAACGTGCTCGACGACGAAACGAGCATACTGCGGGGTTTGGAAACCCTGCATGATCACCCCATCGGCGATGCGCCCGGCGAGACGAAGCCCAACCGGCGCGGTCACCCCGAGGTAGATCGGAATGCGTGAGCGCGGCCCGGGAACGTCCAGCGCCACGTCCTTGAGCGTGTAGTAGCCGTTGGCGGTGACCGTTTCCCCGCTCCAGAGCTTGCGGAGATTGCGCACCGTCTCGTCGATGAGCGCGAGCGGTTTGCCGTAGGGGATGCCCAGCTGGCCCTCGATGATGGAGCGGGAATTCTTCCCCAGCCCGAGAACCATGCGGCCGCCCGATAGCCGATCGATCGTCGCGCAGGACATGGCCAGGAGAGCCGGATTGCGCGTGTACGGGTGCGTGACGCCCACCCCGAGCATGGTCACCTCGCCTGTCAATTCACGCCGACCACCAGGCTTGCAGACGCTCCAGGTAGCCGACGCTGGTTCGAAGGTCTTGCCCGATCGGCATCCCATACAGCATGCCGTGATTGAGGACCAAGTGGGACAGTCCGGCTGCCTTGTACTCGTCGAGGCGGCGGCGGCACTGCGCCTCGCTGCCGACGACGCACATGGCGCGGATCATGTCGTCGGAGATGAGGCGTACGGCGGCCGGCAGATCGCCGACCGTCATCATGTGCTGATACGGCTCCTTGCCCTGGGCGAGGATCTCGTCGACCTTCAGCGCCCGGCGCAGCGGCGGCAGGATGCCGGCGTCCAGCCCGCCCTGCGTGAGCAGCGTCTCGTAATACGACGGCAGGCCGAGCAGAAACGCCACCATCGGTTTCAACGCCGCCAGGCGCGCCGCGCAATCGTCGCCGATCTGGAAACCCCAGAGGATCATCGCCACGTCGACGGCGCCGGCGTCGCGGCCGGCGTCCGCCGCGCCGCGCCGGATCTGCTCGACCGCCCAGCGCACGCAGTGCGGCGTCTGGAAGCCGACCAGGAGTACGCCGTCCGCCATGCGCCCGGCCTGCCGCAGCCCCTTCGGCCCCGAGACCCCGAGGTAGATGGGAATGCGCGGGCGCGGGCCGCGCACCTCGAGGGCGAGGTCCTTGACACGGAAGTAGCCGTCGGAGGCGGCGGTGCCTCCCGCCCACATGGTGCGCAACAGGCCGGCGAGCTCATCCGTGATGGCCAGCGGCTTGCCGTACGGGATGCCGAGCTGGCCCTCGATGATGGCCTTGGCGTTGCGCCCCAGGCCGAGAATCAGGCGCCCGCCGGACAGGCGGTCGATGGTCGCGCATGACATGGCGAGCAGGGCCGGGTTGCGCGTGTAGGGATGGGTGACCCCGATCCCGAGTTGGGCTCGCCGGGTGACCGCGGCGAGGGCGCCAAGCTGGGCGAAGGCGTCCGACTTACCGTAGTCCTCCGCCACCCACAGGCTGTCGGCCCCGGCGTCGTCGAACGCCCGGGCGACGTCGACGAGGTCGCCCAGAGTCTCTTCCACTCCCATGGAGATGAAGGCACCGACGCGTTGCATGGCAGCTCCGATCACCCGTTTCGCTCGTTCTTCAACGCGCTCGCCACCGCGCTGCCCGGGCGCACGCGGTGCGCCCCCACAGAGGGTGCGCGCATTCGTCGACTATTTCTTCGGCATGCACGGGCAACCCGTATCGGTGTCGGTGCGGCGGACGACGGCGTCGAAGGTGTCCAGGAACTTCACCACCCGCACCAGCTTGCCGCCGTACAGGATGCAGACGTAGGCCTGCGCATCGTAGGGATTGGCGTCCAGCTCGACGCGCAGCGCGTCGGCATTGGCCAGGGCGCCGGCGATCGGGAAGTCCGCCGTGGGTGAACTCGGCGACCAGTCGGCCAGATCCTGCTTGTTCTTGCCGTCGCCGTCGGTGACCTCCACCTCGACCTCACGCGCCCAGGTGTAGGCCTGGTCGGCGCAGACGCGGACGACCCAGCCCGCATCGGCCGCCCAGCTCTGACCCGCCAGCACCAGCAGCAGTGCCCCCGTGAAGATTCCAGTCCGCGTCATCATCGCCTCCTTTTCACGTGCGCTATCGCCTGTTCCGGCGCGCCATCGAGCGGAGGAACCCGCTCGTCGCATTCCGGTCTCACGGCGCGCATGGGCTGGCGCGCCCGGCATGGCGATCGAGGAATCCGTCGATCGCCTGGTTGAAGAGATCCGCCCGCTCGATGTTGCTCAGGTGGCCGGCGCCCGCAATGGTCACCAGCTCGGCGCCGGGAATCGCCGCCGCCATGGCCTGCGAGGCGGCCGGCGCGATGACCCGATCGCCGTCGCTGGTGATGACCAGCGTCGGCACGGTGATGCGCGGCAGATGGGGACGAAAATCGGTGGTCACGAGCGCGCGCAGGGCCTGTTTGTACGGCTCGACGCGCAACGCCGCCAGCGAGCGAAACAGGCGCTCCCGCTGCGCCGCGGTCGCTTGCGGGCCGGCGAGCTCGGCGAGCAGGGCCTCGCCCATCTCGGCCGGCGTGCGACCGGCTTCGAGCGGCGCCAAGCGCGCCTCCAACATCGCCGCGATGCGTTCGGGTGGAAGATGGCCGAGGCCCGAGGTCGTATTGGCCAGCGTCAGGGTGGCGGCGCGTCCGGGATAGCGAGCGTCGAAGTCCAAGGCGATGATGCCACCCATCGACAAGCCGATGACGTGCGCGCGCGCCGCGCCCAGGTGATCGAGCAGACGCGCCAGATCGTCGGCATAGTCGCGAAAGGCGAGCGTGCTCGGCGGGTCGTCGCTGTCGCCGTACCCGCGCGCATCCCAGGCGACGGCGCAATAGCGGGTACCCAAATGGGCGACCTGTTCCGACCAGTTCGAGCGGTTGCCGCCGACGCCGTGCATGAACACCACCAGCGGCCCGCTGCCGCCGCGGTCGTAGGCGATGCGCACCGGCCCCGGCGTGTGATGCGGCCCGGTCATCGCGCGCCACCCGTCAGCGCCGCGTTCACCCTGAGACGGGCGCCAACGCACGGGCGGGTAAGCTGAGGTAACGGCCGTCCGCGACGAGCCGTAGCCGCGGGACCTGTGCCCGCCGGCAGCGCCGCGCGCTGCCC
>CAYYWP010000085.1:0-18734 GCA_964475125.1 uncultured Binatia bacterium (SeqCode) | reverse complement strand
GCGTCGGGGTGGGGCCCACGGGGCTTCTGCTCCCCGCGATGCGCATCTCACCCTCGCCCCTGTCCCCGCGGGCGGGGCGCGCGTCGCCGGGCGGCGGGGGGTGTGGCCCGATGGCACGCGCGGTGGCGGATGCGCGCCGGGGCATCGCCGCCACACCCCACCCCACCGGGCAGCGCTGCGCGCTGCCGGCGACCACGGCTGCCGCGGCTACGGCTCGGGCCGTGGCCCCCCTGGTCCTCTGCACCAAGCGATCCAGATCGAACGTTCCCGCGCTCCGCGCTGCGACCCTGCGTTGAGTTTATCCGGCCGACGCCCTAGAGGGGCGGTGCGAATCGACACGGAGGGAGCAGTGGGGGAGCGCATTCTCGGCGTCATCGGCGGCAGCGGTTTGTACGAGCTGCCGGGCCTTCGCGACGCGACGCGCATCGAGGTGTCGACGCCGTTCGGCGCCCCCTCGGACGCGTTGATGCGCGGGCGCGTGGGCGACGTCGAGGTGCTGTTCCTGCCGCGGCACGGGCGCGGCCACACGCTGCTGCCGAGCGAGATTCCGTTTCGCGCCAATGTCTTCGCCGTGAAGCAGCTCGGCGCCCAATGGTTGCTCAGCGTCGGCGCGGTGGGCAGTCTGCGCCAGGAGCTGGCGCCGGGACACGTCGTCGTTCCCGATCAGTTCATCGACCGCACCGTGGCGCGCCCGAGCACATTCTTCGGCGCCGGCATCGTCGCGCATGTCAGTTTGGCCGATCCGGTGTGCGCCAGCTTCGCCGATGCGCTCGAGGCGGCGGTGCGTGCGGCCGGCGGCACCGTGCACCGCGGCGGCACCTACTTGTGCATGGAAGGGCCGCAGTTCTCGACTCGCGCCGAGTCGCGGCTCTACCGCCAGTGGGGCGCCGACGTCATCGGCATGACCAACTGGCAGGAGGCCAAACTGGCGCGCGAGGCGGAGCTGTGCTTTGCCAGCTTGGCGCTGGTGACCGACTACGACTGCTGGAATACCGCTCACGATCACGTCGTCATCGCCGACGTCCTGCGGATTCTACAGGCCAACGCCGAGCTGGCGCGGCGCAGCGTGGCGCACATGGCGTCGCGGTTGCCGGTGGAGCGCACCTGTCCCTGTGCCTCGGCGTTGCGCGATGCCATCATCACGCCCCCGTCGCATATCCCCGCCCAAGGCCGAGCCGCCCTGCGGCCCTTGCTCGGCAAGTATCTGGAGGAGCGCCGATGAGTTTGCTGGTGGTTGGATCGATGGCCCTGGATACGGTGGAGACGCCGCGCGGCCGGGCAGAAGACGTGCTCGGCGGGGCCGCACTCTACTTCGCGCTCGCCGCCAGCTTCTTCGCCGCGCCACGCATGGTCGGGGTGGTCGGCGACGACTTTCCCAGCGAGATGCTCGATGAACTGGGACGCCGCGGTATCGATCTCGCCGGGGTGGAGAAGGCGCGCGGCAAGACCTTCCGCTGGTCCGGCCGCTACCACGAAGACGTCAACGTGCGCGACACGCTGCACCTCGATCTCGGCGTTTTCGCCGACTTCCGCCCGCGGCTGCCCGCGACCTATACCGACTCGCAGTACGTGTTCCTGGCCAACATCGATCCGGCGCTGCAGGCCAGCGTGCTGGATCAGTTGCACGCCCCGGGTGTGGTGGGCTGTGACACGATGAATCACTGGATTCTCGAAGCGCGCCCCACGTTGCAGCGGCTGCTCGAGCGCGTCGGCATGCTGGTCATCAACGACGAGGAGGCGCGCCTGCTCTCGGGCGAGCGCAACGTCGTGCGGGCCGCGAGCCGCATCTTGGACATGGGACCGAAGGCGGTGCTCATCAAGCGCGGCGAATACGGCGTGATCCAGTTCGCCGGCGACGCGGTGTTTGCCGTGCCGGCGTTCCCGCTCGAGGAGGTCACCGATCCAACCGGCGCGGGCGATTGCTTTGCGGGCGGCTTCATGGGTGAGCTGGCGCGCTCGGGCGACACCTCGTTGGCCGGGCTGCGCCGCGCCATCGTCTACGGCAGCGTGATGGGATCGTTCGTCGTCGAGGACTTCGGCCCGCGCCGCCTCCTGCAGCTGACGCGCGCCGACATCGACCGCCGGTACCGCCAGTTCATCAGCCTGACCGACATCGACGGCGGCTGACGATGGAGCTCTCCGTCGTCGTGCCGGTGTACAACGAGGCGGCCAACCTCGATTCCCTGCACCGCGAGCTCGTCGCTGCGCTGGATCCCACCGGGCTGCCGTACGAGCTCATCTTCGTCGACGACGGCAGCAGCGACGGCTCGTACGAGCGCTTGGCGGCGCTGCAGGGCGCCACCGCGCGGGTGGCGGTGATCAAACTGAGCCGTAACTTCGGGCAGACGGCGGCGCTGGCAGCCGGCATCGAGCACTCGCGCGGGGCTGAGGTCGTTCTGCTCGACGGCGACCGCCAAAACGACCCGGCCGATATTCCCCGCCTGCTGGCCAAACGGCGCGAAGGCTACGACCTCGTGGCCGGCTGGCGCCTGGTGCGCCAGGATGCCTGGCTCACTCGGCGCCTGCCGTCGCGCATCGCCAATTGGCTCATCGGCTTGATCACCGGCGTGCGCCTGCACGATTACGGCTGCACGCTGAAGGTGGTGCGCGGCGACCTGGCGCGCAGTCTGCGGCTGTACGGCGAGATGCACCGCTTCATCCCCGCCCTGATCGACGACCTCGGCGGCCGCATCGCCGAGCTGCCGGTCAACCACCGCCCGCGGGTGGCCGGGGTGTCGAAGTATGGACTGTCGCGCACCGTGCGCGTCGTGCTCGACCTGGCGACCGTGAAGTTCCTTTCCAGCTACTCCACACGGCCGATCCACGTCTTCGGGGTCGTCGGGCTCGCGTCGACCGTCGTCGGCACGCTACTCGTCGGGTGGCTGGGATTCGAACGCCTGGTGCTCGGCGTGCCGATCGGCGGGCGGCCGATCGTCTTGCTCGGCATCCTGCTCACGGTCATGGGCCTGCAGTTCATCACCATGGGCCTGCTCGGCGAGCTGTTGGTGCGCACCTACCACGAATCGCAGAACAAACCCGTCTATCGGATCGAGCGCGTGCTCGCCGCCCGATGAGTGGCGCGCAGCGTGCACCCCGGGGCGACGCCGAGGTCGCCAGCGCCAGACTCGGTGTGCGCGCGGCCGACGCCCGGTGGGTGTAGGGGCGCATGGCGTGTGCCTGAGGTGGCGGGGGACGCCGGCACGACACCGGCGCGCGCCCACAATTGACAACACTGCGGACCGCCGATATCGCTCAAGCGCCGGCGCGCAGCAGATGTGTGGATTGACGCATCTGACGCGCGAGGTCCCGGGGACTCGGGTCGAGTGGAGGAGCGCGAGTGAAGCTGTGTGTGGTTGGGACCGGTTATGTGGGACTGGTTGCGGGCACGTGCTTCGCCGAGAGCGGTAACGACGTCATTTGCGTCGACATCGACGCGGCCAAGATCGCGGCCCTGCAGCGCGGTGAGTCGCTGATTTACGAGCCCGGTCTGGAAGAGCTGATCCACCGCAACGTCGCCCAGCAACGGCTGAGTTTCCAGACCGATCTGGAGGATGCCGTGCGGCGCTCGCTGATCTGCTTCATTGCCGTGGGCACGCCCGACGGCGGCAATGGCGATGCGGATCTGGGGGCGGTGTGGGCCGTGGCGGAGCAGATCGGTGCGGCGATGAACGGCTACAAGGTGGTGGTCGACAAGAGCACCGTACCGGTCGGGACCGCGGCGCGCGTGGCGCAGCAGATCGCGGCGCGCACCGCGCAGCCGTTCGACGTCGTCTCCAACCCCGAGTTCCTCAAGGAAGGGGCGGCGATCGAGGACTTCCAGAAACCCGACCGGGTCATCATCGGGCACCGCAGCGAGCGCGCTCGCGCCCTCATGGAGGAGCTCTACAAACCATTCGTGCGCACCGGCAATCCGATCCTGTTCATGAGCCCGGAAAGCGCCGAGATGAGCAAGTACGCCGCCAATGCGATGCTGGCGGCGCGCATCTCGCTGGTCAACGAGATCGCCAATCTGTGCGAGGCGGTTGGCGGTGACATTGAGGACGTGCGCCGCGGGGTCGGGCTCGACCGCCGCATCGGTTCCGCCTTTCTCTTTCCGGGCGTCGGCTACGGCGGCTCCTGCTTTCCGAAGGACGTCAAGGCGCTCTGGGCCATGGCCGAGGCCAACGACTTGAAGCCGCGCATGTTGCGCGCCATCGAAGAGGTCAACCAGGCGCAGAAGACGGTGCTCTTCAGCAAGGTCGAACGCCACTTCGGCGGCGCCCTGCGCGGTCGCCGTTTTGCCGTCTGGGGGCTCTCGTTCAAGCCGCGCACCGATGACATGCGCGAAGCGCCATCGGTGACGCTGATCGAGTCCCTGCTGGCCGCCGGTGCCAGCGTCCAGGCGCACGACCCGGTCGCCCGCCACAGCGCCGAGCGGATCTTCGGCGACCGCATCGCCTACTGTGAGGTGCCCTACGAGGCGTTGCGCGACGCCGACGCGCTGCTCATCGTCACCGAATGGAACGAATTCAAGCAGCCGGATTTCGAGCGCATGCGGAGTCTGTTGCGCCAGCCGCTGATCTTCGACGGCCGCAACCTCTACTCGCCCGCCGCCATGCGCCAGCTCGGCTTCACCTACCACGCCATCGGGCGCGTCGGCGTGGGCGCGGGCTGACCGTGGGACGCATCGTCGTGACCGGCGGGGCGGGCTTCATCGGCTCGCACTTGGCCGATCGCCTGCTGGAAGAGGGGCACGAGGTCATCGCGCTCGACAACCTGTCCACCGGCCACGGCCGCAACGTCGCGCATTTGTTCGGCAACGCACGCTTTCGCTTCGTGCACCTCGACGTGACCGAGTTCATCTACGTCGACGGGCCGGTCGACGCCATCTTTCACCTCGCCTCGCTGCCGAGCCCGGTGGACTACCTGCGCAAGCCCATTCCCACGCTCAAGGTGGGGGCGCTCGGGACCCACAAGACGCTCGGCCTGGCGCGTGCCAAGGGGGCGTTGTTTCTGCTCGCCTCGACCTCGGAGGTGTACGGCGACCCGCAGGTCCATCCGCAGCCGGAGAGCTACTGGGGCAACGTCAACCCGGTAGGGCCGCGCGGCGTGTACGACGAGTCGAAGCGCTTCGCCGAGGCGATGACGATGGCCTACCACCGCTACCACGGCGTGCCGACGCGCATCTTTCGGATCTTCAATACCTACGGCCCGCGCATGCGCCCCGACGACGGCCGCGTGGTGACCAACTTCATCGCCCAGGCCCTGCGCGGCGAACCCCTGACCGTGTACGACGATGGCTCGCGCACCCGCTCGTTCTGCTACGTCAGCGATCTGGTCGAAGGCATGATGCGCCTCTGGCAGCGCGGTACCGCCGAGCCAGTCAATCTCGGCAATCCACAGGAGATGACCATCCTGCAGTTCGCTCACCTCATCAAGGAGCTGTGCGGATCCGCCTCGCCGATCGAATTCTTCCTCCCCACCGACGAGCGCACCAAGGACGACCCGAACACGCGCCGGCCGGACATCTCGCGCGCCCGGGCGCTGCTGGAGTGGGAGCCGCGCGTCGCGCTGGCCGATGGGCTGCGCGCGACCATCGAGTACTTTCGCCGCCGCTTCAGCGAGGGCGCGGCGTGAGGATCCTGGTCACCGGAGGCGCCGGCTTCATCGCCAGTCACGTGGCGGACGCCTATGTCGCGGCCGGCCACGAGGTGGCGATCCTGGACGATCTCTCCACCGGGCACGCCGCACACGTCAACGCCGCGGCGCGCTTCCACCGCGTCGACCTGCGCGATCGGGCCGCCGTGGCGGCGCTGCTGGCACAGGAGCGGCCCGAGGTGGTGAACCACCATGCGGCGCAGATGGACGTGCGGCGCTCGGTAGCCGATCCGGTCTTCGACGCCCAGGTCAACCTGGTCGGCCTGCTCAATCTGCTCGAGGAAGCCCGCCACTGCGGTACGCGGCTGGTGGTGTTCGCGTCCTCCGGTGGCACGGTGTACGGCGACGCCCAGCGCCTCCCCACCCCGGAGGAGGAGGCCACGGAGCCGCTGTGCCCCTATGGGGTAGCGAAGCTCGGCAGCGAGCGGTATCTGCATTACTATGCCCGCGTGCACGGCATTCGCTACGTCGCGCTGCGCTACGCCAACGTCTACGGCCCGCGCCAGGATCCGCACGGGGAAGCGGGCGTGGTGGCCATCTTCGCCGGCAAGCTGTTGCGCCGCGAGCAGCCGACGATCAACGGCGACGGCCGGCAGACGCGCGACTACGTCTACGTCGGCGACGTCGTGCGGGCCAATCTGCTGGCCACCGAACGCGACGTCGATGGCGCGGTCAACATCGGCACCGGCGTCGAGACCGACGTGAACCGCCTGTATGCGTTGCTCTGCGACGCCGCCGGACACCATCCGGGCGAGCGGCACGGGCCCGCCAAGATCGGCGAGCAATTGCGCAGTGCGCTCGATCCGCGGCGCGCCCAGGCGCTGCTGGGCTGGCGGCCGCAGACGTCGTTGGCAGAAGGGCTCCGCCAGACCGTCGACTGGTTCCGCACCCGCGCGGCGCTCGCCTGAGGCGAGGGGCTGCCGCCTCGATTCATGACGCCGCTCACCCGCATCCGCAATTTCTCCATCATCGCCCACATCGACCACGGCAAGTCGACGCTGGCGGATCGGCTGATGGACGTCACCGGCACCGTCAGCGAGCGCGAGCGTCAGGCGCAGCTGCTCGACAGCATGGAGCTCGAGCGCGAGCGCGGCATCACCATCAAGGCGAGCGCGGTGCGCATGCGCTACACGGCGCGCGATGGCCACGAGTACTTGCTCAACCTCATCGATACCCCCGGCCACGTCGATTTCGGCTACGAGGTGTCGCGCAGCCTGGCGGCCTGCGAAGGCGCCGTGTTGGTGGTGGACGCGGCGCAGGGCGTCGAGGCGCAGACGCTCGCCAACGTCTACCAGGCCCTGGACAACAACCTGGAGATCGTCCCGGTCATCAACAAGATCGACCTGCCGAGCGCCGAACCCGAGCGCGTGCGGCGAGAAATCGAAGAGGTCATCGGGCTCGACGGGAGTCAGGCCGTGCTGGCTAGCGCCAAACAGGGCCTCGGCATCGACGAGGTCCTGGAAGGCATCGTCCGCCTGGTGCCGCCGCCGCGCGGCGACGCAAGCGGCCCGCTGTCGGCGCTGATCTTCGATAGCTGGTTCGATCCCTACCACGGCGTGGTGGCCGTGGTACGCGTCTTCGATGGGGCGATTCGCCCCGGTGAGCGCGTCTTGCTGATGTCCACGGGTACCAAGTTTCAAGTCGCCCAGGTCGGGGTGTTCGCGCCGCGGCCCGAGAAGGCCGAGGTGCTCGGCCCGGGCGAAGTGGGCTTCTTCATGGCCGGCATCAAGGACATCCACGAGGCCAAGATCGGCGACACCGTGACTGGGGCCGATCGCCCGGCGACCAAACCGCTGCCGGGGTTCAAGGCGGTCAAGCCGATGGTGTTCACCGGCATCTATCCGACCGATTCCAGCCAGTACGAGCCGTTGCGCGACGCGATGGAGAAACTGCGCCTGAACGATTCGGCGTTCAGCTACGAGCCGGAGAGCTCGGTGGCCCTGGGCTTCGGGTTCCGCTGCGGCTTTCTCGGTCTGCTGCACATGGACATCGTCCGCGAACGGCTCGAGCGCGAGTTCGGTCTGTCGCTCATCGCCACGGCGCCGACCGTGGCCTACCGGGTCACGACCACGAATGGCGAGGTAGCGCTGGTCGACAGTCCGGCGAAATTGCCTCCGGAGGGAACGATCGAAAGGATCGAAGAACCCTATATCCTCGCCGCCATTCACCTGCCGGAGACGTACCTGGGCGGCGTGCTCAAGCTGTGCGAAGAGAAGCGCGGCCGGCAGAAGGGCATGCGCTATCTCGGGCCCGGCCGCGTCGTGCTCGAATACGAGCTGCCGCTCAACGAAGTGGTGCTCGATTTTCACGACCGCCTCAAGTCGGTGAGCAAGGGCTATGCCTCGCTCGACTACGAGTTCATCGAGATGCGGCCCGGCGACCTCGTCAAGCTCGACGTGCGCGTCAACGGCGAGCCGGTCGACGCCATGTCGCTCATCCTGCACCGCGAGCGCGCCTATCAGCGCGGGCGCGAGGTCATCGAGGCCATGAAGGGGCTCATCCCGCGGCAGATGTTCGAAGTTGTCCTGCAAGCCGCGATCGGCGCCAAGGTCATCGCCCGCGAGACCGTGAAGGCGTTGCGCAAGAACGTCACTGCCAAGTGTTACGGCGGCGACATTACCCGCAAGCGCAAGCTGCTGGAGCGCCAGAAGGAAGGCAAGAAGCGGATGAAGCAGGTCGGCAGCGTCGAGATCCCGCAGGAAGCCTTCCTGGCCGTCCTCAAAGTCCCCGCCTGACCGCAGGGCGGCGCGGGTCTCACCCGCTCCGGGAGGCCGGTGGGGGGCTCTCTAGTTCTGGCAGCCGTTGAAAAACGTGTTCCGCCCACCCCCCGATGGGCTCAGGGCATGTCCTGAGCCCGTCGAACGATGAGCCGGAACACATTGCGGCGCAAGCACTTCCCGCTCATCCTGAGCCCGTCGAAGGATGAGCGCGGTCTTTTTCGACCCACTGATAGGGCATAGGTCCGACCCCGCGTCGTCGCTGCAGGCTCCATTTTTTCGCCTCGCCGCGCTTCTGGCGTGCAATTACTTGGCGGTCGCGATACTCTCTATGTCTGTGCCCATCGGATCAACGGGTCGAAGTGCAACGCCGGTGAAATTGCCGGCTCGCGGGCATAGCGTCGAGCCGGCGCCGATGGCTCACCTGGCAGTTGTGGCGTGAGGTTGCGGCAATCGAAGTGGTGGTGGACAGGTGGCTTGACGGGCAAGCCGACAACGCCCGAAAAGCCAAGGAAAACGGAGGGTTGGATGCGCGTACGTAATCTGTTGGCTGGTGCGGCGGCGAGCCTCATGGTGCCGGCGACGGCATTGGCAGGAAGCGCGATTTTTCGCTCGGCCTTCACCGAGATCAACGCCAGCAGTGCCACCGGCATAGCGACTGGCGACTTCGATGGGGACCTGCTGCCCGACGTCGTTACCTGCAACGCCGGGACGAACAACGAGATCAACGTGTTGACCGGATTCGGCGACGGCACGCTGAGCCGGCAGGCCTCCATCCCGCTCGGCAGCCTCCCCTCGGCGCTCTTGGTAGGGAAGTTCGATGCAGATCAGGTCCCGGACGCAGTCGTCACCCTGCAAAACGAGAACTCGCTGGTTTTCCTGCGCGGCCGCGGCGATAGCCAATACTTCGACCCGCCGGGCCCGGAGATCGACAGCGGCGACCTCACACCGGTGGGCGTGGCTGAGGCCGATTTCAATGGCGACGGCAAACGCGATCTCATCGTCGCCAATGAGGTCAGCGACAGCTCGCCGGGATCGGTGTCGTTCCTGCGCGGTGAGGGCAACGGGACATTTACCTTGGTGCTACAGGAGGATCCGGCTGATCCGGAGGGGGATCCCCTCAGCGCGCTCCCGGCCGAGCTCGGCACTTCTCAGGTAGCGGCGGCTGCACTCGATGCCAATCCGGGTCTCGAGGTGCTGGCCCTGAACACGCGCAACAATTCGATCTCCCTGTTCACCACCACCGGCGACGGCTTCTTCCGTCCGCATCCCCAGCACCCGCAAATAAGCACGGGGGCGTTTCCGAAGGATCTGAAGCTGGTCGACCTCAACGGTGACACCAAGCTCGATTTGGTGCTGGCAGTGACCAACGCCGACAGCGTCTCCGTCCAGCTCGGTAACGGCGATGGCACCTTTGGCCCGGCAGTCAATCATACCGTGGGCACGGCGCCGACCCTGCTCGCCATCGGCGACCTCGACGGCAACGACACGCTCGACATCCTCGCCGGCAACAGTCGCAGCGGCGACGTCAGTCTGTTGCGTGGCGACGGTACGGGAGGCTTTGCAGCCGCGCGTACGTACGTGGCAGATGCCGAACCGCAGGAGCTGGCGGTTGGAGACTTCAACGAGGACAGCCAAGTCGATGTCGTGGCCGCGACGCAGGGTGGCGATGGCGGCCCCTCGGTGGCCATCCTGCGCAATCGCGGCGGCGGGAACCTGCACGGCGTCGAGGACATCCGCGCCGGCAATGGGCCGGTGGCCCTGGCGGTGACCGACGTAGACGAGGACGGAACCGCCGACCTGGTCACGGCCGGTGACAACGGCGAGGTCGTGGTGCTGCATGCGCGTGGAGAGACCCTCGTGCCCTCGAATCCGTATAACGTCGGCGGTCGGGCACTCGGGGTCGTGACGGAGGACTTGAATGGCGATTCGCGGCCGGATCTCGCCGTGGTCGACAACGACAACAATCGCGTCGCCGTGGCGCCGGCGACGGGGTCTGGGCGGTTCGGCGCCTTCCAGCTCTACCCGGTAGCTCCAGACCCGAACTCGATCACCAGCGGCGATTTCAACGGCGACGGTCGCATCGATCTCGCCGTCTCATCCATCGGTCCGCCGGGGCGCGCTTCGGTGCTCCTGCAGCTGCCGAACGGGACCTTCGACACGGCGCGCAATACGCCGGTCGAGGAGACCCCGATCGGGATCGCAACCATCGATGCCGACTGCGACGCAAACGACGACTTGGTGGTTGCCAACTCGGCGTCCGATACCGTGATGATCCTGCGCAGTCTCGGCAACGGCGAATTCGAGTTGGCGCAGACGCTCCCTGACACCCAGGTGGGCCAAAGCCCGACCGCCGTCGCCGTGGCGGACTTCAATCGCGACGGCGTCGACGACTTCGCCGTCAGCGACTCGACCGTACCGCCCAATTCGCCCGGCGTGCGCGTGTTCAGGGGGTCGTGTAGCGCGCCGTTTGCTTCTCTGGCACAAGTCCGTGCCGGCAACGTCATCAATTCGCTCGTGGCGCGGGATTTTTCCGGCGATCAGATCGTAGACCTCGGGCTCGTCAACCAGACGGACAACGTTGTCCGCATCCTTCTCGGTAGAGGGGATGGGACGTTTAGCGTCAGGCAACCCGACGGCGTCAGCCGCATGCCGGTGGCGCTCGCGGCAGCCGATTTCGACGGCGATGGGCGCTACGACAGCTGCAGTGCCAATAGCGACGCTAGCGCCAACAACGTGTCGTTGCTGCTGAACTGCGCCCGTGATGCAGGGTGCGACCCATTCGTGCCCTCCCCCCCGGGAACCGCAGCGCGGCGCGGCGACGGCAACAACGACACCATCCGGTCGGCGGCGGACATGGTGGCCGTCGCCCTGGAGGTGATGGACGGCGACGGGCGCCAGGTGGAGGCGATTGCCAAGGGGAGCTTTGCCGGCGATCGCGTGTCGCCCGGCGTCGATGCGAACGGTGACGGCGTGGTGACGGCACAGGACCGCCGCGCCGTGGCGCGACGGATCTTCGCCGGAGCGTGAGTGTGGCGAGCGAAGCCCAGCTGCAGCGCGACCTGCAGGAGGCCATGCGGGCCCGCGATCGGCTGCGCATCGACGTGCTGCGCGGGGTCATCGCGGCGCTCAAGAACGTCAAGGTCGACAAACAGGTCGCCGAGCTGCCCGAGGCCGAGATCACGGCCTTGGTGCGCAAGGAGTCCAGCAAGCGCATAGAGATCGCCGACTTTGCCCGGCGCGGCGGCCGCGACGAGGCCGTGGCGCGCGCCGAAGCGGAGAAGGCGATTCTCGATGCCTATCTGCCGGCGCAGTTGGACGAGGCCGGCCTCGAGGCCGTCATTCGCGCCATCGCCGGCGCCCTCGGCACCACCCAGATCGGCCCCATCATGGCCGAGCTGCGCACCCGCCACGCCGGACAGTATGACGGCAAGCTGGCGAGCGAGTTGATTCGCAAGTTGTCGTGATCGCGCGCTGAGAGACGTAGCCGGCGACCAGTGACCGGTGACCAGTGACCGGTAGGGTGCTTGTAGATCGGACTGGTGACCGGTCACCGGTAACCGGTCACCCCGTTGCGAAGAGCGAAGCGACGGGATTCGATTGGCACCACGACAAGCGGAGGATCGAGTGATCCGGCGTAGCCTGTTGGTTGGCGCGGCGGCGACCGTGCTGATGCCGGCGATGGCAGTTGCCGGAAGCCGCATCTTTCGTACGGCGGTTACTGAGATAAACGCCAGTGGCGCCACCGGGATAGCCGGCGGCGACTTCGACGGCGATATGTTGCCCGACGTGATGACGTGTAACGCCGGAGCAGCGAACGAGCTCAACGTGTTGAGGGGATTCGGCGACGGAACCCTGACCCGGCGGGTACAGATTCCTCTCAACCGACTTCCATCCGCCTTGCTGGTGGCGCGTTTCGACGCCGACCAGATCGCCGACGCGATCGTGGCGCTGCAAAACGACAACGCGCTGGTCTTCCTGCGCGGGCGTGGCGACGGGCAATATTTCGATCCCCCCGGTCCGCTCGTTGACAGCGGCGACATCGGCCCGGTCGGACTCGCCGCCGCCGACTTCAATGACGACGGCAAGCGAGATCTGATCGTCGCCAACGAGGTCGGCGACAGCTCGGCGGGATCCGTGTCGTTCTTGCGCGGCGACGGCGATGGCGGTTTCGCGCTCGTACTGCAGGCGGATCCGTCTGATCCGACCGGCGACCCGCTCGATGCGTTGCCGGCCGAGCTCGGCACCTCTCAGGTGGCGGTGGGTGAGCTGGATGCCAATCCGGGTCTCGACGTGCTGGCGCTCAATACGCACTCCAGTTCGATCTCGATCTACACCACCACCGGAGAGGGGAGGTTCCGTCCGCTCCGCGACCCGCTGGCTACCGGGCCGTCTCCGAAGGATCTCAAGCTGGTCGATCTCAATCGTGACGGCAAGCTCGATCTGGTGGTGGCGCTGACCAACGCCGACGCCGTCTCCGTACAGCTGGGCAACGGCGACGCGACGTTCGGACAGCCGGTCACCCATGCGGTGGGCACGGCGCCGACGGCGCTGGCGGTTGGCGACGTCGATGGCAATGACACGCTCGACATTCTGGCGGGCAACAGTCGCAGCGGCGACGTCAGCCTGTTGCGCGGCGACGGCATCGGGGGCTTCGGGCCGGTGCGGACATACGTGGCGGACGCCGAACCGCGAGCGCTCGTGCTCGGCGACTTCAACGAAGACGACCACCTCGACGCGGTCGCCGCGACCCAGGGCGGCAGCGGCGGCGCCTCGGTGGCCGTCCTGCGCAATCGCGGTGACGGTACTCTGCACGGCGTCGAGGACATCGGCGCGGGCAATGGACCGGTGGCGCTGGCCGTGGCCGATGTAGACGACGATGCACAGCCGGACCTGATCGTGGCCGGCGACAGCGGCCAGGTCGTGGTGCTGCGCGCGCGCGGCGATTCACTTGCCGCCCCGGTACACCTCGATATCGGCGGGCACGCACTTGGCGTCCTCGCGGTGGACTTGAACGGTGACACGCGGCCGGACCTGGCGGTGGTCGACAACCAGAACAGCCGCGTCGCCGTGGCGCGGTCGATCGGGCCCGGGCGATTCGCCTCGTTACAGTTCTACCCGGTGGGGCCGAATCCGAGCTCGATCACCAGCGGTGACTTCAACAATGACGGTCGCGTCGACCTGGCCGTCACCTCGCTCGGCCCGCCGGGGCTCGCCTCGGTACTCCTCCAGTTGCCGAACGGTCGTTTCGACACGGCGAACGACACCCCGGTCGAAGAGGCGCCAACCGGGATCGCTGCCATCGACGCCGACTGCGACGCGTTCGACGACTTGGTGATCGCCAACTCGGCGTCCCGTACGGTCATGATCCTGCGCAGTCTCGGCAACGGCGACTTCGAGTCAGCCCAGACGCTCCCCGACACTCAGGTCGGTCAGGCCCCGACGGCCCTGGCGGTGGCGGATTTCGATCGCGACGGCATAGACGACTTTGCCGTCAGCAACACGGCGGTACCGCCGGGCACCCCAGGCGTTCGCGTCTTCAAGGGCGCCTGTACGGCACGGTTTGCGGCGTTTAGGCCCCCCGGCGCCGTCGGTGGCGTCATCAGCTCGATCGTGGCGCGTGATTTCACCGCTGATGGGTTGGTCGATCTCGGTCTGGTCAATCAGACCGACAACGTGGTTCGCGTCCTTCGCGGCGCAGGCAACGGACAGTTTCAGGGATCATCTCCCGATCGCGTGAGCCGCATGCCGGTCGCCATTGCGGCCGCTGATTTCAACAGCGATGGGCGCTACGACGCCTGCACCGCCAACAGCGATGCCAGTGCGAACAATGTGTCGGTGCTGTTGAACTGCGTCGGTGATGCAGACTGCAACCCGCTTGTGTTCCTGTCTCGAGGCGACGCGGTCCTGCGCGGCGATGGTAACAATGACGGGATCCGCTCGGCGGCCGATTTGGTCGCTGTCGCGGCCGAGGTGATGGATGGCGACGGACGCCAGGTGGAAGCCGTCGTTAAGGGGACGTTCGCCAAAGGCCGCGTGTCTGCGGGCGTCGACGCCAACGGCGACGGGGTGGTGACCGCACAGGACCGCCGCGCCGTCGCGCGACGGATCTTCGCCGGGGCGTGAGCGCGCGAAGCTACGGCGCGAGCGGGGAACCCGAAGAGGTGTGACCAGTGACCGGTGACCAGTGACCGGTTAGAACGAGTCCGTGTGAACCGGTCACCGGTCACGCCTCAATTGCGCCGAGTAGCGCCGCGCCGCGATCTGTGCTCTGCGGGAAGACCATGGTGTCCCCGCAGCTGATCGCCGAGTTGAGCGAGATCGCCGGTCCCGATGGGGTGATCTCGCGCGCCGCCGAGGCGCGGGTCTACGAGTGCGACGGCTGGACGCTGGAGAAGCGGGTACCGCAGGTGGTCGTGCTACCGCGCACGCCGGCGGCGGTGGCGGCGGTGGTGCGCCTCCTGCATCGCCATGACGTGCGGTTCGTCCCGCGCGGCGCCGGCACGGGACTCTCGGGCGGCTGCCTGCCGCTGGAGGCGCCGGTCATGATCTGTACCAGTCGGCTGAATCGCATCGTCGCGGTAGACATCGCCAATCGCCGTGCCGTGGTCGAGGCCGGTGTGGTCAACCTGAACGTCTCGCGGGCGGTGGCGGCCGAGCGACTCTTCTATGCTCCGGATCCGTCCAGCCAGCCGGCCTGCACGATCGGCGGAAACGTGGCGGAGAACTCCGGCGGGCCGCACACGCTGAAGTACGGAGTAACGACCAACCACGTGCTCGGCCTCGAGCTGGTGTTGCCAGACGGAGAGGTGGTGGAGCTCGGCGGCGTGGTCGAGGACGTCCCCGGCTACGATCTGCGCGGTGTGGTGATTGGCTCGGAAGGAACGATGGGGATCGTCACGCAGGCCACGCTGCGCCTGACGCGCGAGCCGGAGGGCGTGCGCACGCTGCTGGCGATCTTCGCCGGTGTCGACGAGGCGAGCAACGCGATCTCCGCCATCATCGCCGGCGGCGTGGTGCCGGCCGCGCTCGAAATGATGGACGGCCTGATCGTGCGGGCGGTCGAAGCCGCCTATGCGTTCGGGTTTCCGGCCGACGCCGGCGCCGTGTTGATCATCGAGCTGGACGGACCGCTGATCGAGATCGAAGCCCAGGCCCAGCTCGTGCAAGCCGTCTGCCGAGAACAGCGCGCTCGCGAAGTGCGCCAGGCGCGCGACGCGGCCGAGCGCGACGCGCTGTGGAAGTGCCGCAAGCGCGCCTTCGGCGCGGTCGGCCGCTTGGCGCCGAACTACTGCACCCAGGACGGCGTCGTGCCGCGCACCAAGGTCCCTGACATCATTCGCGCCATCGCCGCCATCGGGACCCGCTACGGCTTGCGCATCGCCAACGTCATGCACGCCGGCGACGGCAACATCCATCCCATCTTGCTGTACGACGAGCGCGATGCCGACGAGGTGCAGCGCGTCATCGCCGCCGGGCGCGAGATCCTGCGCGCCTGCGTGGATCTCGGCGGCAGCATCACCGGCGAGCACGGTATCGGGGTGGAAAAGATCCAGGAGCTGCCGCTCCTCTTCAGTCCGCACGACCTCCTGGTCATGCAGCAGCTGCGCGCCGCCTTCGATCCGGAGAGCCGATGCAACCCGGGAAAGATCTTTCCGACTCCGGGCGGCTGCGTGGAGGTCAGCCGGCCGCGCCGCCAAGTGCCGCTATGAGGGCCATCGGCGATGGCACGATAGCGGCGCTGCGCCAGCAGTGCGGGGCAGACGCCATTTTCGAGGGGGATGCCTGCTGGCGCTGGGCGGCGGGTGGCGTGGCACCGGCATGTGGGGTGGAACCGCGCGATGTGTCCGGCCTGGCGGCTGCCGTGCGAGTAGCCGCGGCGCAGGATCTGGCCCTCGTTCCAGCGGGGAACGGCACGCATCTCGGTATCGGCTGGCCACCGCGGCGATACGATCTCGCCCTCAGCACCCGGCGCCTGCAAGGCGTGGTGGCACATGATGCCGCCGACCTCACGGTCACCGTCGAAGCCGGCGTCACGATCGCGGCCCTCAACGCGGAGCTCGAGGCGGCGGGCCAATGGTTACCAATCGACCCGCCGCGCGGCGACGCGGTCACCGTCGGGGGACTGATTGCGGCCAACCGCAGCGGACCGCTGCGCCACACCTTCGGCACCGTGCGCGACCTGCTGATCGGCATCGCTGCGGTGACGGCCGATGGCGACGTCGTGCGCGGCGGCGGCCGCGTGGTCAAGAACGTCGCCGGCTACGACCTGCCGAAATTGCTCACCGGCTCTTTCGGCTCGCTGGCGATCATCGTCGAGGCGTCATTCAAGGTGTGGCCGCGCCCTCCGGTACTGAGCCTGTTTACCCTCGCCGTCGAGAGCCTCGCAAGCGCGCTGGCGCGGGCGCAGGGGATACTGTCCTCCGACGTGGTGCCGGTATTCGTCGAAGTGGTCAATGAGGTGACGGCAGAGGCGCTCGCGCTGGAGGGAGGTGCGGCGGTGCTGGTCGGATGCGCGGGATCTGCCGCGCACGTCGAAGAACAACACCGGCGCTTGGTGGCCCGCGAGGGATCGGCAGTCGAACCGATGAGCGGCGCGCGTGCCGCTGCCGTATGGCGGACGCTGCGCGATTTCTCCCAGCCGGCCGACGACGACGCCCTGGTGGCACGGGTCAGCGCGCGGCCAGCGGATCTGGCGGTGTTCCTGGCCGAGGCCGAAGCGGCGGCCGAGGCGGCCGGTGCCGTACTCGAAGTGGCCGTTCACGTCGGCACCGGCGTCGCCTGGTGTCAGCTCCTCGGCGTGCGAGAGCCCGCCGTGTGGTGCGAACTGGCAGCGCGCCTGCGTGCCGCGGCGCGACGGCTCGGCGGCTGGGCGGTGTTCGAGGCGGTGCCGGCGGAGGTGCTGGGGCAGATCGATCCCTGGGGATACGCGGCCCCGGCGCTCGCCGTCATGCAGCGGGTCAAGACCGCATTCGATCCGCACGGGCGCTTGAGTCCGGGCCGTTTCGTCGGTGGAATGTGAGCAGGAGGCGGCACTGATGGCCGGCGGCGCGGCGGGGTCCCCGGTGGCCAACGCAGACGAGTTGCGCGAGTGCGTACACTGCGGCTTTTGCCTCAACGCGTGTCCCACTTATCTCGAGCTCGGCACGGAGATGGATTCACCGCGCGGCCGCATTCACCTGCTGCGCGCCTTGTCGGACGGCACGCTGGCGCTCGATGACGACGTGGTTCGACACCTCGACCTCTGCCTCGGCTGTCGCGCCTGCGAGAGCGCCTGTCCCTCCGGGGTGCGCTATGGCCACATCTTCGAAGACGCCCGCGCCTTCATCGAGCCGAGGGCGCGTCGCACCTGGCTCGAGCGCGTGCAGCGCCGGGCGCTGCTTGCGATCTTTCCCTATCGCCGCCGCCTGCGGACCCTGCTCGCGCTCGTCGACGTGGCGCGCAGGCTGGGACTCTGGCCGGCACTGGCGCGCTGGAACGAAGCGGCGCAGCTCCTGCCGGAGGAGCGCTCGCCAATGCCCGCCGGTGCCTTTCATCCCGCCCGCGGCGCGCGGAAACAGCGCGTCGCTCTGCTCACCGGCTGCGTCGCCGGGGAGCTCTTCGGCGGCGTCAACGCGGCGGCGACGCGACTGCTGACGCGCGGTGGCGCCAGCGTCGTCGTTCCGCCCGGGCAGGGGTGCTGTGGCGCGTTGCACCTGCACAGCGGCGATCGAGCAACGGCCCGCGCTCTGGCGCGGCGCAATGTCGAGGCCTTCTCCTCGGAGCTGGACGCCGTCGTCGTCACCGCCGCGGGCTGTGGCTCGACGATGAAGGAGTACGGACATTTGCTCGCCGACGACCCGCGGTACGCCGAACGGGCGCGCCGTTTCGCCTCCCGCGTGCGCGACGTCTCGCAGGTGCTCGTCGGGCTCGGTCTGGAGCCTCCATCGGTTTCGACGACGACACGCGTCACCTACCACGATGCCTGCCACCTGGCGCATGCGCAGGGTGTACGGGCGGAGCCCCGCCGGCTCCTGAGCAGCATTCCCGGCCTCGAGCTGGTCGAGCTGGAGGAATCCGACGTCTGCTGCGGCAGCGCCGGCAGCTACAACCTCAGCGAACCGGAGATGGCACACCGGCTGCGCGAACGGAAGGTCGATCGCATCAGTGCCAGCGGTGCCAGTTGCGTCGCCGCAGCCAACCCCGGCTGCGTGCTGCAGATCCGCGCCGGCCTGGCCGCCCGCGGCATGGCGACGCGCGTCGTCCATCCGATCGAGCTGCTCGACGAAGCCTATCGCCGCGACGAGCAGGACTAGGAAGGCCGAGGCTAGGGCAGAAGGAAAAATCAAGAGGCAAAAGGCAAGAGGCAAAAGGCAAGAGGCAAAAGGCAAGAGGCAAAAG
>CAYYWP010000084.1:0-18824 GCA_964475125.1 uncultured Binatia bacterium (SeqCode) | reverse complement strand
TGGGTCAGCGGCGTCGATCTGGTGCAGGCACAGCTGCGCATCGCCGCCGGCGAACGCCTGTGGCTCGAGCAAGCCGCGGTGGCGGCTCGTGGCCACGCCATCGAATGCCGTATCTACGCCGAAGATCCGGCGCAGCAGTTCTTGCCCAGCCCGGGGCGCATCGCCGTGCTGCGCGAGCCGCAGGGTCCATGGATCCGCGTCGACTCCGGCATCACGGCGGGGGACGAGGTCAGCGTGCACTACGACCCGCTGCTGGCCAAGCTGTCCGCCTGGGGGGAGAACCGCGATGGCGCGCGGCGGCGGCTGTGTGCCGCGTTGTGCGGCTACGCCCTGCTCGGCGTGACCACGAACGTCGCGTTCCTGCTCGACGTGCTCGAGCACCCCGCCTTTGCCGCCGGGGCCACGCACACAGGGTTCCTCGACCAGCACCTGCCGGATTGGCAACCGCGTCAGACCCAGGTCGAGCTGGCGGCCGTCGCCGCGGCGCTGCATGCGGTGCTGGCGGCGGCAGCGAGCAACAGCGAGGCGGATCGCCGCCCGGCGAGGTCGCCGTGGCAGGCGCTGGGCGCGTGGCGACTGGGAAGTCGAACGGATTGAGATGCAGTTGATCTACCGCTGCGGTGCCAGGTCTGTCGCGGTGACGGTCCAGCGCCAGACCCCCGAGCGCTATGCGGTGACCGTCGACGGGGTTGCTCGCACGGTCGACGCGGTGCTGACCGACGCCGCGACGCTGCAACTCGTGGTCGACGGACGCCCCTGTCTTGCCCTGGTGTCGCGCCAGGGCGATGCCTACGCAGCATTCATCGACGGCGAGGTCTATCGGCTCACCCCCGATGTCTTGGGGCACGACGATCGCGCCGCCCTCCTCGCTCTGCCGCAGATTCTCGCGCCCATGCCCGGCAAGGTCCTGCAGGTTCTGGTGCACGGCGGCCAAGAAGTCGCCGCCGGTGACGGCCTGCTGATCCTCGAGGCGATGAAAATGGAGCATCGCCTCACCGCCCCTGCCCCGGCCCGCGTCGGAGCCGTCCACGTCGAGCCCGGGCAGATGGTCGATGGCGGTGCTGTCCTCGTGGAGCTGATCTACGATTCCGATGCACCAGGCCGCGCTCATCCTTCGACGGGCTCAGGACTTGTCCTGAGCTAGTCGAAGGATGAGCGGGGAGTGCTTGAGAGGTCCGACCAGCAGGACGCGTGGAATGCGTTGCTCAATCGGGCACCGGCCGAACGCCGGCATCCGCCAAGGGCTCTCCGACGCGAAGGGCGAGGCGAGCGGCGGCTTCGGCGGCGGGGAGCTTGTCGCGGCCGAGGCGCAGGCGTCCGATGCGGACGGCGCCGCCCGAGGCGGCGACGGTCATGCCCTCGGGGTCGATGGCGATGACCGTACCCGGTGTCGCCCGACCATCGACCCGGCGGGCATCGTGCAGGCGCACCTTCTCGCCGCCGCGCGGGACGAAGGCGCCGGGTTGGGGATCGCAGCCGCGAATCAGGTTGTAGACCTCGCCCACCGGACGTTGCCAATCGACCCGCGCGTGCTCGTCACGGCAGAGCGGATCATAGGTCGCCAGCCCCTCATCCTGAACCAGGCGCGGCGCGTGGCCGGCGGCGACGAGGTCGACCGACTCCAGCACCGCCTCGACCCCGAGGGCGAAGAGGGTGTTGTAGTAGAGCGTCGCCGCCGTATCGTCCGCATCGATCGCCGCCGTCTTCTGCAGCAGGATCGGCCCGCTGTCGATGCCGGCATCGACCCAGAAGACGGTCACCCCGGTGTGCGTCTCGCCCTTGATGATCTGCCATGGAATGGCGCTGCCGCCGCGGTAACGCGGCAGCAGCGAGGGGTGAAAGCAGATGCTGCCCTGATGCGGCGCGGTGAAGATCGCCGGCGGGACGATCTGGGTGACATAGGCGAGCACGCCGAGATCGGCATCGAGAGCGGCAAACTCGCGGGCGGTCTCCGGCCCCTTCAGCGTCGCGGGCTGGTGAACCGGCAACTGCAGCTCGGCGGCGCGGGCCTTGAGCGGATCGACCTTCGCGCCGGGGACGTCGGGCGGGCAATAGACCGCCGCGAGCGCGTGACCGCGCTCCGTCAAGCCGTCGAGCACCCGCTGCGCGAAGGCGGCCTGGCCGATCAGGGCGATGCGCAAGCGCGACATCAGCCGCCGCCGACCGCTGTCGCCCGGCTCCCGTGCGCGTACGAAGCCACCGCGGCCACCGCCGGCGCCAGGCGCCGGGCGATCGCCCGCGCGGCGGGCGCACTGCGCAGCAGGCCGTTGTTGATCTCCAGCTCGAGATAGTAGCGGTCGTGTCGACGGCCGTGTGACCGGGCGCTGAAGATCAGCCCATCCAGGCCGGAATAGGGCTCGTTCATGCGCACCGCGAATCCGGCCTGGGCCACCTCGGCAGCAAGCCGCTGCGCCAGCGGCTCGAAGGCGTCGAACAGGACGCCGACGTCGAAGCGGCGCTGCTGCCCGTTCAGCGACGGCGTGAAGCTGTGCAGGCTGAGCAGGAGCGCCTGCGGGTAGCGCCCCAACGCGGCGTCCACGGCGGCATGGTAGGGTGCATAGAAGCGCGCCAGGCGGGTGGCGCGTTCATTCGCGTCGACGCCGGCGTTGCCGGGGATCGCCACGCCGTCGCTGACGGCGAGAATGAGATCGGCGTCGGTGGGGGCGCGGTTGCAATCGATCAACAGGCGCGAGGCGCCGCCCAGGACGGCGGGGGCGCCGAGCAGACTGGCGAGCTCCTCGGTCACCGCCCCGGCGCCGATGTCCCAGGCGATGTGATCGCCCAGGTGCTGCGCCGAGAGGCCCAGATCCGCGTATTCGGGCGGGATGGCGTTCGAAGCGTGCTCGCAGGTCAACACGAGCGCGGCGTCGGCCCCCGCGCCCGCGAGGCTGACGGGGCCGCAGCTCACGATTGCAAATGAGCGGACAGGAAGGTCTTGAGTCGACCCCAGGCATCGCGCGCCGCGTCGGGATGGTAGGAGTCGCGCCCGTCGCAGAAGAAGCCGTGGTCGGCACCGGGGTACAGGATGACCTCCGCCTGCTTTTTCAGCTCCGCCAGGGTGGTGCGAATCTTCGCCACCTCGTCGTTCGGAATGTACGGGTCGCGATCGCCGAAGAACGCCAGCATCGGACACGAGATCTTCGCCGCCTCGCCGAGCAGGGCGCCGATCCCGCCGCCGTAGAACGGTGCCGAGGCGGCGATGCCGGGCACCCGGCAGGCGCTCAGGAAGCTCACCCGGCCACCCATGCAGAAACCCATGATGCCGATGCGCTCGCCGCGCACGAAGTCCTGAGCGCGCAGGAAACGCACGGCGGCGGAAACGTCGGCGACGATCTGGTCGTCCTGCAGGCGACTCATCACCTGGATGGCCGCCGGGATCTCGTTGTACCCCATGACCGGGCTGCCTTCGCGGTGGTAGAGATCGGGGGCCAGGGCCACGTATCCCTCCGCCGCGACGCGGTCGGCGACCTCCTTCATGTGCGCGTTGAGCCCGAACGCCTCCATGATCACCAGCACGGCGGGGTACTTGCCCGCCGCGCTCGGACGCGACCGATGGGCCGGCATCGCTCCATCGGGGGTGTGAATCTCGACCATGCTCGCGGTGGTTGCCATCGGCTCCTCCCTTGCCGAGCATCACTAACGGAGGCCCGTCGGCTCGCGCAAGCCGCGTTTGTGCGCAGTGATTTCCCCATTGGCCCGATCGCCCGCTGAGCCTCGAAGGGGCGAGCGGTCTTCAAGACCAGGGCGACGCCCCGCGGACGGCGAAGGCGAAAAGCGCTGCCCTGATGGGTCGCCACCCATCCCCGGCGGTTGACAGGGCTGCCCCCACCTGCCTAACTAAAACGCCTTTTCCGTGACTTCCGGAGGCCTGTGTGCGGCGCGAGAAGACCAACTACATCATCCAGTCGGTGTCCCATGCTCTCGACGTGCTCGAGCAGTTCTCCGGCGAGGCCGATGAGTTAGGCGTCACCGAGCTCAGCAAGCGGCTGAAACTTCACAAGAATAACGTCTTCCGCTTGCTCGCCACGCTGGAGTCGCGCGGCTACATCGAACAGAACAAGGCGACCGAGAATTACCGCCTCGGTATCCGCTGTCTGCAGCTCGGGCAGACGTACGTCACCCAACTCGGCCTGTTGCGCCAGGCGCATCCGATCATCGAAGCGCTGGCGCAGAGTGCGAATGAGACGGCGTTCGTCGCGGTCTTACGAAAGGCCTGCGTGGTGCCGCTCGACGCCGTCGAAGCGAGCCGCCCGATTCGCCTCACCTCACGCGTGGGCGAGACGCTGCCGCTGCACTGCACCGCGGCGGGAAAGGTGCAGCTGGCGTTCATCTCCGATGCCGACCTGCGCCAGACGTTGACCGAGGGGTTGACGCGTTTCACCGATCAGACGATCACCGACCAGCACGCCCTGCAGCAGCAGCTCAAGCGCGTCGCCGAGGCCGGTTACTCGATGGAGCTGGGCGAGCACATCGCCGACGTGCACTCGATCGCCGTGCCGGTGCGCGACTACACCCGCAACGTCGTCGCCAGCCTGGCGGTATCGGGCCCGGCCCATCGCCTCGGCAGCGAGCGGCTGGAGAAAGAGATCGCGCCGCTGATGCAAAAGGCCGGCAAGGAGCTGTCGAGCCGCCTCGGCTTCAATGCGTAGCGGGCGGCGCCCGCGCGTATCGCCAATCGCTTATCGCGAATCGTTTCGCGCGTTCTTGCGGCGATAAGCGATAGGCGACGGGCGATAAGCGCCTCTTGCAGAACGGCTCGCTTGTCGCCTCCCAGGGTGCGTGCTAGGCGTCGCTTCTTTGGGCGAGGAGAAGCTGGTGAAGATTCTGGTTGCGGCGAAGCGGGTGCCAGACCCGAATTCGACCATCAAGGTGCGGCCGGACGGCTCGGGCATCGTCACCGAGACGCTCAAGTACGTGCTCAATCCGTTCTGCGAGATCGCCCTGGAAGAGGCCCTGCGCATCAAGGAGAAGCACGCCGGCACAGAGGTCGTGTTGGTGGGGGTCGGGGCCAAGGTGGCGCAAGAACAGCTGCGCACCGGGCTGGCGATGGGAGCCGACCGCGCGGTGCTGGTGCTCAGCGACGCCGAGGTGGAGCCGGTAGTGGTGGCGCGGGTGCTGAAGAAGCTGATCGACACCGAGCAGCCGGATCTGGTGTTGATGGGCAAGCAGGCGATCGACGACGACTCGAACGTCGTCGGCCAGATGGTGGCCGAGCTGCTCGGCTGGGGTCAGGCGACCTTCGCCTCGGCGGTGAAGCTGGCCGACGATCTGCGCTCGGCGGTGGTGACGCGCGAGGTCGACGGCGGCCTGGAGGACGTTCGCGTCCAGCTCCCGGCGGTGGTCACGGCCGACCTGCGCCTGAACGAGCCGCGCTACGCCTCGCTGCCCGGCATCATGAAGGCGCGCAAGAAGGAGCTGAAGGAGATCGCGCTCGGCGAGGTGGGAGTCGATACGACGCCGACCCTGAAGGTCCACCGCCTCGACCCGCCGCCCAAGCGCGAGGGCGGCAAGAAGGTGGCCAGCATCGAGGAACTGGTCGAGCTGCTGCACGCCGAGGCCAAGGTCATCTGAGGCGCCGCCGCGCCCGGGTCGTCGCGAGGAACCTACGATGAACGTTCTCGTCTTCGCCGAGCACCACCACCGCAAGTTCTCCAAGCTCGCCCTGGTCGCCGTGCGCGCCGGCCAGCTGCTGGCCGAGAAGACCGGCGGCACCTGCAGCGCCGCCGTGCTCGGCACCGACGTCGGGGCGCTGGCGGCCGAGCTGGCAGCGTACGGGCTCAAGACGGTGTATGCCGTCGAGCACCCGGCCCTCGAGCACTACCTCGCCGATGCGCACGCCCAGGCGCTGTCAGGCCTGGCAAAGGAAAAGGGGTTCGACGCCGTCGTCGCCACCGCCAGCGCGATCGGCAAAGACCTGCTGCCGCGCGTCGCCGTTCGCCTCGACGCCGGCATGGCGTGCGACGTCGTCACCATCAACGACGACGGCACGCTGGTGCGGCCGACGTACGCCGGCAACGCCTTCGCCACGGTGTCGATCGAGACGCCGTGCAAGGTCCTGAGCGTGCGCGCCACGGCGTTCGATGCCGCCGCCCCGGGCACGCCCGGCAGTGTGGAAACGGTCGCCGCGGCGATCGACGCGGCCGCGTTGCGCATGGCCTTCGTCGGCTTCAACGAGACCAAATCCGATCGTCCCGTACTCACCGAGGCGCGCATCGTGGTCTCGGGCGGGCGCGGATTGAAGAGCGGCGAGAACTTCACCGCCGTCCTCGAGCCGCTGGTGGATGCGCTGGGCGCCGCCATGGGCGCCAGCCGCGCCGCCGTCGATGCCGGCTTCGTGCCCAACGACCTGCAGGTCGGTCAGACCGGCAAGGTGGTGGCGCCGGAACTGTACGTCGCGGTCGGCATCTCGGGCGCCATTCAGCACCTGGCCGGCATGAAGGACTCGAAGGTCATCGTCGCCATCAACAAGGACCCCGAGGCGCCGATCTTCCAGGTCGCAGACTACGGGCTCGTCGCCGATCTCTTCCAGGCCGTGCCGCAGCTCAAGGACGCGGTGGAGAAACTGCGGCACTGAGGAGGAAGGAGAAGGCAAAAGGCAAAAGTTCCCCGCCCCCCTCCGAACTTTTGCCTTTTGCCTTTTGCTTTTTGCCTTCTCTCGTCTTCTACTTGAGCGCCCCGGCGACGAGCTCCATGACGTCGACGGCGGCGACGTTCTCCGCGTTCTTCGCCTTCAGTCCATCGTCGATCATGGTCATGCAGAACGGGCAGGCGACGGCGACGGCATCGGGGCGCGTCTCCAGGGCCTGCTCGACGCGCCGCGTGTTGACCCGCTGAGCGGGGTCCTCCTCCATCCACATGCGGCCGCCGCCGGCGCCGCAACACATGCCGAAGCGGCCGCTGCGCTCCATCTCGCGCAGCTCGACGCCGGGCAGGCGCTGGAGGATGCGACGCGGTGCCGCGAAGACGCCGTTGTAGCGGCCCAGATAGCAGGAGTCGTGGTAGGTGATGGCGCGCTGCGCGCTGCCGTCGGCGAAGTGCAGGCGGCCGGCGGCGATCAGGTGGTCGACCAGCTCGGCGGCGTGCACGACCTCGAAGTGGCCACCGAACTGCGGGTACTCGTTCTTGAGCGTGTTGAAGCAGTGCGGGCAGTTGGTGACGATCTTGCGCACGCCGCAGCCGTTCAGGACCTCGACGGCCCCCTGCGCCATGCTCTGGAAGAGATACTCGTTGCCGATGCGCCGCGCCGCCTCGCCGTTGCACGGCTCGTCGCGGCCGAGGATGGCGAAATCGACCCCGGCGGCGGTGAGGATCTTGGCCACCGATTGGGTGGTGCGCTTGTTGCGCTCGTCGAAGGAGCCGGCGCAGCCGACGAAGTAGAGATACTCGGCCTCGGGCCGCTCGGCGATGGTCGGAATGCCGAGCCCTGCCGCCCAGTCGGCGCGCGTCCCGGCGTCGATGCCCCAGGGGTTGCCCTGCGTCTCCATGGCCTTGAAGGTGCGCGTCAGCTCGGTCGGAAAGCGCGATGCCTCCTGCACCAGATGGCGGCGCATGTCGACGATCTTGTCGACGTACTCGATCAGCACCGGACAGGCCTCTTCGCAGGCGCGACAGGTGGTGCAGGCCCACAGGACGTCATCGTGAATGAGCCGTTCGCCGACCACGTTGTCACCGAGCGTCGCCGCCGTGCCGTCCTCCGCCGGGGCAGGCGGCGGCGAAGCGAGCATCTCCCCTTGCCGATCGTACAGGTAGTCGCGCAGGTCGAGCAGCAGCTGGCGCGGCGCCAGCGCCTTGCCGCTGAAGGTCGCCGGGCAGTGCGAGGAGCAGCGCCCGCACTCGGTGCACGAGTACATGTCCAGCACCTGCTTCCAGGTGAACTGGTTGATGTGCGAGGTGCCGAAGCTGGTGGCGGTCTCGAGCTCCTGCTTGCTGAGCTGCCCCGCCGGCTCGAGCTTGCGGAAGAAGACGTTGGGCACCGAGGTGATGATGTGGAAGTGCTTCGAGCGCGGCAGCAGGTTGAGAAAGACGAGGATGACGCAGTTGTGCAGCCACCAGCCCGCCTGACTGGCGGCGCCGGCCAGCGCGGTCCCACCGGCGGCGAACAGCGCCGCGCCCACCAGCGCGCTCAGCGGCTGCCAGCGCCGCTCGGCGGCCAGCGTCTCGCTCGGCGTCGCGGCGTAGAGGTGGCCGCCGTCGTAGAGGAAGCCGCTCAGCATGATGGTGCCGATGAAGGCGAGGATGAGGATCGCCTCGCCATGCGACTGGCCGCGCAGGCGCGCCTCGGCCGGCGCGAAGCCGTAGAGGCGCGGCGGGTGCGTGGCCAGCCAGCGCACCAGGGCGACGCCGATCGCCACCAGCACGATCAACTGGATGAGGTCCTTGAGCAGCAGGTACGGCCCGCCGAGGTGCGCGACGGAAAGGCCGGGGAGGTGGAAGTCCGGCACGAAGCCGCGCACGAACATGTGCACCACCTGGATGGCCAGGACGGTGAAGCCCCAGAAGATCGCGACATGCATCCAGCCCGCGGCGCGATCGCCGCGCAGCGGCTGGCTGCCGACGATGAACTTCTTCTGCCCGAGCACGTACTGCAGCACGGCATTCAGGCGCTCCGGCAGACGGTCGAAGCGCGCCACCCCCGCCACCCGGGTAAGCACCATGGTGCGGCGGTAGAGCGTGCGAACGAAGTAGCCGATCCCCAACCCGAGGATGAGCGCGAAGATCAGCGTGCTCATCACCGGGCGTCCTGTGTCGCGCGAGCGGAGGATTTCAACGCCGAGACGCGGAGGCGCGAAGCGGCGGGAACTCCGCTTCCGGCCGTGTACCGGCGCATCCGAGTAGCACGGTGATTCGTCGCCTCAAGGCGAGCGTCTCGCTTCGACATGGCACGGGCCTGCGTGACTTCCGGGTAGCCGAGTCGGACGAAAACTGGAAGTCACCGGGCTGAAAAACGAGAAAAAAAAAGAGCCGGGAGGCGTTCGGCCCCCCGGCTCAATAGCCGACGTAGCGGATCGCTCGATCTAGTGAGGAGGTGCCAACGTGACGAAGTCAGGCGTATCGCGCACACCGGCCCAATGCAGGTTGAAGGCCGCCGTCGCCCGCACGCTGTCCAGGTCTTCGAGGCGCGTGCGATAGAATTCCTCGGCGACGCCGAGCAGGCCATTGCCATGCGCGGGAGAGCCGTCGTCGACGCCGCGAATGCGCGTCTGGCCGTTCAGCGTTCCGGACACGCCGACGCTGAACACCGAGCGGTCGCAGCTGGCGAAGTCGTAGTCATCGTTGTTGAACGGGCGATCGACCCCCGTACCCATGGCACAGAGCTCGAACTCCTTGAAGCAGCGCACCGAGCGGCTGGAAGAGAAACGCTGCTCGAACTCGTTGTAGACCAGGAACTGCACGGTGGTCCTGAACAACCCGACATCCTGCAGGAGGAAATTCTGCGAGCAGGGGACCAGAGTCAGGTGCGTCTTGAGGTAGTGATCGTTGTACGGTTCCTGGGCGTTGTCGAAGAAGTGGTTGAGGATGAGGACGTTGGGGCAGCCGTTGTACTCGGGGTCCTCGCCGCCCAGCACCAGCGTGTCGTCGCCGTCGGGGGCGATGGCCTGGATGCCGATGCCGTTGTAGGCCCGCGCGTCCACCGAGCCGCTGGTCCATTGGACTAGCGTCACCTCGGCCTTGATGTCGTTGCGCTCGACCGGTTCGTCGTTAGGCCCCACCTGGACGCACTTCAGCTCGCCCATGAAAGGATCCTCGCCGGCGCCCGGGATGGCATCACCGGGACCCGCGAGCGGAGGGAACGGATTGCCGTCGCTGAGGGTCCAGATCAGCGGCTGATGCGGCGAAAGGCTGATGGTGAAGTCGGTCTCCACCCAGCCTTCGAAGCACAGGCCGCGCTCGGCCGGCGTCGCCCCGACGCAATCGGCCGCCGTCGAGCAGACGCGCAGCGGAAAGATGTTCGAGCAGTGTGAATTGGCGTTGACGTAGTAGCAGCGCAGGCGCGCAGGAACGTCCGACACGTTGGTCAACTGAATCTCGGTGTCGACCGGGTCCCCGCTACCCGTGCCCGAGCCGAGTACGCCTGCCGAATCAAAAACCAGCTTCGGCAGCACGATCAAACCTGCCGGGCGGTCCGACGTAACGTCTGCCCGCGCCATGCCCGCCGCCAGCACCACGGCCCCCAGGACCGCGTAGGCGCCTGAGAGAAAAGGATTCCGCTTCACCGTACGCATTGCCATTCTCCTTTCGACCGTCAGGGAGAACCCAGCCACAGCCGTTTCCTCTTCCCCGCGCTCACCGCGATGGGAGCGTGATCTTGTCGACCACTTCCTCGGCGGAGAAGCGGTCACCTTCCATATGGATGTTGAGCGCCGTGCGTGCCAGGTTGCCGTCCCGATCGGCCCGCGTTGCGCCGACCACGCCGATCACGCCGCCCGCCCCGGTCACCGGGGTGATGCTAGTGTGAGCCCCAGTGGTACCCAGGTTATTGATCGAGAAGATCGAGCGCTCTGGATCGTTGGGGCTATCGATCTGGAACAGGTAGAAGTTATCCCAGCAGTAGATGGTGCGGCTGGCCGAGAAGACGTTCTCGAACTCGTTCCAGACCAGGAACTGCACCGTCACCGCGCTCGGAGCAATGTTCTCGAAGTCCTGGCTGCATGGGATGAGGGTCAGGTCGGTCAACGTGGCGCTGCGCAGCGACACGACGCCGTTGTTGAGTATCTCGGGGCCATTGAGACATGGACCGAAATCGGGACCGAACGGAATCACGCAGCCCGCATTGCTCTGACAAGGAACACTATTGTTGCCGTCGCAGAAGCCGCCGCGCAGGTTGTCGAGCAGCACCGGATCGGTCGCGCCCTCGGCGATATGGTTGACGAGCAGGGAGTTCGGGCAGGCGTTGTATTGGCCGACCTGCTCATCCGAGCCGTAGGGCTGATTGAGCAACAGCTCGTTGCCGGTCTCACCGGCCAGGTCGGTGCCCTGAATGCCGATGGCGTTGTACTTCGACACGTCGCCGTCCGCGGTCTGAATCGTCGCCTCGCCCTTCAAGTGGTTGCCGCCGATCGGGTTGCCGGCGACGTCAACCTCGATGCACTTCAGCTCGCCGACGAAGTCGTCGGGCACCGGCGGCACCGCGCCGGGATCGATACCACCATTGTTGCAGAAGGGGCTGAAGAGGCCGCCCGGGCCGGGCAGGCAGCCGTCGGACGGATTGACCGGACGGCCGTCACCCACCAGCCAGTGCGTCGGCTGCTGCTTGGTGAGCCAGATGGTGAAGTCGGTCACCTGCCACCGCGGCAGCCCGGTGAACGGATCCGCCTGTGCGTTCACGTAGAAGCAGTGGGCATGCACCATGTTATTGGAGATGTTGGTGATCTGGACGATCGTGTCGGTGTCGCGCGATCCGGCTTCACCGTCGGCCAGGATCTTTGGGAAGGCGAGAATTGATGCTCCCCTCTCCGTCGTAACGTCGGCGCGCGCGCTGCCGGCGAAGATACCCAGCGCCACCGCGACCCCGCAGAGCCCTGAGAGAAAAGCACTCCGCTTCTCCGTTCGCATTGCCCTCCTCCTTTCCAGTCGGCCGAGACACATACCTCACTCCCTCGCGTTCAACGCCAGCAAACCGCACGCCCGCCATGCGTGCGCCCGGTTGCGGAAGTGGCGCGTTACATACTCAAAATTCAAACGCATTGTCAAGGGAATATCCGACGCACGGCCGCGCGTAACGCCGCGCCGGCTCGCCGAATCCTTCCCCCCTCGCTGCCAGGATTCCCCCGTCTCATCGCTCCCTGCGGCCCCCCCCGCTCGCGGGCCGCACCAAGTCATTAGCGCTAGGGCTTAGAGCATGTTTGTCCGCCCCGGTCAAATGCAAAACACCGGACTGAACCCCGACGTTTCCTGCCCTGCGTGGCCCTGCTCGAGAAGTCCCCGACAGACTAATCGGCTCCTCACCCGACCGGCGTGAATAGCGGCGCATAGCGCCCGCAGCGAGGGCCAAGCGCCCCTCGATCCGCCGTCTACAATGGCGACTCGGGGCGAGCGGAAAACCGGACCCGCTGGAGAGAACGGAGCGAGCCGAGCAGGCTCAGCGGCTTCAGGAGCGCGAAAACGAAACGGGGGGCGACTCCGATCGGAATCGCCCCCCGCTGAGAAGACCCGGGCTGCGGCGGCCCGGTGCTGTCCTGTCCTATGCGCGGCGCCGCACCCAGAGCAACAAGGCCGGCAGAAGCAGCAGCACGCTCGCCGCACCGCTGGCGTCGCCAGCTGCTATCGGCACGACATTGCAGCCGCCGCTACCACTACTCGGCCTGCGGGTATTGGTTGGCGGCGGGTTGGTGCGCGTCGGCGTGTTCACCGGCGTGTTGGTCGCGGTCGCGGTATTCACGGCCGTATTGGTCCGCGTCGGCGTGTTCACCGGCGTGTTGGTCACCGTCGCGGTGTTCACCGGCGTGTTGGTCACTGTCGCGGTTGCCGCATCGGTCGCTGTGGCGGTGCTGGTCGGCGTCGCCTGCGGCGTTTGAGTCGCGGTCGGGGTCGGGGTGGGGAAATCCGGAACGACCTCGACGACACCATTGCGAATCCTGAGCGGCGTGATGGGCATCCCCTCGGCATCGCCGAGCAGCGGGTCCTCGATCTCGAGCGCGGTCGTACCCGTAGCGACGCCCGTTCGGATCGCGAACTCGCAGGTGGCCAGCGGCCCATCGCCGAGCGGCGGAGGAGGTGGCGGCAGAATCTGTGGGAAGATCTCGAGGGCGAGGAGATCGGAGGGATCGAGCCTGCCGGCAAGGGCATGCGTGTCGCTGATTCGGTCGGCCAGCGTGCAACGGTCGGTGGCGAACTCGCCGTCGTATTCCAGAATGCTGTCATCGAACCGGAGCTTGATACTGGCGCTCACTCCCGCATCGTCGACGTCATCGGCGAGCTCGAGCGTCACCGCCACCGTTCCACCAGGCACACCCACTCCGCCGACGATCGCCAACTCGGGATCGATGATCCCGGCGCGCGCGACCGGCGCGGCGGCGACCATCAGAAACGCAGCCGCGGCGGCCCATGACGTCCACCCCCATGGCTGCTTCATCGCCTTGTACGTGCGCATCGTGGTGTCTCCTTCTCCTTGGCTCGTGGTCACAGCGTCACATCGCCTCAACATCACGAGGTGCTTCACGGGCAACCCAGGTTGATGTTGTTGATGGCGATGGTCACGTCGTTGGCGCGAACACCGTCGCCGGCAAAGTCAGCCGCCAGGCACGATTCGACGGAGGCGATACCGTTGATGATGTTGATCATGATGGTGATCTCGTTGGCGCGCACTTCCCCATCGAGGTTGCAGTCGCCGACGCACTCGCAGAGGTCGTTCACGCATGCCTGGCGACCATCCAGACATTCTCCCGGGCCGGCCATCGGCCCGTTGCAATCGATGATCGGCCGGCACTCGCCGCCCTGGCACCGGGTGCCCGGCGGGCACATGGAATTGTCCTCGCACGGTGGACGCGGCAGGACCTCGATCTCGCCGCCCTCCACCTCAGCATTGAACGGGTTGGCACCTGGGTCGGCGATCTCTTGGCGTTGCGGGTCGTAGTCCAAATTGCTGCTGGTCGGCGCCGCGCTCGGTTGGATGCGGAAGTGGCACTGCCACACCGGGCCATCGCCGAAGCTGTCGATGGGCGGCAGCTTGTCGACCACCGCGACGCGCAGGCGCCCCATCCCGGGTGGATTCATCGGCACCTGCGGCAGGCGCACCTCGGCCTCGAACGAGCCCTCCTGCAGCAGGCGCGGATGCAGGGTGCAGGGCGGCTCGGTCTCCGAGACCTCGAGCAGCGCCATCGGGTAGAGGATGTCGAACTGCGCGGTGGTGACGTCGTCGCCACCCATCAGCTCGATGTCGACGCTGACGAACTCGCCGGGAATGCCGCTGATCTTCGGCACCTCGATGGTGCGGGTCTCGCTGGTGCGGTCGAGGGCGTAGATGAGCGGCGAGCCCTCGCCCGGACAGCCGAGGCCGAGGTTGAGCACCGCCAGGGTGACGTCGCCCATGGTCACCGAGCCGTCTTGGTTGATGTCGCCGGCCGGACAGATGTTGAGCATGCAGGTGCCGCCGACAATGCACACCATCTTGGTGATCTCGCTGCCGAAGACGATGCCGTCGGTGTTGCAGTCGCCACCGCATTCGCAGAAGTCGTCCAGGCAGGCTTCGCGAATGCCGCGGCAATCGAGCTGGGTCTCGCACGGCCGCGGCGGCACGCAGACGAAGGCGCGGCACTGAGTACCCGGCGGGCAATCCTCGTCGGTCACACAGGTCGGCAGCGGCGTCGGCGTCACCGTCGGCGTCGAGAGGTCGCGGCATGAACCATCGACGCAGAACAGCCCCGGCGGACAATCGTCGTTATCGGTGCAGGCGATGGTCGGGGTCGGGGTCGGCGCCGGCACGCATACACCCTCCGGACCGCACACCTGGCCGACCGGACAATCGGTATCTTCGTCACAGGGGATCGGCTGCGTCGGCGTCCGGGTGACGGTCGGGGTGTTAACGTCGGGCGGCGTGTTGGTGGGCGTCGGCGTCGGCGCCACGGTCACGTTGCCGCGGATGTACGCGTCCATGAAGCCCTGCGTGTTGACCAGCACCAGATTCCTGGCCAACGACGCGAAGGCCACCCAGCCGCCGTCCTGGCTGATGCTGGGCGGCAGGTCGGGAATGCTGCCGGTGCCAGGCAGGCCGTCGAGCCCCGAGCTGATGAGCGAGGTGGTATCGAGCTGGAGGTCGCGCACGTAGGCTTGCGCGGCGCCGAAGGTCGGAACGTTCTGCAACAGGTTGCTGGCGAACGAGCCGAAGGCGACGAAGCGGCCGTCGCCGCTGATGGTGGGCGGAATGGCGGCGTCGTTGCCTTCCTGGCCGCGGTCGCCGACGCTGACCCGCTCGGTCAGGCCGGTGGCGCAGTCGTGCACGAACACGTCAGGCACGCGATTGAGATCGAAGGGGACGAGATTGGTGGCGTTGGACTTGAAGGCGACGATCAGCCCGTCGGCGCTGAGCGCCGGCAGGAAGCTCATCTGGTCGGCTTCGCTGCCGTCGCTGTTGAGGCTGGCGCGGCAGACGACCTCGCCATCGCAGGCGACGTAGATGTCGGCGACGCCATTGGTATCGGGCACTCCGGGGAGCAAGTTGGTGGCCGTGGAGGCGAAGGCGACGCAACGCCCGTCGGCGCTCATCGACGGCGTGATGCTGGCCCCGTTGGCCTGCTCGCCACCCGGGCCGACGCTGACCCGCCGCACGCTCCCGGCGCCGCGCTCGTAGACGAAGATGTCGGAGCTGCGGTTGGTGTCGTCGGGCACCAGGTTGGTGGCCACCGACTGATACGCGACCTTGGTGCAGCCCTCGTCCATGCTGGTGAACGAGCTGTTGCCGTTGGCCCCTTCACCGCCGAGGCCGGGGCTGAGCAGCACGTTCAGGCCGGTGGTGGGATCGAGAAGGAAATCGGTCAGGAAGACGTCCGTGCGTTTGTTGGTGTCGCCCGCAACCAGGTTGGTGGCGTCCGAACTGTACCCCACGCAGGTGCAGCCGCCGCCAATCGAGGGGCGGAAGCGCTGCGCCATGCTCGGCCCGTTCGCCGGCTGACCATCGAATCCGCGGCTGACCAGCACGGTGTTATTGGCGGCGAGGAAGTAGAGGAACACATCGGTGAATTGGTTGTTGTCGCCGGGGACGATATCGGTCGCGTCCGAGTAGTACGCCACACACGCGCCGTCGCCGTTGACGATCGGCCCGTTGCTGTTGGCGTCCGGTTGGCCGCCGTTCGGTCGCTTGCTCACCAGCTCGACCGGCGGATAGGGACTAATGGTCTGCGTCTTGGCCGATTGACCCGTGAGGGCCACCAGAGTGGCGAGGGTCGCCACACCGCCCAGTGCCACGGTGACGGTCTTGATCCGCGCCTTCATGTCGGTCTCTCCTCCCCGAGGTCCGTCGCCGCCGCTCTGCCCCCCCTGACCCGCGAGGCCAACCTCGTCTGCGCATTGCGCGCCCAACCGCGATTCGTCCGCTGCTACCCCACCGTTACCATTCGGCTGCCCCCTTGTCTGCCTCCCGTGTTGATGTTGCGTCGTCGGGCTCAAGTCCTCCCCTGGGCATCCTACGCCGCCGGCTTCGATCCCGCCTTGCGAGCCGGATTAAAGCAGGCGGACCTTACGAAGTTCAAGGGTAAAGTCAAGGAATTTTTTGACACATGACAGTAGATGCCTCGAAACCGGAAACTTCTTGCGCGCCCGGGTGGCGCTATCCTCGAGAGGAGTCGGCCCGGCGACGCGGCACGGATCCGCAGTGGAGCTGAGCGGAGTCGAACCGCCGACCTCCTGAATGCCATTCAGGCGCTCTCCCAACTGAGCTACAGCCCCGACCCGTGGTGCGCGCGGACCCTTGCGTCTAGCGAAATTCGCCTGTCGCCGCAAGAAAGTTCCGCAAGGGCTTTGCCCAAGCACCGCGCATGGTCACTCCTCGCCGCGCTGGCGGCGCAGCGCCGCCAGGCGCTCGGCGATGCCGCCCTCCGCGCCGCGCTGGCCGGGCTCGTAGTAGCGCTTGCCGCGCAAGGCCTCGGGCAGGTGGGCATGCGATACCGCCGCCCGCGGCTGGTCGTGGGCGTACTGGTAGCCGCGCCCGTAGCCGAGCTCGCGCAGCAACGCGGTCGGCGCGTTGCGCAGATGCAGCGGCACCGGTAGAGCGCCGTGGCGCTGGACATCCTCTGCGGCGGCCAGCATGCCGGCGTAGGCGGTGTTCGATTTCGGCGCCGTGGCCAGATACACGGTCGCCTCGGCGAGCGGAATGCGCCCCTCGGGCAGACCGACGAGCTCGACCGCCTGGGCCGCGGCGACGGCGATCGGCAGGGCCTGCGGATCGGCCAGGCCGACGTCCTCGGCGGCAAAGATCACCAGGCGGCGGGCGACGAAGCGGGCGTCGTCGCCCGCTTCGAGCATGCGCAGCATCCAATAGAGGGCGGCGTCGGGATCGCTGCCGCGCAGGCTTTTGATCAGCGCCGAGGCGACGTTGTAGTGCTCCTCGCCGCCCTTGTCGTAGCGCAGCACCGGGCGCTGCGCGGCCTCGGCGATGAGCGCCGCGGTGAGCGCCGGCGCGCCGTGACGAGCCGTCAGATCGGCCGCCGCCTCCAGGATGTTGAGCGCGGCGCGCGCGTCGCCGTGCGCCAGCTCGACCAGCGCCTCGAGGGCGGCCGGCTCGGCGCCCAGGCGCTGTCGGCCGAGGCCGCGTTCGACGTCGCCGAGGGCGCGCTCGACCAACCGGCGCAGCTCGGCGGCGCTCAAGGGCTGCAACACCAGCACGGCGGCGCGCGACAGCAGCGGGGCGATGATCTCGAAGGACGGATTCTCGGTGGTGGCGCCGATGAGCACCACGGTGCCGTCCTCGACGTGCGGCAAGAAGGCATCCTGTTGTGCTTTGTTGAAGCGGTGGATCTCGTCGACGAACAACAGCGTGCGGCGGCCGCGCTGGCGCTCGGCGCGCGCCTCCTCGATCACCGCGCGCAGCTCTTTCACTCCCGAGAGGACGGCGGAGAAGGCGACGAAACGCGTCTCGCTGGCGCCGGCGATGAGGCGGGCGAGCGACGTCTTGCCGCTGCCCGGCGGCCCCCAGAGGATGAGCGAGTGCAAGCGGCGGCCGGCGATCATCTCGCGCAGCAGGCGCCGCTCGCCGAGCAAGTGTCCCTGCCCGATAAACTCCTCGAGGCTGCGCGGCCGCATGCGCTCGGCCAGCGGCGCATCGGCGGGGGCCGCCGCAGCCGGCTCCGCCGCCGCGAACAACGAGGGCTGATCGCCACCGAGCCGCGCCATGCGGCGGGCAGTGTAGCACGCCAGCTGGCTGGCGCGCGCACCGCTGTGGTATGCAGCGGTGGTGCGCCGCGTCGGCATCGTCGTCAAACGCGGACGAGCGGAGGCCCTCGAGCTCGGCCGCGCCGTCGCCCAGTGGCTGCGCGGGCGCGGCTGTCTGCCGCTGGCCGAAGCCGCGGCGGCCGAGGTGTTCGGCTGCACCGCCGTCGGCTCGCCGGCGGAACTGGTCGGCGCCGCCGATCTCGTCGTCGTCCTGGGCGGTGACGGCACGCTGCTCGGCATCGCCCGCCACATGAGCGAGCGGCCCGTGCCGCTGCTGGGCGTGAATCTCGGCGGCCTCGGCTTTCTCACCGCCGTCACCACCGACGAGCTCTACCCCGTGCTGGCCGAGGCGCTCGCCGGGCGCTTGCAGATCGATACGCGCATGACGCTCGAGGTCCGCACCCCGCGCGATGCCGAGCCCCACCGCGTCCTCAACGACGTCGTGCTGACCAAGGGGGGAGCGCTGGCGCGTATCATCGACCTCGACACCCGCGTGGACGGCGAAGCGATCTGCACCTACAAGGCCGACGGGTTGATCATCGCCACGCCGACCGGCTCGACGGCCTATTCGCTGTCGGCGGGGGGGCCGATCGTCTACCCCTCGCTCGACGTGATCGTGCTCTCGCCGATCTGCCCGCATACGCTGACCAATCGGCCGATGGTGGTGCCAGGCTCGGCGACCGTGACGGTCACGGTGCGCTCGCCGGAGCACCACGTCGAGGTGACGCTCGACGGCCAGACGGGGATTGCGCTCAACGACGACGAGACGGTCGAGATCCGCAAGGGCCGCGCCGTCGTGCCGCTCATGCGGCCGGCGGCGCGCAGCTACTTCAGCGTCCTGCGCGACAAGCTGCGCTGGGGCGAGCGCTGAGGCCAGCATGGGTGCTGGCGAGCCGAGCCGACACGGGTGCGCGGCGAGCCGTAGCCGCGGGACCTGTGCCCGCCGGCAGCGCAACGCGCTG
>CAYYWP010000083.1:0-18833 GCA_964475125.1 uncultured Binatia bacterium (SeqCode) | reverse complement strand
GCCGCGGGACCTGTGCCCGCCGGCAGCGCCGCGCGCTGCCCGGTGGAGCGGGGCGCGGCAACGACACCCTATCCCCAATCCGAAATTCCCTTCAGCCCACCAAGGACACGAAGAGCACGAAGGGCACGGGTTTCGGGGCGGGCGAGCAGAGCAACTCCCGGTTCGTAAACCTGAGAGTAGTCTTAGGACACCGCTCTACGCCAAGACCTTCGTGGTCTTCGTGCCCTTCGTGGTGAGGGATTTTTCTTCGCATCGGGGCTAACGGCGGCGGCTCGGCACCGGTGGTTGCCTCGCGCCACACCCCCCGCCACCGGGCGACGCGCAGCGTCGCCGGCGGGCACAGGTCCCGCGGCTACGGCTCGTCGCCGACACGGAGCGCCTTCGTCCGCGGGCTACAGGTGCAGCACGGCTTGCAGCGCGTCGGGCTGGAAGCGCACGCCGACGTAGAACTCTCCGAACAGGCCATAGCGGGCACTGCCCTCGTCGAAGCGCATTTCGTAGACGACGTCGCGGATGCTCTGCAGGTCGCGCGCGAACAGCGTCACCCCCCACTCCCAATCGTCCAGCCCGGTGCTGCTGGTGATCAGTTGCAGGATGCGCCCGGCGAACTTGCGGCCGGCTGCGCCGTGACCGCCCATGAGCTTCTTGCGCTCGTCGAAGGGCAGGGCGTACCAGTTGTAGTGCTCGCCGCGCACCTTGCTCATCGGGTAGAAGCACACCACCGGCAGATCGCCGGGGAGCTGCGGGTGGACGCGCGCCTCGGCGTAGGCGTTCATGCGCGCCGCGAAGGCCGCCACGCTCTTGCTGAACTCCGCGGAAGCGGGATCGAGGTGCTGCTCTTCGATCAGCTGCTTGGCCCAGTCGGCCGGCGTGCTCATGTATTCGCTCGCTTCGGAGATCGACAAATAGGCGTAGATCGGCTGCAGACAGGTGCCGAAGAGTGTCGCCATGAGCTGCTGGCCGAGCTGCTGGAGGCGCGGCAGGTCGGTGTGGACGGCGACGTAAGCAAAGTCTACCTTGGCGACACCGGCCAGGGGGACGAACTGCAGCCCGTCCTCGCGAGCCAGTCCGGCCAGGCAGTCGGTGAACTCGCGCACTGCTGCACTGCGCCGTTCAGGGGCCAGACCGTGCCAGCGCGCCCGATCGATCCGAAAGAATTGATGCACGACCGGCCAACCGGCCAGTTCCGCGGGGTCGTGAGAAGCCATGCAGGTTCTGTAGCATTGCCGTCCGCCACCCAGCTACAGGCCTCCCTGGCGCCACCGGCCGCGACGCCATACAACTGCGCAAAAATGCTTCTCAAACCAGTGTCAGCTTGCCTAGTATGACGGAGCGACGCGCCATGACCGTCTCCACGACAGCCGCCCCGCGCGCGCCCGAGACTCCCGGTAGCGGCCTCACCCCCCTGGCCGACCCGGTCGCCGCCGAGCGGGCCGAGAGCGCCGCCAAGACGCGCCGCTCGCAGCTCATCTTCATCTACGGCAGCGGGCTAGGCATCGGGCTGCAGACCGGGTTGTGGAACTTCACCTTTCAGCGCTCCCTGCCGAGCACCGTCTTCATCGTCCTCGCCACGCTGGTCTACTCGATGCTCACCCAACTCCTCTGGGAGTGGGTGCTGCCGCGCTTCGCCAAGCTGCCGTCGGGGCGGCGGCTGGCCGCCCAGGCCGCCGTCTCGGCGCTGGCCTTCTTGGTGCTGTCGCTGGCGGTCACCGAGGTGCGGGCGCTGCTGTTGGGCGAGTCGTCGGTGTTGTTTCCCTACACCGGCCCCGACGTCTCCGTCACCATCCCCGCCAGCTCGCTGCGCCAGGCGCCGCTCGTCTTCACCCTCATTCCGATCGTGCCGGTGGTGTTGCTGTGCGTCGTCGGCTTCAACCAGTACTGGTGGCGATTGATGCGCCTGCAGAGCCGCCAGGAGGAGTTGCGGGCGCTGGCGACGGCGGCGCAACTGGCGGCGCTGCGGGCCCAGGTCAACCCGCATTTCTTGTTCAACAGCCTCAACTCGATTGCCCAGCTCATCGCCACCGATCCGGCCAAGGCCGAGGCCTGCGTCGAACGGCTCGGGGACATCTACCGGTACTTGCTGCACCGCGCCCAGGCCGATTTCGTCTCGCTCGATGAGGAGCTGCGGGTGGCCGAGTCGTATCTGGAGATCGAGCGCGCCCGCTTCGGGGAGACCCTGAAGGTCGAAGAGCACATCGACGCGCGGGCTCGCGGGCTGCTGTTGCCGAGCCTCATTCTGCAACCGTTGGTGGAGAACGCCGTCAAGCACGGCATCTCGCCCAAGGTCGGCGGCGGGCGGGTGACGATCGAGGCGCGGGTCGACGACTACGACCTGCACATCGCGGTGAAAGACACCGGCGTCGGTTTGGCCGATGCGCAGCCGGTGTTCGAGCGCGGCGTCGGCCTGCGCAACGTGCGCGATCGGCTGTTGCGATTGTACGGGGCCGCGTACCTGCCGACGGTCACCAGCCGGCCGGGGGACGGGACCACCGTGGCGCTGCGCATTCCGCTGCGTTTGGCCGAGGCTTGATGAGATGATCCGGACGCTGGTGGTCGACGACGAGAAGCTGGCGCGTGACCGTCTCTGCGGCTTCTTGCGCGACCTGCCGGACATCGACGTCGTCGGCGAGGCGGCAGACGGGCCCGAAGCGGTGCGGCTGATCGAAGAGATCCACCCCGAACTGCTCTTCTTGGACATCCAAATGCCCGGCATGGACGGCTTCGGCGTCTTGCGCAGCGTGACCCAGCGGCCGGAAGTCGTCTTCGCCACCGCTTACGACAGCTACGCGCTCAAGGCGTTCGAGGTGCACGCCGCCGATTACCTGCTCAAACCCATCTCACGCGAGCGCTTGAGCGAGACGGTGCGGCGCATCCGCGAGCGGCGCGCGCGCGGCACGACGACCGACTTGCGCGCGCTCCTGCAGGCGCTCGGTCGCGAGCGCCCCGCGGTGGTCCAGATCCCGGTGCAGAAGGGGCGTCAGATCCTCGTGCTGCCGACCGATGAGGTATTCTGGTTCGAGGTCGAATACCGGCTCGTGTACGCGCATACGGCGAGCGAACGCTACGCGACCAACTTCACCCTGAAGGAGCTCGAGCAGCGCCTCGATCCCGACGTCTTCTTTCGCGCCCACAAGTCGCGTCTGGTCAACTTGCACCACGTCAAGGCCATTGCGCCGTGGTTCGGGGGCCGCTTCAAGCTGATCATGCGCAATCCCACCGCGTCGGAGGTGGAGCTGAGCCGTACCCAGGCCCGGGCTCTGCGCCAGCGCATGCACTGGTGAATGGTGGTGTGAATTGACCCGACCAAGACAGATCCGTAGACTCGCGCGATTATCGATGAGCCCGCGCCCTCTGCAGACGCGCCCCGATCCGGGTGGATGGGGATCGGTGGCGACGATACGCAGGCGCGCCGGCCGTCGGCGCGCCCTCGGCGCGCTGTTCGGCCTGGTCCTTCTGCTGGCCCCGCTCGCGGCCGTGGCCGGCCCCTTGCGCGGTGACACGAACTGCGACGGACGGCTCGACGAGACCGACCTCGCCACACTGCTCGCCCACCTCTTCGGCGTGCCCACCTCGTGCGCCGGCGTGGACGTCAACGGCGACGGCGCGGTCAGCACCGCCGACATCATCGCGCTCATGCAGCTGCTCCCGCCGCAGCCCCCTACCTCGACGCCCACGGCAACCGAGATGATCCTGACGCCGACCGCCTCGGCGGTGCCAACCGAGACGGCGACCGCACCCACGCCGACCGGCACACCCCCGACGGCAACCGAGACCCCGCCGGACACCGACACGCCGACGCGCAGCGCGACCCCCAGTGTGACCCGAACCCCCGAACCGCCGACTCCGACGGTGTCGTCGACCGCCAGCGGCACGCGCACCGGGACGGCGACGCCGAGCCCCACCGGCCCCGGCGGCACGCCGACGGACACCCGGCGGCCGACGCGCACGCCGACCGGTACCGAGACGCCGACGTTCACCCGCACTGCCACCCGCACCCCGACGCGGACGCGCACCCGCACGCCGACCGATACGCCACTGCCGACCTTCACCCGGCGCCGCACCTTGACCCCGACCCCGGTTGAGTCGTTCACGCCCACCGGCACACCGCCGACCGCGATGCCGGGGACTCCGACTCACACCTCGAGCCCGACGCCGACATCGAGCGTGACGACGCCGGTCATCGGCACGCCGACGGCGACCCCGTCGCGTACGGACACTGCCACCGGCCCCACCCAGACCGAGACCCGTACGCTCACGCCGACCCGCACCGGGACGGAAACCCGTACGCCGAGCCGAACCCGCACCCTGACACCGACGCTCACCCCGTCCAACACCCGACCGCCGACCTCGACGCAGACGCCGAGCCGCACCGCCACCTCGACCCGGACGGTCACCGAGACGCGGACGCCGAGCGTGACGCGTACCCAGACCCTGACCCGCACCCCGACGCAGACCCGCACGGAGACGCTGACGCCGACACTGACCCCAACCCGGACGCAGACCCGCACCCCGACCGCGACCGTGCCGCGGCCGGTCGGGCCGGAGATCACCTATTTCGGCATCGCCACGGCGGACAACCGTGTGCGCACGCCGAGCGGCCAGACTCAGGATGGCGTGCCGATCTTCGACTGGCCGACGCAAGCCGGCTTCATCATCGTGGTCGAAACGCGCAATGGGACGAGCAACCGCCTGGCGGGAAGCTGCGGGACGATGGGAGCACCGGAGTGCCTCAGCGGCGTGGCCGCGCTGCAAGTCATCGCCAAGAATGCGCTCGGCAACGGCAGTGCGGAGGTGTGCGACGACACGCCACCGCTCATCGGCGGGGTGCCGGCGGCGAACGGTTTCGACTTCAGCGCCGACCCGCAGGTGACGAACGCGATCAACGACTTCGCCTGTCGCTTCGACGTCCATGCGAGCAGCAATCTCGCCTGCACGTTCGACGAGCTCGGCAACTTCGCCTTCGTACGCGATCGACCGGGCGATCCGGTCGTGAGCAACGTGCAGTTTTGCACCGCGCCGGCGGTGGGGCAGGAGCTGCGGTTCCCGCCCGGGCCGACGCGGCTCAAGGCGCGCGTGCTCGATGTCAACGGCAACGTCGGCAACGTCGCCGAGCTCGTGGTCGAGACGTTGAAATGATATGGCGTTACGTGGAGGAGAACCCCATGCGCGCAACGATCACCGCGGCGCTGCTGCTGCTTGCGCTCGGCGCGGCCCTCGCCGGTGCGGAGCAGCCAGGACCGGTGATCGAGAATCTCGGCCCGGTCGTGCCGACGCCGGCGCCGTCGCCGAAGCGCGAGCAGCATATCCGCCTCATCTCCTCGTTCACCCTCGGCAACCAGCCTGACGGCGACACCGTCATCGCCTTCGAAGCCAGCGATTTCGGCGTCTCCGGGAAAGTCAAAGAGGAGAAGTACCGGACCATCGCCACCGAACAGTACTCACTGGTCGAGCCCAAGCCGCAGGCGCGCGCCCTGCGCGACGAGATCATGCTCAAGATTCGCGACCTCGAGCGCGACCTCTTGCGCTACGTCGAGCTCACCGGGCCGCCGCGCGTGCGCGACCCGGTCGGCTCCGAGTCCGGCAACATCCGCCCGTAGCCGGCGCTCGCTTTTCGTGTGTCGCAAATCGCCTATCGTCTTCTGGCGGTAGGCGATCAGCGATAGGCGATCAGCGCGGCAGCAGCACAGCCGTTCAGCGCCTTGCCGACGGCGACGACCAGCTCCTCGATGGTGATCTCGCCGTTGCCGTCGGTGTCGCCGGCGCGGCAGAGATCGACGGGCTGGTTGCCGAGGGCGATACTGACCATGAGCACCAGGTCGCTGACGCTGACATCCTCCGTGCCGTCGCAGTCTCCGGCGCAGGCAATCGGCGTCGGCGTCGGCGTCTCGTCGGGAGTCGCGGTTTCGGTGCCGGTTGCCGTCACCGCCGGCGTGCGCGTGCGCGTTGGGGTGTTCGTCGCCTGACCGGTGAGCGTCGCCGTCGCCGTCGGTGTCGAGGTCACGGTCGGCGCCGGTGTCTGTGCGCCGCCCTCGTAGAAGCGGCCGTATTTGAGCAAGTTGTCGAGGGCGCGGCCCATCGAGCTCGGCTGCGACGGCGTGCAGAAGGTGAGCGAGGTGAGGATGACGCGCCCGGCGCCGTAATTGTATTCGATCATCGATGGGCGTGCGGGGGAGCTGCGGAGCAACTGCATGCTGCCCATCGGGAGGGATGTGAAGAAGCCGCGATCGGTGGGCCCCCACTGGCTGAACGACGAGGCCAGTAACGGCTCACCGCCGTACCCCTGCCCGGTGATGTAGGGGTGGAGCTGATTGAGGATGGTCTCGCTGTCGGCGTTTCCTCCGGCCCTGTAATCGACGCCGCCGGGGGCGATGTCGTCGCGATCGGCCACGCTGGCGATGTTGATCACCGCCAGGCCGCCGAGGGCGACGAAACGCTCGATGAAGCCGCCGGGGCGCATCATGTTCTGCAAGAAGACGAAGTCCTCGTTTTCGTCGTCGGGCGCCGCGTTCTTCATGCTCGGCGCGACGTAGATGCTGAGCACTTGCTCGTGGCGGTCGACCGGATCCTCGCTGGTGGCGAGGGTTTCGATCGGCAGGGTGACGGTGAGCAGCCCGAGCTCGCCGGCGCGCTCTTCGGTGCATTCCCACTCGTTGGCGAGGCCCATGGCCAGGATGTAGTCGGCGCGCGGCCGGAAGGTGTTGGTTACCGTCGGCGTCGGCCCGGTGGGCGTCGCCGTCGCCGTGGCGCTGGCACTGGAGGTGGCACTCGCCGGGGCGGAGGCTGTCGGCGTCGGCCCATCCGGCGTGTCGGTGCGGGTGGCGGTGTTTGGGGCGGTGGGTGTAATGCTCGGGGTCTCGGTGACCGTGAGAGTGGGGACCGTGCCGGTTTCGGTCGGCTCGGGGCTGTCGGTGCGCGTCGCCGTCGGCGAGGTCGTGCGCGTCGGGGTTGCGGTCGCCGATGGCGTCGCGCTCGGCGCCTCGGTTTCCGTCGCCGTGCGCGTCGGCGTCGCGGTGGCGCTGGCCGTGCCCGTCGACCCGGTGGGCGTGTCGGTGACGGTCGGTGTGAGCGACGCGGTGGTCGTGACGGTCGGCGTACCCGTGCGCGTGCGCGTCGCCGTAACCGTGCGGGTCGGCGTCGGCACCGCCGTCGGCGGATCGCGATCGAAGACCACCTCGAGCACGAGCTGCGACAGCCGCGTCGTCTGCGAGCCGGTGGCGTGGCGGATGCCGAACTCGGTGTCGGCGATCTCCTCCGGCGTCCACGCCAGACCGCTGGCCGGGTTGGTCTCATCGAAGCGGCTGTAACCGAGGAACGCCATGTTCGCGTCGAACGTCTGCTCGGCCTGATTGGTTCCACTCGCTTCAGCGCAGCCGCCGCTGCGCAGGAAGAGGGCGTGGGCCGAGCCGTCGTCGATGTCCAGCACCCCGGCCAGCGTCTTGACCCCGAGGACCGGGCCGCCGATGCCATTGCTGGCGGCACTCTGCTGGAAGCAGAAGCTCTGCCGGCTGTTGGGGTTCGATGACTGGAGCCAGCCGGAAAGCTCGGGCGGGCGAGCGCTGACACAGGTGTCGTCGCCCGGGCCTGGGCAGCCGATCGGAAACCAGGGCGAGTCGTAGAACCCTTCGCCGGTCGGCTCGAGCGCGACGATGCCGAGATCGCCGGGCCAGACGGCGGCATCCGAGAGCACGTGGTCGTCCCAGTGCAACCGCGGCGGAAAGGAGAGCCCGGGGGCGTCTGGACCGATGTTGGTGGTGTGCACCGTGCTGTTGACCTGGTGCGAACCGCCCACCTCCTCGATGCCGTCGACGCGCAGCGCCGCCGCGCCGCCGGCGCCGGCGGCGCGGTACTGCACCTCCAGGCGAGAATACGCCGGGCACGCGGCCAGCGGCGTTGCCGTGATGCCGAGGCTGCCGCCGCCTACGCGCAGCTCGAGTCGGGCATCGGAGAGCAGGAACAGCTCGACGACGTTCTGCGCCGTACCGAACCAGCGGCGAATGCGAACCGGATTGCCGAAGAGCGTGCTGTCGAAGCACGCCCAGATACCGTCCGAAAACGTGTTGACGGCGGCTGCGAGCGTGGTGCTGACGTAGCGCGTATCCAGCGACGCTGCCCGGAGGGCATATTCGCCGGTGCGCGGTGCCGCCACGACGTCGGCATTGGTGCCCGAGGGGACGACATCGTAGTCGCCAGCCCAGCCGCCCTCGAAGCCGTTGATGCGCACCAGTGAGCGCAACAGTGCCGTGGGCGTGGGCGTGGCGGTGTTGGACGGGGTGGCGGTGTGCGTCCCGGTGCGAGTCACCGTGGCGGTAGCGCTGGCGGTGTGTGTCACCGTGGCCGTGACGGTGACCGTCGGCGTGCGGGTGACGGTGAAGGTGAGGGTGAAAGTCGGCGTCGCTGTGCGGGTTGCCGTCGGTGTGGGCGTGATGGTGAACGTCGGTGTGGCTGTCGGTGTAACCGTTGGCGTGTTGGTCGGCGTCGCGCTCGGCGTCGCGGTCGGCGTGTTGGTGGCGGTGGCAGTGAACGTTGGCGTCGTGGTCGCCGTCGCCGTCAGGGTGAAGGTGCGCGTACGGGTCGGCGTCGGCGAGGCAATCCCGAACACGTCGAAGGCGACCTCGCGGATGATCTGGGTGGCGCGCGCCGGGTTGCCGCTGTCGCGGCTGAGCACGAAGGCGGTGCGAGCCAGAGCGGCGATCGACCAGTCGTCGCCACTGCCGGGGTTGGTGGTATCGAGGCGCGACGATCCTCCATACGAGGCGAGAAAGAACTTGCCCTGGGGATCTACCGTGGCACCGCCATTGCCGCCGCACGCTGCGGTGTTGGTGCGCAGAGCGAGCGACATGTTCGCCACCGAGCCGGTGGTCCGTCCGATTGCCAGGTTTTTGAGCGCCAGGATCGTGCCGTACACGCCGGCACCCGCGGGGCTCTCAAAGCAGAACATCTGCTTCGAATCGGTCGATGTGGAGACGTACGACGTGTCCCCATCGGGCGGTTGCTCGTCGACGCAGTCGGCCGCCTCGGTGCAGCCGTTGCCGTCCCACTGCTGGAGAAATCCGGCGTCGCCCGGCAGGGCAGGCACGGGGAGGAGGCCAGCGATGCGAAATTCGGTGGGAAAGCCAACCCCGTTCACCAGGCCGTGATCGTCCCACACCACGGCGACTGCGCTCGCCTCGGATCCATCGGGTCCGAGTACGACGCCGTCGATCGCCGCGGTGGCGACGTGGTTGCCGGAGCGCGGACTGCCCGCCACCGAGAGTGCCGCGCTGCCCGGATCGATGCCGTCCGGCGAGGCCTGGTACTCGACGAACACGGAGGAGAACTGCGGGCAGTTCGCGACAGCCGGGCTGGGCGTGCCGATGCTCTGGCCATCGACCTGCAGCTGCAGCTGCCCGGCCGGGGTGAGCACCAACTCGACGATCGGGGTTCCCCCACTCAGCCAGCTACGCACACGCCGTGGGCTGCTCGGTGTCGTCTGCAGGCACGCCCACACCGCATCGGTGAAGACCTTCAGCGCCGTCGACGGAATCGTCTCCACATACTCGTTCGCACCGCTCGCTGCCGCCGTCTCCAGACCGAAGCGCCCGGCGGCGTCGGGGCGGTGGAACATCGAACCGCCTGGCGTGCCGACGGCTGCGTAGTCTCCCGGCCCGCCGCTCTCGAAGCCGTTGAAGCGGTCGAGGGTCGGTTGACCCTGGCCTGCCGTCTGGCGCGCGACGGTGGCGGCCACCGCGCAGGTCGCCAGGGCGGCGACGGCGATCAACAGATGGCGCAGTGGGCCGCGCGCAGGCGCATGGCCGGATGCTGTTCGCCGTGGCACAACCCGTCTCGTCTGCCGCTTCCCCGCCGTCCGCAACCAAGCCCCACGAGCGTCGGCGCTTCGTTGACTTGGGGTACCCCCTTTGATAGCCGCTTGGAATTCTTCATTCAAGCGCGTTTACATGCATGAAAGTCGCGTCAGTTAAGGGTTTTCATGACATCCTGCCGGGCGAGTCCGGGCGCTGGGCGCGGCTCGAGGCGGCAGCGCGCGACGTCTTCGCCCAGTACAACTACCACGAGATCCGCCTGCCGATCGTCGAGCGCGCCGAACTGTTCACGCGCTCAATCGGCGCCACCACAGATATCGTCGAAAAGGAGATGTACGCCTTCGAGGATCGCGACGGCAGCACGCTGACCCTGCGCCCGGAGGGCACGGCGTCGGTGGTGCGGGCCTACGTCGAGCATGCCCTCCACGCCGTCGAGCCAGTCGCCAAGCTGTACTATTTCGGCCCGATGTTTCGCCGCGAGCGGCCGCAGAAGGGCCGCCTGCGCCAGTTCTCGCAGATCGGTGCCGAGCTGCTCGGCCGCGATGATCCGGCCGCCGACGCCGAGGTGTTGATGCTGCTGACGGATCTCCTGGCCGACCTCGGCGTCCGCGATGCCATCCTGCAGGTCAACTCGCTCGGCTGTCGCGCTTGCCGGCCGGCCTATCGCGCGGCGCTGGTCGCCTGGGGGCGCGAGCACCTGGCCGAGCTGTGCGGCGACTGCACGCGCCGCCTCGAACAGAACCCGCTGCGCCTGCTGGACTGCAAGCAGCCGGGCTGTGCGGCGATCCGCGACCGCGCGCCGCGCATGCTGGAGCACGCCTGCGCGCCCTGCCGCGAGCACTTCGAGCACGTGCTGGCCTTGCTGGCGGCGCAGGGTCTGCAGCCGCAATGGCAGCCGTACATGGTGCGCGGCTTGGACTACTACTGTCGCACCGCTTTCGAGGTCGTGGCCGAAGGCCTGGGGGCGCAGAACGCGCTCGGCGGCGGCGGCCGCTACGACGGGCTGGTGCGCGACCTCGGTGGACCGGACGTCGCCGGCGTCGGTTTCGCCCTCGGTATCGAGCGCCTGGCGATCGTGCTCGGCGCCGGCGCAGCGGCGGACTCGCCGGCGCCCGAGTTCGTCATCGCGCCGCTCGGCGCAGCGGCCGAGGTCGCGGCCGCGGCGCTGGCGCATCGCTTGCGGCGCGCCGGCACGCGCCTCGAGGTCGAACCAGCGGAACGCAGTCTCAAGAGCCAGATGCGCCACGCCGGCAAGCTCGGCGCCCGCTATGTCGTCATCGTCGGCGAGGACGAGCTGGCGAGCGGCCGCCTGACCGTGCGCGATATGGTCGAGCGCCGCGACCTGCCGGGCATCGCCGCGCTCGATGGCGGCGTGGTCGAGCTGCGCGCGGCGCTGCGCCAACCGGCAACCGCGGAGCCCCGCGCATGACCCTCGATCTGCTCGGCGACTGGCGCCGGACCGTGTATTGCGGCGAGCCGCGGCGTGCCGATGTCGGCCGCGAGGTGACCGTCATGGGCTGGGTGCACTCGCACCGCGACCACGGCGGGGTGGTGTTCGCCGACCTGCGCGATCGCAGCGGCCTCGTGCAAGTGGTGTTCAACCCCGAGGAGAGCGCGCCGGCGCACGCGCGCGCCAACACCTTGCGCGACGAATACGTCATCGCCGTGCGCGGCGTGGTGCGGGCGCGGCCGGCCGAGACCGTCAATGCCAATCTCGCCACCGGCGAGGTCGAGGTGATGGCGGCCGAGCTGCGCATCCTCAACCAGGCCGAGACGCCGCCGTTTCCGATCGACGAAGGCGGCGCTGTCGCCGAAGCGACGCGGCTGAAGTACCGCTACCTCGACCTGCGCCGCCCGGCCGTGCAGCGCAACCTGATCCTGCGCCACCGCGTCGCGGCGACCATCCGCAACTACATGGACGAGCAGGGCTTCATCGAGGTCGAGACTCCGATCCTGACCCGCAGCACGCCGGAGGGGGCGCGCGACTACCTGGTGCCGAGCCGCGTCAACCGCGGCCGTTTTTTCGCCCTGCCGCAGTCGCCGCAGCTCTTCAAGCAGATCCTCATGGTGGCCGGCCTGGACCGCTACTACCAGATCGCCAAGTGCTTTCGCGACGAGGACCTGCGCGCCGACCGCCAGCCCGAGTTCACGCAGCTCGACGTCGAGGCGTCGTTCGTGCAGCCCGAGGACATCTTTCAGGTGGTCGAAGGGCTGCTGGTCCGCTTGCTGGCGTTGAACGACATTCACGTGTCGACGCCGCTGCCGCGCCTCACCCACGCCGAGGCGATGCGCCGCTTTGGCAGCGACAAGCCGGACATGCGCTTCGGCCTCGAGTTGGCCGACGTCACCGAGGCGGTGCGCGAGGCCGAGTTGCGCGTCTTTCGTGAGGCGGCGGAGCGCGGCGGCGTGGTCAAGGCGCTGTGCGTCCCGGATGGCGGGCGCCTGACGCGCAAGGACCTCGACTCGCTGCCCGACGCGGTGGCGCCGTTCGGTGCCAAGGGCATCGCTTGGGCCCGCCTCTCATCGGAGGGCTGGCAGTCGCCGATCGCCAAGTTCCTCACCCCGGCGCAGCGCCAGGCCATCGAGGAGGCGACCGGCGCCGCACCCGGTGGCGTGATCCTCTTCGTCGCCGACCAGGCCAAGGTGGTGAACGACGCGCTCGCGCATGTGCGCCTGAAGTTCGCCAACCAGCTCGGTCTGATTCCCGCCCAGCAGCATGCTCTGCTCTGGGTGACGGAGTTTCCGCTCTTCGAGTATTCGGCCGAAGAAAAGCGTGCGGTGTCCGTCAACCATCCATTCACCGCGCCGATGGATGAGGACCTCGAGCGACTCGACGCCGATCCCTACAGCGTGCGCGCCAAGGCCTATGATGTGATCTGGAACGGCGTCGAACTGGGCGGCGGCAGCATTCGTATCCATCGTTCCGATCTCCAACAGCGCGTCTTCCAGCATCTCGGCATGAGCGCCGAGGAGGGGCGGGCCCGCTTCGGTTTTCTGCTCGATGCACTGGGCTTCGGCGCGCCGCCGCACGGCGGCATCGCACTCGGCCTCGATCGTCTGGTGATGCTGCTGTGCGAAGCCGCGTCGCTGCGCGACGTCATCGCCTTTCCCAAGACCCAGCGCGCGGTCTGCCTGATGACGGAAGCGCCGGGCGAGGTGGACCAGCGCCAGCTGCGCGAGCTGGGAGTCAGGATCGTCGGGTGAGGCCGCCTCGGGTGCTGCGCGCCATCGCCGCCGCCGCGGCGCTGGTCGTGCTCGGTGGCTGCAGCACGCATCAGGAAGGCGGCGGCCCGGTTCCCATACGCCTGCTGGTGGTGTTGCCGTTCGAGACGCTGCCGTCGGCCGACAAAGGCGAGAGAAGCGGTGAGCCCAAGGCCGGCGATCTGATCACCGCCCAGCTGTACCGCGTGCTGGCGACGCAGACGCAATTCCGCTTCGTCCCCGACTTGACGGTCGAGGACACGCTCGCCACGCCTGAGTTGCGCCGCGCCGTGGGCCAGGCCGATCAAGCCGTGGGACTCGCCAAGGCCGTCGGCGCCGAGGTCGTCGTCACCGGCCGTGTCAGCCGCTTCGACCACCGCGTCGGCACCGCCGAGGGCGCGACCCAAGGCGCCGCCGTGGGGTTCGAGATGACCCTCTACAAGGCCGACGACCCGACGCCATTCTGGCGCGCCGAATACGCCGCCAGCCAAGAGGAGCTGGGCTCCAACCTGTTCTGGGACTTGATCGACGAATGGATCCTGGCGCGCCCGAAGGCGCATTGGTTGAGCGCCAGCGAGCTGGCCGGGCGCGGCGTCGAGGAGCTCTGGGAACAGGCGTCGGAACGCCTCACCACCGAGTTCCCGGAATCGGAAGAGCCGGAACCGCCGCCGGAGAACGCCGCCGACGAACAGCAGAGAGAGTACGACCAGGACGACGGCTGGTTCGACGGCTGGTTCGACTGGTAGCCGCGAACCGCATCCGCGGGACGTACACCGGGCGTGTGCGACGAGCCGTAGCCGCGGGACCTGTGCCGGCCGGCAGCGCGGCGCGCTGCCCGGCGGGGTGGGGCGCGGCACCGGTCTGCGATCGAAGGCTTTGCCCAACGCCGCTTGCGGCGGCTGCTCGGGGTGACCGGAAAACGAGCAAGGGTTCTCGGTCCAAGCCGCGGCCCAGAGCCGAAATTCTCTTCACACCACGAAGAACACGAAGAGCACGAAGGGCAAGGGTTTTCCGGCCTGGGTAGGCAGATAACCTCCGGGTTCGCAGACCTGAGCGCAATCCTTTGGACACGGCTCTCCGCCGCGACCGTCGTGGTCTTCGTCCCCTTCGCAGTAAGAGATTCTCTTCGGATCGGGGCTAAACGGTACGGTGGAGCTGTTCCGACGCCCGGCGCAGATCGCCGCGATGTAGGCCGGCGAAGGGCAGCGCGATCAGCCCCTGCGCCAGCAGGGTGAGAAACTGCACCGCGTTCAGCACCAACCCGTAGGCCAAGCCATCGACGTGGTCGACGCCGAACAAGCCGAGGGCCAGGATACAGGCGTACTGATAAGGGCCCAGCATGCCGGGCACGTTGGGCAGCGCGGTGCCGAAGCCGATGAAGATGAACACCACCACGGCGGCGCTGAACGGTACGTCGAAGGCGAAGGCGCGGATCATGATGTAGCTGGAGAGAATGGGCAGGAACCACAGCACCAGCGAGACCGCGAACACCGCCAGCACGAGGCGCGGATTGGGCAGCACGCGCATCCCGGCGACGATGGCACCGATGACGCGCCGCAGCGCGGCGCCGGCGCCTGCAGGCAGGCGGTGGAGGACCCAGCGTTCGACGAACGCCTCACCGCGCCAATAGAGCAACAGGGCGAGCGCGACGAGCAGTGCTGCGCCGACGGCGGGAACGAGGGCCCCGGTGCGCACCCAAGCCGGCAAGCGCTCGACGGTGGCCAGGCCGACGAGGATGTAGACCAGCGTCACCAACGCATCCATGGTCTTCTCGACCACCAGGTTGCCGACGACGTTGGAGAAGGACACCGGCGCGCGGCGCGACAGCAGCCACGGGCGCACCACTTCGCCCAGCCGCACCGGCAGCAGGTTGATCGCCAGGTAGGCGACGGCGGTGATCACCCACAGGCGATCATAGCGGACGTGCGCCAACGGCCGCAGCTCGATCTGCCAGCGCCAGGCGCGACAGAGCATGATGAGCAGACTGACCGCCACCGCCAGCCCCAGCCAGGTGGGATCGACGCGCGCCACCGCGGCGCGCAGCTCGTCGAGCGGCACGTTGCGGAAGGCGAGATAGAGAAACCCGCCGCTGACCGCGAGGCTGAGGGCGACCGCGCGCCAGCGACGAGCCTTCATGGTCGGGCGGCTTCTGCCCCGAAACCCATCCCGGTTCAAGGGCCGGGATCCCTGCCGCCACCGCTCCCACTGGAGCGCGCCGCGCCGCGGCGCACGGCGATGCAGAGCATCGCCGCAGCTGCGCCGTGACAAGCGGACAACGACGCCGGCTCAGACCCTTCGCTCCGGCGCCTGCGTACCCGTTCGCGCCCCATGGCTCCTCACGACCCCGCAACGGGGAGATGGTCGAGCTCAGACAACTCGAGGCCGCCCCGTGCTGGAGGAAATCGTCCAGCCGGCGGAACGTGAGCGGCCGGCGCGCATGCTCTCGAGGGTCCGGAGATTCTCGCCGCTCCCGACGCGCTCGAGCAGTTGGCCGTAGTGTTCGATGTCGACGATGCCGGCGGCGGGCTTGCCGCGCGCGGCGCGATCTCGCCGGCCTTGTGCTCGCTGTTCATTTCTTCCTCCACTGCCGCGGCTAGCCTGGCTGGACACCGCATCGTGTACATGATTACCGCGTGCCTCTCCGACGGTCTGGACCCTGATTACGCCAGCCGTCCTGCCTTCGCGCCGGGGGGGCGCAGGTCCTCACAGCACCCCGATCGGCAGCGCGGTGATCTCTCGCGTCAGCGGGCGCGGCTCCGGTGTCAGGCACACCACGGCCGCTTGCCCGACGGGCTTGTCCAGGCGTTCGAGAGCGACGAACGGGCCTGCCCATTCACGGCGGACCGTGGCCGCGTGCTTGATCTCGACGGGCCACAGCCTGCCATCGACATCGAAGATCAGGTCGATCTCGCGACCGTCGCGGTCGCGGTAGAAATACATCGGCGGGGTGCACGCCCGGTGCCACCAACTCTTGAGCACCTCGGCGAGCACGTGGGTCTCGAAGATGGCCCCGCGCATGGCCCCCGCCGCCAGGGTCGCCGGCGATGCCCACCCGGTCAGGAAAGCGCAGAGGCCCGTATCGAGAAAGTAGAGCTTCGGGGTCTTCACCAGCCGCTTGGTGACGCTGGTGTGATAGGGCTGGAGCAGGAACACTTGACAGCTCGCTACCAGCACCGAGAGCCAGTGCGTGGCGGTGGGCACGCTGACGTCGACGTCGCGGGCCAGATCGGACAGGTTCAGGAGCTGGGCCGTGCGCGCCGCACAGGCGCGCACAAAACGCGTGAATCTTTCCATGCTGCCCACCTGTGCCAGGTCGCGCACGTCGCGCTGCAGGTAGGTTTGCAAATAGGAGGAGAAGAACACCGCGCGATCGGCGGCTTCGCCGATCACCAGGGTGGGAAGGCCACCGGTCCAGATCTCTTCGTACAGCGCCTTTTCACCGGTGATCGCGACGGTCCCGCGTCGCGCCAGAATGGCGGCCTGCGGCAAGAACGGTTCGACGTCCCATCGCCGGCCGCAGCGCTCGCGCCGCGAGAAGCCGAGCAGGTTGAGCACCGCGACACGGCCCGCCAACGTCTCGCTCACTCCCTTCATCATCTGGAACTGCTGCGACCCGGTCAGCCAGAAGGCTCCGGGTTCGCGCCGCTCATCGATCCGCATCTTCAGATAGGGCAGCAGACCGGGGGCGTACTGGATCTCGTCGATCAGGAGCGGCGGTGGGAAGCGATCGAGGAACAGATCGGGATCGGAGCTGGCCAGCTCCCGCAGGGTTGGATCGTCGAGCGACACGTAGCGCCGGTCCTTCTTGGCGACGTGTCGCAGCAATGTGGTCTTGCCGACCTGCCGTGGCCCGGTGACCAGCAGAGCCGGAAACTGGCCGCTGAGCTCGCTGATCCTGGCCTCGAGCGTCCTATGGCGATACCGGCTCATTTAAACTCAGGGTTTAAAGTAGCCGAACACGCCGATGGCGTCCAGGCGATAGGGGTGCGTTCCTACGGGTCGATCAACACGCCCGGATTCAAGATCCCGGCGGGATCGAGGGCGCGCTTGGCGGCGCGCAGGGCGAGGGCGAAGCCGTCCGGTCGCTGGCGGTCGTACCACGGCCGGTGGTCGCGGCCGACGGCGTGGTGATGGGTGATGGTGCCGCCGCCGGCGATGATCGCCTCGGAGGCGGCGGCCTTGATCTCCGCCCACTGGTCGAGCTGGCTGCCGACCCGGCTCGGCGCGATCACGCTGTAGTACGGCGCCGGTCCGTCCGGGTAGGCGTGCGTGAAGCGGCAGCTGACCGTGCCGGCGCCGCAGATGCGCGCGACGGCCGCTTCGGTGGCAGCCATGACGTTGGCGTGGAAGCTCTCGAAGCGATCCCAGGTGATGGCGGTCTCGAAGGTCTCGCTGATCATGCCCATGCCGACCAGGGCATCGCGCAGATACGGAGCGCCGAGAAAGGCGGCCCGCCATGCCCCGGCAGCGCCCTGGCGCTCGCCGGCCTCCTGCTCGGTGGTCGCGCCGGCGCCCTCGGCTGCCCGGCTGCCGTGGGCGCGAGCGATCTCCAGGGCGCGCCGCATCCAGGCGTCGGGTGGGTGATCGGCCGATTCGAAGGCGAGCAACAGGACGGCTTCCTCGCCGCCGCCGGCGCCGCTCAGCAGCGCTTCGGCCGGATCGAGCAACCGGCAGTTCGCCGGGTAGAGGCCGGCTTGACTGACGGCGCGCACGGCGGTGGCGCCGCCGAGGAAGTCGGCAAAGGTGACCGAGGCCGCGGCGCGCCAACGCGGCCGATCCTGCAGCCGCATCCACGCTTCGGTGATGATGCCGAGGATGCCCTCCGAGCCGATGAAGAGCCGGTCCGGGCTCGGCCCGGCGCCGGACCCGGGCAGGCGGCGCGACTCGACCACGCCGCGCGGCGTGACCACGCGCAGCGCTTCGACGAAGTCGTCGATGTGGGTGTAGAGGGTGGCGAAATGACCGCCGGAACGGGTGGCGATCCAGCCGCCGAGCGAAGAGACCTCGAACGATTGCGGATAGTGTCGCAAGGTCAGGCCGTGCGGGCGCAGTTGCGCCTCGAGCACCGGCCCGAGCACGCCCGCCTGCGCGCGTGCGGCGCGCGAGTCCCGGTCGACTTCGAGCACGCGGTCGAGGCCGCCGAGATCGATCGAGACCCAGCCGCGGTAGTCGCCGCCGCCGGGGCCTTCCACTCCGCCGACGACGCTCGATCCGCCGCCGTAGGGCACGGCGGCGACGCGCGCGCCGGTGCACCAATCGAGCAGCGCGATCACGTCGGCGTCGCTGCGCGGCGTGGCGACGAGATCCGGCGGGTTGGCGAAGTCGCGGGCGAAGGCGCGAACGAGGTCGCGAAACGACTTCCCGTAGGTGTGCCCGGCGCGCGCCGACGCATCTGCGTGGCACAGCGCCGCCAGCGCCGCGGGCGGTTGCAGTCGCGGCGGGCGCAACTCCAGCTCTTCCAGGCGCGGCGGCGGCTGCGGCGTCGGCGCCGCGATCCGGAAACGCGCCGCCAGCGCCTGGGCGATGCGTTCCTGCTGTTCGGCACTCGGCCCCTGGCCTTCGTAGCCCCAGCCCCAGAATTTGCGCACCGGCGCGGTCATCGGCGTGCGGTGTAGTACCGCGCGCGGCACCGCGGCGCCAGGGTTCAGCGCGGGCGTCGGGGGCAATCTGGCTGTCGGTGCGGGGCGTGTTGCCGCGCCCCGCCCCATTTGGAGGTCGGTGACGACCGAGGTGCCATCGGGCTGCGATGGGTTGCAGGGCGAGCTGTGGCCGCGGCACTGCCGGCGGGCACAGGTCCCGCGGCTACAGGTTGCGCTGTGCCCTCGGGGCCCT
>CAYYWP010000082.1:0-18884 GCA_964475125.1 uncultured Binatia bacterium (SeqCode) | reverse complement strand
AGAAGGGGACGAAGAAGGGGACGTTGGGCCGGGTGGGCCGGTTCGACCCGGCCCACCCGGCCCTCCGTCCCCTTATTCGTCCCCTTCTGCCGCCTACGAGCGGCTGGCGCGGCGGCGCGGCTCGCGCTGCTCGGCGCCGAGCAGGCGCGCCAACGAGCGCTGATAAGGCGGGCGGGCGACACCGCGCTCGGTGATAATGGCGGTCACCAGGGCGTGCGGCGTGACGTCGAACGCCGGGTTCAGGACCCGAACGCCGCTGGGCGCGATCTGCTGATCACCGAGGTGCGTGACTTCCCGGCTGGAACGCTCCTCGATGGGAATGCGCTCGCCGTTCGGACACGTCGGGTCGATGGTCGAGGTGGGCGCGGCGACGTAGAACGGCAGCCGGTGCCGGGCGGCGAGCACGGCGAGGCCGTAGGTGCCGATCTTGTTGGCGACATCGCCGTTGGCTGCCGTGCGAGAGGCGCCGACGATCACCGCGCCGATCGCCCCGCGCTGCATGAGATGGCCAGCCATGTTGTCGGTGATCAGCGTCACCGGAATGCGATCGCGCTTCAGCTCCCAGGCGGTGAGGCGCGCGCCCTGCAGGAACGGTCGCGTCTCGGTCGCGACCACTGACACCGCCTTGCCCGCTTCGTGGGCGGCGCGCACGACGCCCAGTGCCGTGCCGTATCCGGCCGTGGCCAGCGCGCCGGCGTTGCAGTGGGTGAGGACGGTCATGCGAGACTTCAACAGCGTCGCGCCGTGCGCGCCGAGGGCGCGATTGTTGGCGAGATCCTCGTGGTAAATCGCCAGCGCTTCCTGGCGGAGAATCTCCCGCGCCACCTCGGGGCTGCGACCGCGGCTGCGCCCGAACGCCTGCCGCATGCGGCCGATGGCCCAGAAGAGGTTGACAGCCGTCGGCCGCGTGCCGGCGAAACGATGGCAGATGCGCTCGAAAGCGCGCGTCAGCTTGCCATCCGGCGCCTGTGTCGCGCCGAGGGCGATACCCATCGCCGCCGCGACGCCAATCGCCGGGGCGCCGCGCACGACCATCTCTTCGATGGCGTGTGCCACGTCGCGGTAATCGCGGTAGACACGGTAGACTTCCTGCTTCGGCAGCAGGCGCTGGTCGAGCAAGACGACGGCGCCGTTACGCCATTCCACCGGATGGATCATACCGCGGCGGGCTCTTCATAGATGCCGCCTCTGGGCCGGTCAAGGTAACAGGCGCGTACGAGCCGGTGGCGCTGCCGCCCTTGTTCAGACCCGCAGCTCGCGGTCGGTTGAAAATGGCCGGGCGCATCCTTCTTCGACAGGCTGAGGATGAGCGGGCCGCGCCGAGGTCGGTAGCGAATTTCGGGGACAGGGCACTAGACCACATTCAAGGCCGCGTCGACGTCGTCGACCGAGACGCGATGCGTGCACAAGGGCTCGTCGCAGCGCCGACAGGTCGTGGGACCATGCATGACGCGCAGGCCCTCGCCGAACGGTCGCCAGATCGCCGGGTCGCTGGGGCCGAAGACGACGACACCGCGCCCGTCGAGCGCGCCGGTCAGGTGGCTCACGCCCGAGTCGTTGCCGAGGTAGCGCCCGGCGAGGCGCAACACCGCGGCGACGCGCATCAACGATTCGTTCCTCACCAGCGCGTCGCAGGGAATGACCGCGATCGCATCGGCCGGCTCGGCCGGCCCGGCGATCAGCACCACCTGGCGCCCCCGAGCTCGCCAGCGCGCCGCGGCGGCGGCCATGCCCGTCCAGTTCTTGCGCGCACTGCCGCTGCCGGGGTGAACGGCCAGGGTGTCGCGGCCGAGCGCGTGCGTCTGCCAGAGTGCCCGGGCCCACTGCGCTGCGGCGTCGCTCAGCGGCAGAGGGCGGCGCAGCGGTGCGACGGCGAGACAGCGCGCATAGTATTCGGCTGCGTGCTCGCCGCTGCGCATGGCGCGAAACGGATGCACGGCTGGTACCACGCCAGTGGCCTCGGCCAAGCGCTCGGCGAAGCGCGCCTCGCCGTAGCCTGTGAAGCTCACCACCTCGGCGAAGCCGCTGAACAGCGCACGCGTGCGCGGGTGCAGTGGGTCGCCGCCGAACAGGTCGGCCACTTCTCGCCGGTCGATAGACAACTGCCGCTCGGTTTCGATCGGCAGGAGCTCGAGCCATTCTGGGCGCGCCACCAGGGTGACCGCCGACCCGCTGGCGCGGCGCGCGTCGATGGCAGGCCAACAGCAGAGCAGGTCGCCGAGGGCGCCCGGGAACAGGACTAGGAGCCGGCGGGCGGCCATCGCCAGATCGGTCGAATTGACTTCGGCGGTAGGGCGCCGGTACTGAACGCGCTGTGACGGCAGAGGTGTCTGCGGGACGGCCTGCGCTGGCCGAGTCGCTGCTGGATCTGATCGGCAACACGCCGGTGGTCAGGCTCAACCGGGTGGCGGGGCCGCGCGATGCCGCGGTGTGGGGGAAGCTGGAGTCGTACAATCCCGCCGCCAGCGTCAAGGATCGCATCTGCCTGCACATGATCGAAGCGGCGGAGCGCGACGGACGCCTCGAGCCGGGTGATACCATCATCGAGCCGACGAGCGGCAACACGGGCATCGGTCTGGCGCTGGTTGCGGCGGTGAAGGGCTACCGGCTGATCCTCACCATGCCCGACACCATGAGCGAAGAACGGCGCAGCGTGCTGACCGCGTACGGCGCCACGCTGGTGTTGACGTCCGACTCGAAGGGCATGCACGACGCCGTACGCCGCGCCGAGGAGCTGCAGGCCGAGCACCCGGCCGCCTTCATGCCGCAACAATTCAACAATCCGGCCAACCCGGAGGCGCACCGGCGCAGCACGGCCCCGGAGCTGCTGCGGCAGTTCGAGCGCATCGATGCGTTCGTGGCCGGGGTGGGGACTGGCGGGACGATCACCGGGGTGAGCGCGGTGCTGCGCGCGGCGATGCCGGGGATTCGGATCGTCGCCGTCGAACCCGCCGCCTCGCCGGTGCTGTCGAAGGGCGAGCCGGGCTACCACCGCATCCAAGGCATCGGGGCGGGCTTTGTCCCCGACGTCCTCGACCGATCGGCCTACGACGAAGTGCTCACGGTCACCGACGACGAGGCGGCGCAGTGCACGCGCCGGCTGGCGCGCGAGGAAGGTCTCCTGGTAGGGATCTCCAGTGGCGCCAATTGCCACGCCGCCCTGCAAGTGGCGCGGCGGCTCGGCGCCGGCAAGACGGTGGTGACGATGCTGTGCGATACCGGTGAACGGTACTTGACCACGGACCTCTTCGGCGGCGGAGGCATCTGAAGTGGCCGGCGTCGACGACAAGCTGAGCCAGTTGCGGGCGCTGCTGAGCGACCTCCAGCGCGTACTGGTCGCCTTCTCGGGCGGCGTCGATTCCAGTCTGCTGCTCGCCGTGGCGGTCGATGTCCTGGGCGACCGGGCGGTGGCGTTGACGACGCGCTCGCCGACCGCACCCGAAGATGACGACGCGATGGCCGGTGCGCTGGCGCGCGCGCTCGGCGTCGAACATCTGCTCGTCGATGCCAACGAGCTGGACATTCCGGGGTACGCGGAGAATCCCATCAACCGCTGCTACCTGTGCAAGGGGAGCTTGTACGACATCTGCCGGGCGCACGCGGCGCGCCTCGGCATCGCGCACATCGCCGACGGCGTCAACCTCGATGACCTCGCCGACTACCGTCCGGGCCTGCACGCCGCGGCTGAGCACGGGATCCGCCACCCCCTGGCGGAGGTCGGGCTGAGCAAGGCCGAGGTCCGCGTCGCCAGCCGTCAGCTCGGGCTGCCGACGGCCGACAAACCCTCCAGTCCGTGTCTGTCATCGCGCTTTCCGTACGGCACCCGCATCACCCTGGACGGCCTGCGCAAGGTGGCCGCTGCCGAGGCCGTGCTGCACCGGCTGGGGTTCGCCGAATGTCGCATCCGCCTGCACGACCCGGTCGCGCGCATCGAGGTGCCGGCGGCCGACCTGTCACGGCTGGCGGCGCCGGAGACGCGTCAGATCGTGGTGCGAGAGCTCAAGGCGCTCGGTCTGCTGTACGTGACGCTCGACCTGCAGGGCTTCCGCAGCGGCAGTCTCAACGAGGCGCTGCCGATTGGCCCAGCAGCCACTCAGCCCAGCGCAGGTCGTCCGGCGTCGTGATCTTGCGGTTCTCGGGATTCCCCGGCACGACGTAGACGCGCGTGCCGAGCCGTTCGACCAGTGCGGCATCGTCGGTCGCCGCGGTGGCGCTGGCCGCTTGAGCGTGGGCGCGGCGAATCAGCTCGGCGGCGAATACTTGCGGCGTTTGCGCCAGCCACAGGCCCTCGCGGCTGGGAGTCGCTTCGATCCAGCCGTCCGCGTGGACCCGCTTCACCGTGTCTGTCGCCGGAACGGCGACGATGCTGGCGCCGTGCTGGCCGGCCGCGGCGATGGCCGCCTCGATGACGGCCCGGCTGACGAACGGCCGGGCCGCATCATGGATGGCAATGAGCTCGATGTCTCCAGCCGCGGCCAGGCCATGGCGGACGGAGTCCTGGCGTTCGCGGCCGCCTTCGACCAGCGACGGGACGGTGCGCAACGGCGCGCTCGCGGCCAAGAGGTCCTCTGCCTGCTGCATCGCCCCTGGTGGTACGACCAACACGGCCCGTTCGATCGCCGGCGATGCCAGCAGGGCGCGCAACGCATGCAGGAAGAGCGCCTCGCCGCGCAGCGGCACGAACGCTTTCGGTTGGGCCGCGCCGAGCCGCCTTCCGGGTCCGGCGGCGACGACAATGGCAGCGGTGGACACCGGCAATGCTCAGCGATCACCGGGGGGCCGGAGTGCTCCTCGGCTGGCCATTCGTCTCGCCGGCCGAGTCCGAGCCCCGTGGGACTGGCGCTACTTCAATGGGCGAAGATGTTCTTGAGCTCTTCCATGATCTTCTCCTCTGGATGGGAGCGGGCGATGGAGAGCTCCTTGACCAGGAGATTGCGCGCCGTGTCGAGCATCTTGCGTTCGCCGAACGACAGCTCCTTGTCGCCCTTGAGGACGAACAGGTCACGCAACACCTTGGCGATTTCCAGCACCGAGCCGGTCTTGATCTTTTCCGTATACTCCCGGTAGCGGCGATTCCAGGTCTGTTGATCGATCTCGACCCGCTTCTCGCGCAGGATCTTGTAGACCTTGGTCACCATATCCCGCCCGATGACGCGCCGCAGGCCGACCGTGGTGACGTTTTCGGTCGGGATCATGATGGTCATGTCGCTGTCCAGGATCCGCAGCATGTAAAACGTTTTCTCGGTTCCGGACACGACCCGGGTCTGGATGCTCTGGATGACCCCGACCCCGTGCGCTGGGTAGACGACCTTTTCTCCGACCTTGAACAGTGGCTCCGTCTTCCCTGAGCGCGGCATAGACGGCCATTATCGCAGGCTCGGTGCGATTAATCCAGGGGGGAGTGGCGGGAACCCGCCCTGCGCGCTCACTACTCGGCGCGGCCCAGCAGCAGGTAGGCGTTGATCCCTCCGTACCCGTAGCTGGTGATGAGCGCCCGACGCACGACGGTGTGCAGCGCCGCGCCGATGACGTGTCGCGCCTGGCATTCGACTGCCGGCACGACCAGGTTGGCCGTCGGTGGGATGATGCCGGTGGTGATCGCCAAGGCGCCGGCGGCGGTCTGAAAGGCCCCGGCGGCCCCGAACGGGTGGCCGAGGACGCCCTTGATCGAGCTGATGGCGATGGTCGGCAAGAACTCGCCGAAGGCCTCGGTCAGGACGCGGATCTCCTTGCGGTCGAAGGCCGGGGCGCCATTGGCGTGGGCGCAGATGTAGTCGATTTGTTGCGGGCCGATGGCGGCCTGCTCGAGCACCCGGCGCAGCGCGCCGGCGGCGGCGCGGCCGGCCGGCTCGACTCCATACAGCCCCTGCGCGTCGCACGACTGCGCCGCGCCCAGAATGGTGGCGTAGATCGTCGCGCCGCGCTGCCTGGCTCGTTCGAGATCCTCCAGCACCAGGAAGCAACTGCCCTCGCTCAGCACCATGCCGTTGTGCGAGGTGTCGAACGGGCGGCAAGCCCGCTCGGGCGCTTGCTCCTCGGTGGACAGCTCGTTGGTGCGACAGAGAGAGGCGAAGCCGATCGGCGAGAGCGGTGCCTCGACGCCCCCGGCCAGGCAGACGTCGACGGTGCCCGCGGCGATCAACTCGGCCGCATGGCCCAGGGCGTGAAGGCTCGAGGGGCAGCCGTTTGCGAACGTCACTTGTGGCCCTTGTGCCTGCACGGCGGCGGCGATCTCGATTCCCGGGCCATGGTGCCCCGAGCCGGCGACGATGAACGGGTTCACCCGCCGGGTGCCGCGCTCCAGCGCCACCGCCACCTGCTGTTCGGCGTCCGCCCAACCGCCCAGCGCCGTGCCCACGGTCACGCCGAAGGCGCCCGCGGGCACGCTGGAGGGCGCCAGTCTGGCGTCGCGCAGGGCGAGCTCAGAAGCCGCCAGCGCCAGCCGCGTCGCGCGGGTGGTGGTGCGCAGCTTGCGGGGGTCGATCAGCTCGGCGTAGGTCTCGTCGTCCACTTCGCCGGCCACCTGGCAGGCCAGGCCCGTCGCCTCGAAACGCCGCACGCGCCCCAGGCAGGGGATGGCGCCTGTCACCGCGGCCCAGAAGGGTTCATGGCCTGCCCCGGTGGGGGCGATCAGACCGATGCCGGTGACGGCAGGCGTGCGGGGGTACATCAGGCCCGTCTTTTACAACCGCAGGTAGCTGGCAACCAAGTCCTTCATCACCTCGCTGGTGCCACCGCCGAGGCTGAGCACGCGGGCGTCACGATAGGCTCGGCTGATCCAGTTTTCCTCCAGAAAGCCGTAGCCGCCGAAGAGCTGCAGGCATCGCTCGATCACGCGCTGCGCGATGTCGACGACCTGGAACTTGACCATGCAGATGCGCTTGCTGTCGGTGTGCCCATCGCGGTAGCGCTCGCAAACGCTGTAGACGAAGGCGCGCGCCATCTCGACCTCGGCCGCCATCTCGGCGATGCGGTGCCGGATCGTTTGCAGGGCGGCCAGCGGCTGCCCGTACGCCGTGCGCTGCTTGACGTAAGCGATCGTGTCGGTCAACACCAGGCCGGCCATGGCCAGGCCGCTGACGCCGCCGATGAGACGCTCTTCGAGCAGGTTCTGCGTATGATAGTAATATCCGCGATTGACCTGACCGAGCGTCAACGCCTTTGGCACGCGACAATGATCGAACGTCAGCCAGCCCGTCGGAGAGGTGTGCAAGCCGAGCTTGCGCAATTCCCGTACCGCGAACCCCGGCGTATCGGTCGGCACGATCAGCAGCGACAAGGTGTTCGGCCCGGGCTGCGGCCCGGTGCGAACCAGCGTCACGACGAAGTCGGCGATCGGTCCGTTGGTGATGTATTTCTTCTCGCCGCTGACGATCCACACATCGCCGTCATCGAGGGCGACGGTCGCCGTCGCGCCGCTCAAGTCGGATCCCCCCGCTGGCTCCGTCGACGCCAGCGCCCCGATCTTCTCCCCACGGATCGCCGGGGCGAGAAACGCTTCCTTCTGCGCCTCGCTCCCGTGGCTTGCCAGCAGCGGCAGGAAGAAGTTCGTCTGTGCGAGCACGCTCAGCGTCAGCCCGCCCATGCGACTGCGCGGCAGCTCTTCGGCCAGCACCACCGCGTACCCGAAGTCCAGCGCCTGTCCGCCGTAGCGCCGCTCGTGTGTCAGCCCGAGGAATCCCTCCGCCCCCAAGCCGCGAAACACCTCCCGCGGCAGCACACCGCGTGCCTCCCAATCGTCCGCGTGCGGCGCGAGCTGCGCCTCGACATATGTCCTCAGGCGGTGGCGGAACTCCTCATGCGCTCCCCCCAACAAGCTCATCCGCCCCGGTTCACCACCAAGCTGTGCAAATACTCGGCAATTGCACCGAATTCGTTCAGCTCCACCACGCGCACGGGGTCAATCTCTATCCCGAGCTGCTCTTCAAGCGCGACCTGCAACTCGACAAACGCCACCGACTCCATCTGCAACTCGCCATCGATGGTCGCACCAAGCCCGATTTGTGCAGAACCAATACGCCCGACTTCCGATAGGTACTTCGCGAACAGAAATCTGACGTCCTTGAGTTCGACTTGCACATCAGCAGGCTGCATCTCACAACCAGTTGGCCATTAGTTTCGAAGGGCCTATACTCTTTACCAACAGACGCCGCAATCGGTCCCACTAGTCTCGAACGGCGATGCTGCTACGAGGGGCTCAGTTGCCTGAAGGACTTGTCTTCAAAGTGGCGAGTCGTTCCGAGCGGGAACGTGTCCTGAACCTTCGGAGCGTCATATATGCTGAAGAACTGGGCCATGTTCCGGACGACGGCCTGGACGAGTTCGCCCAGCATCTAATTGCCTGTGACTCCGCGGGCCAGATAGTCGCCGCGTTTCGTCTCCTGGGGCCAGAATACCGGCCCTTCGACTTCGAGACCGCGTACGATCTGAGCTCAGTCGTTTCTCGCGGGCGTCAACCCGCTGCACTTGGCCGGCTCTGCGTACGTCCAGACCTTCGTGCTGTACATCAGAGCCTGTTCATACACACGGGCCTCCTTGATCTTGCCGTAGGCCTTGCCGCGCGCAATGGACTCACTGACTTTTTTCTCTACACCTTTCCGCACCTCCTCAACTTCTATGGCCGGGTCGGGTTTCTGCCAACCGGCACATCCTTCACACACGCCGGATACCAGCGGCTAATGCACGTTCTCCATCTTGACCTCGCCACCAGGACGACTCTCTCGCAACACACGACGTCACGCACGTAATGATCCGCATTACCGGGGCAATACCACTTATTGCCGCGGGAACGAGCGCAGCTCTTGCGTTTCTCGTACCGCGAAACGCCCCCAACAGATCGGTCGGAATCGCCTTCGCCGTCCTCGCTACGACGCTCATCTTCTGGAACCTCACCTTCTTCGCTCTGTACGCGCTGCACGACTACAATGCAGCATTGGAGTATTCTCGACTCTTTCGGACTATCGGACTTTTCGTCCTGCCGAGCATGCTGCATCTTGCTCTGGCACTTTCCGGTAGGACTGGATCAACGAAGTGGCTCTTAACCCTACTCGTTGATTACGCATTTACTGCGTCAATCGCGGTCGTCAACTTTCTCGGCCTCTTCGTCACCCAGCTCGGTACGTTTTACTGGGGGTTCTACTCCGTCAAGACCGGGTATTACCACGCATTTACTGTGTCGGTGGTATTCAACTTCCTGGCGGCTACGTACGTGCTCGCCGAAGAATACCTGCACACGACCTCGCCGCGGACTCGCCTACAACTTAAGTTCTGGCTCTTCGGTATGGCCGTTGCTTTACCGTTGGGCCTGACGAACCTTCTCCCTGCCTACGGTCTGCGATTCTATCCCCTGGGAAACCTCGCAAGTGCCCTGTGGGCCTGTGTCGTAGCCTATGCGATCATTCGATATCGCTTGATGGATATCGATATCGTGTTGACGAAGCTCGCTTCGTACCTGCTGGCGACCCTAATTTGTGTCGTGCCCTTGTCGATTGCCGTCGTTAGGCTTCAACACTGGACCCTCATCACCGACAGCGTGGATTTTTCGACTGTTGTAATATTCTTCCTCGTTGTCACAAGCCTTGTTTTCCCGTTGGTGCGGACTCGGGCGGAGCTGGTTGTTGAGAGGTGGCTCTTTCGTGGGAAGTATGAAAGCCGCGTAACCTTGGAAGCGCTCGGGAGGGGGATCGTAAGGATCCTTGATCGGGACGAAGTCTGTGCGGTCGTACGGAATGGTTTGAGGAGGGTGTTCGGAGTTGAGAAGATAGCTTTGTATGTGCGCGACGACCTGAGTGGGAGGTTCGAGCTAACCCCAGATGTCGCTGATTCATCTCATGTCAGGGAGTTCGCTCCAGGCCATCCATTCGTTAGATGGCTGGTGACGAGGTCGGAGCCAGTACTGCACGATGAGGCACGGCCGGCCCTCAGGCAGCGAGGATCGCCAGGGGCCTGGGAGGTAATGGCCAGGTATGACTGGGAGGTAGCAGTGCCCTTCCTTTCGGGGCAAGAGTTGCTCGGGTTTGGTTGCCTCGGGGCGAGGAGGGCACTGCAGGCATACACGGTTCGGGATTTAGATGGCCTTGGTTCGCTGGGTAGGGAAGTGGCGACTGCGTTACAGAACGCACGAGTGTATGAAGAACTGAGGCGGTCTAGGGAGATTATCAGCCGCGCGGGACGTCTGTCGGCCCTCGGTACACTCGCTGCGGGTATTGCGCACGAGATCAGGAATCCGCTTGTATCTATCCAGACCTTCTTCCAGCTGGCGCCAGAGCGTATCAATGACGAGGAATTCATGACGTCGTTTCTGAAGCTAGCAGAGTCTGAGGTCCAAAGAATTAGCACCCTGATAGGAGAATTACTGGCTTTCGCGAAGGCCCCGATTCCTTCCTTGCGCGAGGTCGACCTAAACGAAGTCGTGGAGCGCGCCCTGATTCTTTTGGAGCCCCAGGCGAAGGCTGAGGGAGTTCACTTGAGATTACGGGTTGGCGGTAATTTGGCGCCGGTTGTGGCCGATCCGGATCAAGTAATGCAAGTAGTGCTGAATGTCGCATTGAACGGACTACAAGCGAGCGCCTCCGGGGGGGAGGTCTCGGTGGAAACTCGGACGGTTGAACGAGAGGGGACGTTGTATTGCCAGATTGAGGTACGGGATAGCGGGCCTGGGATTCCCGAGGCTGCAAAAGAAAACATTTTCAACCCGTTCTATACGACCAAGGTAAAGGGCACCGGCTTGGGCCTTTCAATCGCTAATCAGATCATTACAGAGGCCGGGGGGTTTATTCTTGTGGAAAGCGACGAAGGGTGCGGTGCAAGATTTTATCTACATCTTCCCTTCGCTGCCAGCATGGCAGGCCAGGGGACACCTAATGTGAGGACAGGTAGCCAGACTCGCGCCTCGTCTGTCTAGCAACGGGTGCTGTGGGAAAGCGGGTCCGCGGGGTCGAGAGCCTACCTAGTAAAGAGCCCACGTCGTGGGCTGCTCAGGTTGGTAGGAACAAAGGCGGCCGGTGCGTATGGAGCGACTAAGGTGCTGGTACGCGAGCTCGTTGTGGCGCCTTATGATCGTCAGCGCGGCTGTGACTCGATTGCGCACGTTTATTCGCGCGCGCTCGGCTGCGGATGAAAAAGATCGCGAGCGACCAGCGAGGCCGTATGTGGCGAAAAGATGGTGACTGAGGGCCTCGCGTTCGGCATTAAGGCGCTCGCGGGCTCCTATATCATTGTTTGCCTCGGCGATGCTGAGTTCCTCTTGTATATCTGCCATTTGGCTCTGGTACTGACGGCGAGCCACGGCATCGGAGATCTCTTGTCCAGGGGAGTCGGGAAGAGCGCTTGGCGTTGTAACGCGATGCAGGTCGAGAACATGCAAACTGGCGCCAGCGGCGGACAGAACCTCTCTAATATACTCCAGTCCAATACAGTGACGTATGTACGTGCGGCGGCCGTGGTATGACAGAAGCCAATAGTCGCCGTCGCGACGTAGGATGTTTTCAGAAGCGTCGCCCAGCTCTGTTTGCCGCGTAGACTGTCGAGCGTGGCCCCCGGCCTGGCCTCCCGACGATGACCCGAGGAGCGCAGATAGATCAGATGCACGCTTAGCATAATACATAAACCCGCAGGAGTCGAACGTAGCATGGGCGAGCGTCGTTAGCTCGAGGGCGCGAGATCGATCGTCGGAGTGGAGACATAGCAGCTCTGCGTAAACCAATTGCGTGCGCGCCAGCAGGACCGTTGCGTTGAGGAGCACATTATCTTTGAGCGCCTGTTCGAAATGACCTATAGCCTGCTCAATTCTATTCAAGGCGGCAGCCATGACGCCCAGGTAGTGTGCTACAGAGCCATCGATGAGGACTCCCCAGGCTACTGAGATAATCAGCTTTGAATATTGCTCAAGACGATCGTATACTGACCTCGTCCAACCTGCATCTCCATACAGCGAGCTGGCTTCTCCAAGCATCGAGAGGATCCATAAGGATGTGCTATTGGAAGGTATGTTGGAAAACTCAGCGCCTACGAAATACTGCAGATGTTGGCGAGCTTCACGCGCCCTTCCGAGACGGGCGTACATGAGTGCTATTGCCGCCCTATAGCCAGGGACAGTAGGAAACCGCTGTAGGACAACGTTGGCAATCTCGGGCCATTGGGCCAAATCGTTGTTGAGGAGTGCACGCTGGAACCTGTAGATCATTTCATAATGAGCCGGTGTCGTATCGTGAACTCTCGCGCCGAGGTGTTGGGTGTCAGCAGTCAGCCGGTCAGCTTCTGCGACATCGCCCCGAACAACGGCGCGCGCGCGCCGGATTACCGCGACTTGCCACTGTAGCCTCGGGTGGCGAGTGGAGTTCGCGAGGTGCGTTGCTCTATCTAGTTCGTAGTCGCTGTCGTCGATCCTCCCCAGAACGAGTAGCCCTGAGTGTCGAAAGATGGCGGCCTGGAACTCCAGGAATGGATCCTGCAGTCGGACTGCGAGGCGTGTCAGCTTTGCCGAGAGCTTGACAACCTCGGCGACGTGCTCTGGTCGCCAGAGGCTGAGAGCGCGAGCTTGGGTAGCGATGGCGTCTAGTCGTTCGTCGCGAAGTCCCTTGGCGAGTCTAAAAGCTTTTCGCGCGTGACGTTCGGCGATGCTCGGGCTTTCAGAAAAGTGCAACGAACCCGTGAGTGCAGCTAGAAGTTCGACCAGGAGGGGGCCGTGATGTTTGGCACGTTCGCAAGCTTCTTCGAGTAGGAGAACGGCGTCTGCGTCGACCGGTATGGTGGCAAGCATGACTCCCTTGAATCCGATGGCGGCGCGAGAGAAGTAGGACGGATCGTCAAGATGGCGCGCTAGAGCCGATGCGTCGCGAAAGCTACGCCTGGAACCCATCCAATCGCCGGCGCCACCTTGTGCTGCGCCGAGCAGCAGTAACAGTTCACAGCGGTCCGAGGCCTCTGTTGTGGGACCACAGAGCTGGATGGCCCGTCCCAGGTACGCAACCGCTGCTTCGTACGCATAGATCCGATGGGCTTCTTGCGCTGCTGCAATGCAAGCGCTCCGGGCTTTGTTACGCGTGACCAGAGGGAGAGCGAGGAAGAAATGGTGGGCGATGGCCGCAAGTGGGTTCGGCCCAGAACCTCCGCGTGTTTCCAGTATCAACGCGATCTGTTCGTGCCATCGGGCTCGCTGGGCGACGGGGAGATCGTCGTAAACGGCTTCGCGCACTAAGGCGTGGGCGAAGCGGTACTTGGTTGGGCCGATCGGGGTAATGACACCCTTGGCAAAGGCTTCCTGCAGAGTCCCGAGGACGCGTGCGGCGGGTTGTCCACAGGCCTCGGCGACGAGATCGGGGTCGAAGTCGCGACCGATGACGGATGCGAGCTGCAAAACGGCGCGGCAGTCGGCCGAGAGGCCTTCGAAGTGATGCAGGGTCAGGCCGCGCAAGCTGGGCGGCAGGCTGTGGGGCCAGTCGGAGCTCAGCTCGGTGGGCGTATCCGCGAGCCACTGGGTGAGCTCCTTGAGGAAGAACGGGTTGCCGTCGGTGAGCACAGTGAGCTTGTCGATGACTCGCGGCTCGGAGGTTGCGACGCCGCGGCCGCGCAGCAGGGTGGCGGCTTCGCTGGCGTCGAGGCCGCTCAGCGATATCAGCTGCGTCCAAGGGTGGCGGCAGGTCGCGGAGACGAGCGCAGGCAGGGGGTCGCGGCTGGTCACGACGCAGAGGAGGGGAATCTCGTCGAGGCCCGCGGCCAGAAACTGCAAGAGGAGCAGCGAGCCGGTATCAGCCCACTGGATGTCGTCGAGGATCATGACGCTCGGCTGCTTGGTTGTGAGGTCGCGGAGTACGGATGCGTAGCGGTCGAAGAGCTGGAATCGCGCGTGCTGTGGGTCGGTGGTGGGAGGTGCGACGGCGCTCGTCGGCCGCCGCGATCCCGGCCGCAGACACTGCGTCAGGAGCTCGTCGAGATCCGCTGAGGCGCCGACGTCGTTCGCTGACGCCTCTGCGCCGGCGAGATGGTTGCGCAGCACGACGATGAAGGGCCAGAACGCCGGCGCGCCATCCACGTCCCAGCAAGACCCACGCAGCACGCGCCGGCCCTGCGCGGTCGCGCGCGTGGCGAATTCCTGCGCCAAGCGCGTCTTGCCAACTCCGGCTGGACCGGTGATGAGCAAGAGACGCCCGTCGGTGGACGCGAGACAAGCCTCGAGCTGCCGCAGCTCCTTGTCGCGGCCGACAAACCACTCCGCCGACGCCGCCTCTGTCTGCGTGGCGGCGCCAGGCTCGATGGGCTCTACCGACTTGACGTCGCCCGGTGTCGCTCGACCGTGCAGCGGCGGGAACTCCCCCCATGGTGTGTAGAGCGTTACGAGACCGTTTGGCAAGAATTTTTTTCTCCCTCCGCCCTGTCGCCCGCCGCGGCTTGAATAGCCGGCGAACACTGTCTCGCGCGAAGTAACGCAGGAAGGGCAGAGAGCGGCAGGTGCGGCGCCGAGACGCGGGAAGCCGTGAAGAGGTCGCGGCGGATGTTCCAGCCGGCATTGCCAATAAGGAGGGAGCGATGGCGCGAAAGATCACCAAGACGGCAGCGCGACTCGGCGGGCGCGAGCCGACGGCTTCGCGGAGCGTGAACGGCCTCGGAACCGAGCCGCCGCCACCACCGCCCGCGCCCAGTGGGCCCTGGCTGGACCATGCGCGGATTTTCGCCGGGCCGCGCCCCGCTTCGGTCCGGCGCGGACTGGAGCCAGCCTTTCTCCTCTTCGAGACCGAAGTGATGGAAGCACTGCACCGGCGCGCCGCCCGCCGCGGGCTCGGCTACGACACGCTGGTGCGCATGATCGTGCGCGATCACGTCGGCGAGTACTAGCTAGGCGCTCGCAAATGCGTATTCGCCGGATGGTGAATTAGCCGACTTCCGAGGGCCGGAGCCCCGCCCCGCGGCGTAGCGCGGCCTACCCCTCCCCGCTACGCCGACCGCAAAGGCAGCTCGCGGCCCTCGGAAACGACCCTGCGGTCTCTCCCGAAGCAATCCCACCGGCAGCGCTGCGCCTCGCTCCAACCGATCGTCCGCGCCTCCGCGCCCCGATGCACGGGCCGGTCGCAACCATCGGGCGTGATTCGAGCGACCTTGCGGCGCCCAGACAGAATCTGGCGGTTCAGGCGCGAGGCGTGCCGCGACTTGCTCGACGGCGGATTCTCTGTCTACGTCGCCGCTGACCACCGACAGGAGGCGGCGATGATCAAGTTATTCGGAACCCCGGCGTCGCGGGCCTCCCGCTCGCTCTGGATGCTGCGCGAGCTCGGCCTGCAGTTCGAGCATGTGCCGACGCCGTTGGGCAGCGGCGCGACGCGCACGGCCGAGTTCCTCAAGCTCAACCCCAACGGCCATATCCCCGTGCTGGTCGATGACACCACCGTGCTCTGGGAGTCGATGGCGATCAATCTCTACCTGGCCCGCAAGTACGGCACCGGCACGCTGTGGCCGAACACCGTGGCCGACGAGGGACGGGCCTTGCAGTGGAGCTTCTGGGTCATGACCGAGGTCGAGGGGCCGCTGCTGACCGTGCTCATGCATCGCCGCGGCCTGCCGGCCGAGCAACGCGACGCCGGGTTGGCCAGTGCCAGCGAAGCGAAACTGGCCAAACCGTTCGGCGTGCTGGACGGGGCGCTTCGCGGGCGCACCTACCTCCTCGGCGAGGCGTTCTCAGTCGCCGATCTCAACGTCGCCTCGGTGGTGATCTGGGCGCCGCGCAGCGCCGTGGACCTGACCCCGTGGCCACAACTGGCCGCCTGGCTACGCCGTTGTACCGAGCGGCCCGCGAGCCAAGCGCGCGGCTGAGGCGCGGGGCAGCCCGCACGGCGGGGGCCGCGCGGCGCCGCGCCACGGTGGTGGGGCGATTCGCATGGGCATGATCGTGCACCGCAGCAACCGCAGCGAGCAGTTGCTCGAGGCGTTGGTGGACCTGGTGCGCACGCCGCTGGCCGACCCGACCGTGCCGGAGACCATCGTCGTGCACGGTCGCGGCATGGCGCGCTGGCTGTCGCTCGAGCTGGCGCGCCGTCTCGGCATCTGGGCCAATCCCGGGTTTCCGTTTCCGCGCCGCGTGATCGACGCGGCGGCGGCTGCCGTGCTCGGCGACGCTCCCGAGAACGCGGCGCGTTTCGCCTCCGAGGCGTTGCTGTGGGCCGTGCTCGACGAGCTGCCGCGCCACCTCGAGAGCGCTGCCTTTACGCCACTGCGCACCTATCTGGCCGACGACGTGCGCGGCCGCCAGCGCGGCCAGCTCGCCGCTCGCATCGCCGATCTATTCGATCAGTACGCCGTCTTCCGACCCGAGATGGTGTTGGGCTGGGAAGCCGGCCGCGAGCCGCGCCATTGGCAGGCGATCCTGTGGCGAGCCCTGGTGGCGCGCCTCGGCGCCGTTCACCCCGCGGCACGTGGACGCGAGCTGCTGGCGGGCCTGCGCGCCGGGCGCCTGCCGCGAGCACCGTTTCCACCCCGCCTCAGCTTCTTCGGCCTGTCCACCTTGCCCCCGCTCTACGTCGAGATTCTCGCCGCCCTCGCTGGCTGCCTCGAGCTGCACCTGTTCGTGCTCAGCCCGACCGAACACTACTGGGGCGACCTGGTCACACCTCGCCGCGCCCGCCGCCTGCTGCGCGGCCGCAGTCCCACCGCGGCGGCGGATCAACACCTCGTCGGCGGACCGCCGCTGCTCGCCTCGCTCGGCCGCATCGGGCGCGAGTTCGCCGCGGTGGTCGAAGCCGCGGCGGATTACGAAGCGCGCGATCACTACACCCCGCCGTCGGGCGACAGCGTGCTGGCCACCCTGCAGGCGGATCTGCTGGCTCTGCACGACCGCGGCGGCGCGGGCGCCGACGATCCGCCGCGCCGCGCCCTGCCGGCGGACGACGACTCGATTACCGTGCACGTCTGCCACGGCCCGATGCGCGAGATCGAAGTGCTGCACGATCAACTGGCGGGGCTGTTCGCGGCGGACCCGACGCTGCAGCCGCATGACATCGTCGTCATGACGCCGGCGATCGACCCCTATGCGCCGCTCATCGAGGCGGTATTCAGCAGTCCGAACCGGCCGGCGATCCCCTTCCGCACGGCGGACCGTCGGGCGCGTGCCGACGGCGAAGTGCTGGATGTGCTGATGCGTGCTCTCGAGGTGCTCGAGGGCCGCCTGACGGCCTCCGCCGTGCTCGACCTCCTGACGCTCGAGCCGGTGCGCACGCGCTTCGGCATTTCGGGAGCCGCGCTCGAGCAGCTGCGCCCCTGGATGCGCGCCGCCGAAGTGCGCTGGGGCGCCGACGCCGACCACCGCGCCGAAGAGGAGTTGCCGCACAGCGATCAGAACACGTGGCACTTCGGCCTGCAGCGCCTGCTGGTGGGCTACGCACTGCCCGAGGACGGCGACGCGTTGTTTGCCGATGTGCGCCCGCTCGACGACGTCGAAGGGGCCCAAGCCGCCGTCCTCGGGTCTTTGGCCAGCTACCTGGAGGCGCTCCGCACCTGGCGCACGGCGCTGAAGTCACCGCGACATCCGGAGGTCTGGCGCACCGAGCTCGGCACGCTGCTGGCGACCCTGGTGGCGCGCACGCGCTCCAACGCCGATCAGCACGAGGCCATCCTCTCCGCCCTCGACACCTTGGCCCGCCGCGCCGGCGCCGCCGGCTTCACCGGCGTCGTCGACCTGCGTACGATGCGCGACCTGCTCGAGCGCGAGGTCGAGCGCGAGGTCGCCCCGCGCGGCTTCGTCACCGGCGCCGTCACCCTGTGCGAGCTCCAGCCGATGCGCAGCATCCCCTTCCGCGTCGTTTGCCTGATCGGCCTGAACGACGACGCCTTCCCCCGTCCGCGCCGGCCACTCGGGTTCGACCGCATGGCGGCCGCCCCCCGGCTCGGCGATCGCAACCCGCGCGACGACGACCGCTACCTCTTCCTCGAGGCGCTGCTGTCGGCGCGCCAACGGCTGCTGTTGACGTACGTCGGCCGCGGCGTCAGCGACAACGCCTCCATTCCCCCGTCGGTGGTGGTTAGCGAGTTGACCGACGCCATCGATCGCGCCTTCACCGTCGCCGGCGACCGCCGTGCCAGCGAGGCGCTGACCGTGATCCACCCGCTGCAGCCGTTCAGTCCGCGGTACTTCGGCGCCGACCCGGACCGGCGCCTGGTGAGCTTCGCCCGCGGCCACTGCGCCGGCGCGCGCGCCTTGCGTGCCCCACGCGCTGCCGCGCCACCCTTCGTCAGCGTCGCGCTGGCGGACGACCCCCCCAGCGTCGTCGACCTCGATGCCCTGATCCACTTCCTGGAGAATCCCGCCCGCGCCTTCCTGCGCGATCGCCTGGACCTGGTCTTACCGCGCGATGCCGAGCTGCTCGATGACCGCGACCCCGCCGAGCCGGACAATCTCGAGCGCTGGCGGATCGGCGACCTCATGCTGGCCCGCGCGCTCGCCGGCGCCGATCGCCAGGCGCTCTGGCAGCGTCTGCGCGCCGAGGGGCGGCTGCCGCTCGGCACACCGGGGCGCGCGCTGTTTGAGCGCCTGGCGACCGACGTCGACGCGATCGCCGCCGCCGTCACCCAACGGCGGCGCGCGCCGCTGGGCCGGCGCGAGATCGACCTGACGTTCGGCGCCGTACGCCTGGTCGGCGCGGTGCCGGACGTGGGCGCCGATGGCGCGATGGTGACGGCGCAGTTCAGCCGCGTCGCCGGTCGTCACGCATTGCGCCTGTGGCTGCGACACCTGGCGCGCTGCGCCGTCGATGACGCCCCGGCGCCCTCGACACTGGTGGGGCGCGGGGCACGGAACGACATCGTCACGGTGCAGTTCGCCCCGGCCGCCGCCGCGCGCCAACACCTCGGCGAGCTGCTCGAGCTGTATCGCGCCGGCCGGTGCCGGCCGCTGCCGTTGT
>CAYYWP010000081.1:0-18935 GCA_964475125.1 uncultured Binatia bacterium (SeqCode) | reverse complement strand
ACATCGCTGCGCCGCCTACACTGGCCGCATCAGGCCGCTGCGCGGAGTTTTGAAACGAATAGAAGAGACCTGAACGAGTTGAAACTACGTCCCGCGTCTTGCCGACGGTGCATCCCCCAAAGGTCGTACGTCGGGGATCAGCAGAGTCGTAAATTGGCCCATTCGGGCTATCGACCCTCGAACTGACCCTCCGTAGTCTCCAGCCATGACCAACCACGGCGATGCCTTCGGCGCGGCTCGGGAGCGAACTGAGGGCACCTCAGCCCAGCTTCACCGGTTGCACGGCATGGCGGGCTACTCCTTGATGGAGCTCCTCACCGTCGTCTCCATTCTCGGCGCCCTGGGTGCGATGACGCTGCCGCACATCGACACGCGCCGCCAGGACATCCAGAGCGTCACTGCACAGGTGGTTGCAGACTACCGCTGGGCCCGTACGCGGGCGATTACCAGCGGCGATCATTTCGGCATCACCTGGACCAATGGTGGAAGCGCTTACCGGGTCAATCGCCTCAAGCAAAGCGCCGCGGGCGTTTGGGAAGTGCAGGCGGTGGCGAGGGAAGTCGTGCTGCCGAACCACATCACCGCCCCAGGGATTCCGCCGCCGGCGGAGTTCAACACCCGCGGCGTATTGGTCTCGGCCACCGCCCCGATCCAGCTCTCCCTCCAAGACACTCAGTTCCAGACGTCGCGTGCGCTCCGGGTCTGGCCGTCGGGTCAGGTGTATGCAGAGGACTGAGCTCTGCCCGCCGCGGCGCAGCGGGCGCGGATGCTCGCTCGTCGAGACCGTCGTGGCGCTCGGCTTACTGCTCTTCTCGGCTGCCGCCATCGGCAACTTCCTCGTCAGCCAGATCCGCCACGCCTCGAACAACCACCTGCAGACGAAGGCGTACGCGCTGGCGGAGAACGAGCTCGAGGCGATGCGCATGCTGCGGTATGGCGACATCGGGTCTGCCAGTAAGACGGTCGCCGCGGGTGGGGTCCGATACGCCGTCGACACCCAGGTCGTTGCCGACACCCCCGCCGAGGGACTGAAGTCGATCCGCGTCGAGGTGAGTTGGGACGATCCGCAGGGGCCACGCAATGTATCCGTCCACACGATCTATACCGAAGTCCGTCGTTTCTGATCAGGCTGGCTTCAGCATTCCCGAACTGCTCATGAGCGTGATGCTCATGGGCCTCGCGGTCGCTGCGACCTCCGGTTTGTTTGTCGCCGGCAAACACCGAATGCAGACGCAAGCGCGCGAGGTGGAAACCACGCAAGCGGCGCGCGCCGCCATCGACCTGATCGTGCGGGAACTGCGCCTGGGCGGAGCCTGTCTGCCGGTTACCGGCGGCTTCATCTCACTGGCCGGTGCGGACGACGGTAACGAAGACGAGATCACGACGCGCACCGGGCTCACGCGTCCTGACCTCTCGTGCGTCCGCAGCGCGGTGCCGATCGGTGCAACGGTCACTGCCAGCGGTACGCGAGTGCCGCTTCTGACAAGCGATGGGTTCGCGGCCGGCATGCGGGCCTACATCCGCCATCCGGACGGGGGAGGGGAGTTCTTCGACGTCACGGCCGTGCCGTCATCGACAGAGCTGACCAAGGGGAGCGATTTGAGCCGCGACTATCCGCAGACCAGTGGCGTCTATGCCATTGACGAGCGCCGCTTCTACCTCGAATGGCAGGCAGGCCCGCACGGCAACGTCCCGCAGCTCATGCTGCAAGTGGGCAGCGCTTCGCCGTCACCGCTGGCGGTTGGGATCGAAGAACTCAGCCTGCGGTATCAGCTGCAGCGTCACTGTCCGCCGTGCGACGTCGTGGATCTGCCGGCTGACAACGCGGAATGGTCCTTGGTCGAGCAACTGCTTCTGAGCGTGACCGCGCGCTCGGCGCTGCCGGATACACAGGGCCACCATTACCGGCGTACGCTCACCGTGGCCGTGAAGCCGCGCAATCTCCTGGCGCAATAATGAGCGCACCCGGGGCACACGAGCTCAGGGGTCAGCGCGGCATGGCGCTGATCGGTGTGGTTGTGCTGACGGCGTTGCTGCTCGGCTTGGCGGCCACCCTGGCGATTACGGTGCGCTCCGATACCGAGCTGCGCGGCACGTTCGCCAGCGCGGTGACGGGATTTTACGCTGCCGAGTCGGGGCTCAACATGGGCATGGGCGACTACCGGAATATCTTCCTCAACTACGACATCCCCGACGGCTCTGATTTTGCGCTGCGCTCGATCGAGGTCGGCGAGCGGCAGGTGGCCTTCCAAATGACCGAGCGCCCCGGGAACCCGCAGAGCGTCATCATTCCGTCTGGCGAGCTGTTCTCCGGCCTCAATTCCCTGCAGTATCGGTACGTCGTCACGTCGCAGGCGAACGACATCAACGGCGACGTCGAAGCCTCGGTCGGCGCCGAGTTCCTGGTCGGGTACATCCCGCTCTTTCAGTTCATCGCTTTCTACAAGAACGATCTGGAGATCCTCCCTGGGGCCCCCATGGTACTGAACGGCCGTGTGCACACCAACGGCAGGTTGTATTTGAACTCGGATGCGACGCTCGACATCAACGACAACCCGGCCCAGCAGGTGCTCACGGTGCAGGTGTCGTCCGGCGAGGGGATCTACCGCGGTCGCAAGAACTCGACGGCCTGCGACGGCACGGTGAGCGTCGACAAGCTCGAAGACATCGTCGCGCCGTTCTCCAACCTAGATCCGAACCTGCTGCCCTGCGTGAACGGCACGACGCGTCACGTGCCGGTCTCTGAGCTGGCGGTGTGGAGAGGCTCGATGATTCCTGATGTCGGCAACATCGCCATACCCGAACCGGACATCATCAAGCCGCCGGCGAGCGTCAGCGCGGGCGGCGACGCCGATCCGGGGGTGTACTGGACCAAGGCCGACCTGCGCATCGTTTTGCATCTGGACGACCCCGGACAACTCCCGGGTGGGGCCGTGCTGCCGCACCGCGTCGACGTGGTCGATGGCAGTGGGCTGCAGGATGCGGTGAAGACGGCAGCGCTCCATGCCTTCATGACCGATGGCGCCTGGAATAGTGGCAGTGTCGGCGGCCGCGGCCCGAGCTCCTATCCGGGGACGATGCCGATCTTCTACACCGACGTCCCGGCACCTGGCGCGAGCGGCTGTGTGCAGGGGGTATACGCCTGCGGCAATGCGAACGTCTCGAGCTATGCCCCTGCCATCCCCGCCCCCGGTTCGCCGAGTGGGCGGACGATCACTGCCGCCGGGGCGTACAGCGAGGTCATGGGAACCGGCGTCGTCCCCGGGGGCGCGTTCACCTTCGACGGCGATTATCGGCGCGGCGGCTGGTATAACCACCGCGAAAAGAAATGGATGCTCTTGCTCAACATCAACCTCCGCGATCTGCTGCTGTGGAACCAGCAGAACGGCGAGCCGTTCTTCGCCACCGACGACACGAGCGAGGGCGGCATCGTCATTTTCGCCACCGTGAGCGGGCTCGACTCCGGCCGCATCAACAACTACGGGGTGCGCGTCTTCGGCACCGCCGACGTTCCCCTGCCAGGGGGCATCGGGGTATCGGTCGATCCGACCGGCGTGACCGTTGTCAGCGACCAGGCGATGTACGTGTTGGGGGATTTCAACCGCGGCACCGCCGCCGGCGGCGCGCCGCGCCAGCCCGCTTCGCTGATCGGCGACAGCATCAACGTGATGTCCCAGGGGTATTGGCAATCAAGCGTCGGTGCCGTTTGCGGGGCGAATTGCTGCACGGACCGCTTCTGCCGCGATGGGCAGAGTGTACAGGGGTTGAACGCTCCGGTGCGCGACGCGCAGAACACGTGGGTCAACGCGGCCCTCCTGGGCGGTGTCGATACGACCATGGTCGGGACGTACAACGGCGGCCTCGAGAACTATCCGCGCTTCCACGAGGACTGGGGCGGGAAGTCGCTGACGTATCAGGGGTCCTTCGTGTCGCTCGGCGAGCCTCAGCACGTCGATGGCATCTGGTGCGGAACGGGCGGCAATGGCGCCAGCGGGTGCAACATCTACAACCCGCCGACCCGACTGTGGAACTTCGATCCCGCCTTCAATGACGTCGCCAACCTGCCGCCGCTGACGCCGCGCTTCGTCTACGTCCAGCAGGTGCTGTTTACGGAAGATTTCAAATGATGCGGCGACTTGGAGGCCGGCGGAGGACCGGCGCGCGCTCGGCGACGGCATCGCCGCGGGCCGCGTCTGCCTTGGTCTGCTGACCGACTATGCCCCGCATTGGGGTGACGGGTTGTGGGACGCAGGCTCTTGGTCGCGTCGGAGATCACCGTGCCGCGCCCTCGGCCGCCACGCCGTCGGTCACGTCGCGCAACCAATCGGTGACGTAGCGCGCCAGCGATGGGCGGACGACGATCCGATAGGTCGACGAATCGTCTGGGTGCCAAAGGACGATCGGTGCTTTGGCGAGCAACGTCTGCGCGCAACGGCCGACGGGAAACTCGCGCGGGTGTAGATCGAGGGACACCGCTGTGGCGAGCACGTCGCGCGCGCCCGTTCCGGAGAGCTCGAGGCAGGTCCAGTTGGCTGAGAGGTCGACGACCGATCCGCCGCCACCACCCAGTGCTTCGCGCACGAGCGGCTCGATCTCACGTTCCGTGCCTGGCGCGCCGACGATGAGCCACTCGTCCGGTCCGAGCCACAGTACGTACCGGCCGCCGGCCGTTGCAGTGGTGTTGGCGAGGGGCAGCGCGGTGCCGAGCGCTGCTTCGATGCGGCGCGCCGCCGGGCCGCCTGGCTGAACCCGCAGGTTCACCACGGCGAGGCGCGGCAGCTGGCGCAACCGCGGCTCAGCCATCGCGACGCCGCCCTTCCCGGTCGTAGAAGACCGGCGCGACGACCTCGGCGCTGATGACGCGATCCGGCAGCGGTGCGTGCACGACCTGGCCGAGCCGTTCGGGGCCGCGCTCGATCAGTGCCAGCGCGAAGCTGCGGCCGAGCGCGGCGCTGCGATAGCTCGAGGTGACCCAGCCGACCATCTTCATCGGCACGGGTTGGGCGGGGTCGAGGACGAGCTGCGCGCCCTCGGGCAGCAGCGCGGTCGGGTCGAGCGTCAGGAGGCCGACCAGTCGGCGGCGGTCGGGTCGCAAGTTGTCGGGCCGGGCGTGCGAGCGCTTGCCGACGAAGAAGGGCTTCCGCTTGGCGATGATCCACTCCATGCCGAGGTCCTGCGGCGTCACCGTGCCGTCCGTCTCCTGGCCGACGATGAGGTAGCCTTTCTCGGCGCGCAGGACGTGCATGGCCTCGGTGCCGTACGGCGCGATGCCGAACGGCGCGCCGGCGGCCATCACGGCCTCCCAGAGCGCGAGGCCGGAGAAGCCGGCGACGTTGACCTCGTAGGCGAGCTCACCGGAGAAGCTGATGCGGCAGATGCGGGCCGGCAGGCCGGCCACGTCGCCCTCGCGGATCGCCATGAAGGGAAAACCGGCGCGGCTCACGTCGAGGCCCGGGGCGAGGGCGGCGAGCACGTCGCGCGAACGCGGGCCGGCGACGGCGACGGTCGCCCATTGCTCGGTCACCGAGGTGAGCCACACGCGCAACGTCGGCCACTCGCCTTGCAACAACTCTTCCATGTGGTCGAGCACCGCCGCCGCGCCGCCCGTGGTCGTGGTGGCGAGAAACCGATCCGCGGCCACGCGCATGACCACGCCGTCGTCGAAGACCATGCCGTCGAGCGAGCACATGAGGCCGTAGCGACAGTGGCCGACCGCTAGCGAGTCGTACGAGTTGGTGTAGATGCGGTTGAGAAACTCGACCGCGTCGGGTCCCTGAATGTCGATCTTGCCCAGCGTCGAGACATCCATCGCCGCCACGCCGGAGCGCACGGCAATGCACTCGCGGCGCACGGCGTCGTCCATCGACTCCCCGGGCCGCGGAAAGTAGCGCGGCCGGTGCCACTGGCCGACGGGCTCGAAGACGGCGCCGTGCGCTTCGTGCCATGGCTGGATGGGAGTCGTGCGCAGGGGCGCGTAGCGCCTTCCGGTGGCGCGACCGGCGAGCAGCGCGTACGAGAGCGGTCGACAGGGAGGACGGCTCGATGTCGGGTCGATGTCGCCGACGCCGCGCCCGAGCATCGCTGCGGCGATGGCCGCCGCGTTCAGGCTGGCGGTGCGCCCCTGGTCGACGCCGGTGCCGAACGAGGTGAAGCGCTTGACGTGCTCGAGCGAGCGCATCCCGGCGCCCAACGCGCGGTAGACCTCGCTGGCGAGCACGTCGCGCGACAGGTCGACGAAATGGCGGCTGAGGTCGCGGCCCGCGGGCGCCGGGACGAGCCAGAGCGCGGCGAACGGCTCCTGCGCGAGCGCGTCGGTCGTCGGGACCGCCGGCGTCCGGCCGTCGCCGAACCCGGCGGCATGCGCCGCTCGCGCGCCGGCGGCGCTGCCGTCCTGCAGACAGTCGGCGAGCGCGAAGCGGCCATTCGCGGCCCCGGCCAGGTGTTGTCCGGCGAGCGGTGCCGCGGGCACGAAGCACGCCGCCGCGCGATCGAAATGGACGCTGCCGCCGCGCTGCTGATGCAGCGCGAGGGAGGGATCGAAGCCGCCTGAGATGGCCAGGAGGTCGGCATCGATGCGCCTCGCTGCCCCGACCGCCGCGCCGCCATCCAGCAGCGGCGCGACGTGAACCGCGCTGAGGGACTCGTCGCCATCGGTATCGACCACTGCCTGGCCGTGCAGCACGGCGATCCCAGCCTGGCGAACGCGCACCGGCAGCTCGCCGCCGGCCCGCGGCCGGGGGTCCACCACGGCGACCACCTCGACACCAGTCGCTGCCAGATCGAGGGCCGCCGCATAGGCGGGGTCGCCGGTAGTGAAGAGCACCGCGCGCCGGCCCGCGGCGACAGCGAAGCGGTTCGCGTAGGTCCGCGCGGCGCCCGCCAACATCACGCCGGGCCGGTCGTTGTTGGCGAAGACGAGCATCCGCTCGGTGGCGCCGGTGGCCAGGACGACCTGGCGGGCGCGCACCTGCCAGAGTCGCTGTCGCGCCAAGCCGGCGGGTCGGGCCGGGCCGAGGTGCTCGCTGACGCGCTCGACCAGGACGAGGTAGTTGTCGTCGTACGAGCCGACGGCGGCGGTGCGCGTCAGGACGCGGACTTCGGGCAGCGCCGCGAGCTCCGCCGCCGCGCAGGCCACCCAGGCGAGCGCGGGTGCGTCCTCGAGGCGCTCATGTGTGCCGAGCAGCGCGCCACCGAGCTCCGACTGATCGTCGGCGAGGATCACCCGCGCGCCCGCGCGCCCGGCGGCGAGGGCGGCCGCGATGCCCGCCGGGCCACCGCCGACGACCAGCACGTCGCAGTGCGCGTGACGGTGCTCGTAGCGGTCCGTGTCGCCGGTCTCGATCAGGCGTCCCTTCCCGGCGAGGCGCTCGGCGACCAGTCCATCGTACAGCTCGATTTCGGTGGCGCGCGCCAGCGGCGTCGCGCCGAGCTGGACGAAGGCGTTGGGCTCTTCGGGTCCGGCCGAGAACACCCCGCGGGGCCGACCGAAGCTCAAGCTGCGCGAGACCACGCGGACCCCGGCGCCGAGCAGGGCCGAAGCGAGCGTGTCGCCGGCGAACCCGCCGAGCGCCGTCCCGTCGAAGGTGAAGCGCAAGGGGCGGGTACGGTCGATGCGGCCCCCCGCGTCGAGCCGGCTCACGGCGGCGGCTCCCCGAGGCGATACGCGGCGAGGATCTCGTGCGTCGCCGTGTCGCGCACCAGGTTGAACCAGCGCCGGCAGCCGTACCGGTGCATCCAGCGCTCGGCGAACGGCCCCTTGGGGTTGGGGCGATAGAAGAGAAAGCGGCTCCAAGCGGCGTCGTCGACCGTCTCGGCTGGCAGCGCGATGTGCGCGGCGCCGCCGTAGTGAAACTCCACTGCGTCGCGCAAACCGCAGTCGGGGCAGGGGAGGCGCAGCATCAATGGGCCACGGCCGCCGCGCCGTGCTCGGCGATCAGGGCGCCACTGGCGAATCGCGCCAGCGGGAACGGCGCGTTGAGCGGGTGCGGCTCGCCGCGCGCGATGGTGTGGGCGAAGCACCAGCCGGAGACCGGCGTCGCCTTGAAGCCGCCGGTGCCCCAGCCGCAGTTGACGAAGAGATTCTCGACCGGCGTCAGGCCGACGATCGGCGAGGCATCGGGGCTGACGTCGACGGTTCCCGCCCAGGTGCGCAGCACCTGGGCACCGCTGAAGATCGGAAACAGCTCGAGCGCCGCCGCCACCTGCTCGGCGATGATCGCGAACGAGCCGCGCTGCGCGTAGGAGTTGAACGCGTCGATGCCGGCGCCCATCACCAGCGCGCCGTTGTGCGCCTGGTTGACGTAGACGTGGACGGTGGCGGAGAGCACGACGGTATCGAGCACCGGTTCGAGTGGAATCGAGACCAGGGCTTGCAGCGGGTGGCTCTGGATCGGCAGATCGAATCCCGCCATGGCGGCGAGCAGCGAGCTGTGGCCGGCGGCGACGAGGCCGATCCTGCCGGCGGCGATCGGGCCGCGCGAGGTCAGCACTCCGGTGGCGCGGCCGCGGACGACATCGATGCCGGTCACCTCGCAGTCCTGGACCAAGTCGACGCCGAGCGCGTCGGCCGCGCGGGCGAAGGCGAACACGACCTGGTCGTGGCGTGCGATCCCGCCGCGGCGCTGCAGCGCCGCCCCCAACACCGGGTAGCGCACGTCGGGCGAGCAGTTGACGAGCGGACAGCAGTCCGCCACTTCGGCCGCCGACAGGTACTCGGCATCGATGCCGTTCAGCCGGTTGGCGTTGATGCGCCGCCGGGCCTCGCGGATCTCGCCCTCGGTGTGCAGGAGGTTGAGCACGCCGCGCTGCGACAACAGCAAGTCGTAGTCGAGCTCGGCGCCGAGTCCCTCCCACATCTTCAGCGACTGCTCGTAGAGGGCGGCGCTCTCGTCGAACAGATAGTTGGAGCGCACCACCGTCGTGTTGCGCACGGCGTTGCCGCCGCCCAGCCAGCCGCGCTCGAGCACGGCGACGTCGGTCACCCCGTGATCGCGGGCCAGGTAGTACGCCGTCGCCAGGCCATGCAGGCCGCCGCCGACGATCACCACGTCGTAGGCGGCCTTCGGCGCCGGCTGGCGCCAGAGGAAGTCCGGGTGTGCCGTGGCCTCTCCGCGTCTCGGCGCCGCGGCGGTGAGAACCTATACCCGGCTGGCGAACGGTTCGATGCCGTTCAGGTAGGCGACGACGTCGTCGACGCCTTCGACGTCGCCGAACTTCGCGTCGATGTCGAACAGGTTCCACTCCACCACGCCCGGGACGCGGTCGCCGACCGCCTCGCGCACGACGATCGGGCGGAAGCCCTCGGCGATCGCGTCCTCGGTGGTGTGGCGCACGCAACCGGCCATGGTGACGCCGGTGATGATCACCGTATCGACCCCGTGGGCGTTGAGGTAGGCGGTGAGATGCGTGCCGTGAAATCCGCTGGCGCGCTTCTTGACGATCACCTGATCCTGCGGCGCCGGGGCGATGCGGTCGTCGATCTGCGTCGCCGGGTCGCCGACGCGCAGCACCTCGACCGGGATCTTGTGCACCCAGAGGCCCATATCCGAGTTCGGGCCCGACGTATTGGTGTAGGCGGTGGTCGTGTAGACGATCGGCACGCCCTTGGCGCGTCCCGCCGCGTTCAACTTCTGCACGGCGGGGATGATCCGCTCCATGCCGTCGCAGGAGAAGACGTGGCCGGGCAGCGTCCACGCCTTGGCGAGATCGATGTGCAGCAGCGCCGGGCGCTTGCCGTAGCCGATGCGGCGCTGGAAGCCGCGCTGCTGGTAGATGCCGGTGTCGGCGTTGAAGATCCGATTGAGCGCGGCGGCGATGTCAAAGTTCTCGGACATGTCTGCTCTCCTCAACGATCGGGATGTGGTGCGGCCACCGAGCTCTCGCTGTGAGCTGTAGCCGCGGGACCTGTGCCCGCCGGCAGCGCAGCGCGCTGCCCGGTGGAGTGGGGCGCGGCAACCGCACCGGGAACGCCAGATTCGACCATCAGCGGTGGCATGGCGCCACACCCCCCGCCACCGGGCGACGCGCCGCGTCGCCGGCGGGCACAGGTCCCGCGGCTACGGCTCGTGCGCGTACGCTCGTTGACAGCCTGCAGCGCGTCGAGTGGAGGGTGAGGGGTGCGATCCGCAGCATCCGGTTACCGACAATCAGGCGGCGCGCAGCGTGGCGCGCAGGCGCTCGGTGGCGGCGGTGTCGAGCGTCAGGCTGACCGGGTCGATGACCACGCCGTAGTCGCGCGCCGCCCGCTCGACGGTGGTGAAGCCGTCGCGGACGTCGGAGACCACCAGCGCCGCCTCGCGCGCGTACGGGTCGCCGTAGCCGCCGGAGTTGGGCACTTCGATACAGATCGAGTCGCCGGCCTTGAGGCGGAAGCCGGTGAACTTGGACGGCCAGGGCTCTTCGCCGGCCTCGCCGATGTTCTTGGTCACGCGCGCGTTGACGCCGTCATGCCCGCCGAAGATGCCCCACGGCGGATCGGAGTCGTGGCGTTCGCCCTCGCACGACACGATCGTATCGACGAGGAAGCGGTTGAGGCGCACGATGCCGATGCCGCCGCGCCACTGGCCGGCCGCGGCCGGGTCGTCGCGCAGCTCGTAGCGCTCGGTGCGCATCGGGTAGCGCCACTCGAGCTCCTCGATCGGGTTGTTGCGCGTGTTGGCGATCAGGCAGTCGACCGAGTCGAGCCCGTCGCGGTCCGGGCGTCCGCCGTACGAGCCTTCGTCGACTTCCAGATAGACCCAGTACTCGCCCTGGTCCTTGAGAAAGCCGGAGTACGAGACGAAGTGCAGGTGTGCCGAGTTGCCGGCGGTGATCTGCTTCGGCACTACCGGAGCGAGGGCGCGCAGGGCCAGGTCGACCGCGCGCTGCACCTGACAGAAGCGCGCGAAGCAGGCGCGCGGGAAGTTCGGGTTGAAGATCGAGCCTTTCTCGGCGATCACGTTCACCGGCCGCAGCATGCCCTCGTTCTGCGGCACGAAGACGGGGTGGGCGACCTCGTCGAGGAAGATCATGCGGGTGATAAACGACATCGCCGAGACCGTCGTGCCCTCGTACGGGCAGTTGTAGGCGGTCGGCACCTCGGCGCTCGAGCCGGTGAGATCGAAGGTGATCTCGTCGCCCTTGATTTTCACCGCCACCTTGACCGGCAGCTTGACGCCGCGGTTGCGGCCGTCGTCGTCGAGCCAGCCGACCTCGGTCTCATAGGTGCCGTCGGGCAGCTTGGCGATCTCCTGGCGCAGCATGCGCTCGGAGTAGTCGAGCCAGGCGCGCGCCGTGTCCAGCACGGTCGCCTGGCCGTAGCGGCCGAGCAGCTCGAGGTAGCGGCGGCGGGCCAGCTCGCAGGCCGCGATCATCGCCTCGATGTCGCCGCGGTTGTAGGTCGGCGTGCGCATGTTGTCGAGGATGTGGCGCCAGATCTGCTCCTGCCGCACGCCGCGCTCGACCAGCTTGATGGCGCGGTAGATGTTCCCTTCCGCCCAGTTGTCGACGACGTCGACCATGATGCCCGGGTAGGCGCCGCCGATGTCGAGCAGATGGGCCGAGGCGCCGGCGAAACCGACCAGCGTCCCGTCGTGGAAGATCGGCATGACGATCGCCACGTCCGGCGAATGCGTGGCGCCGTGATAGGGGTCGTTGTGCAGGATGACGTCCCCCTCGTGGATGTCGTCGCCGAGCAGTTGGATGATGTTCTTGACGATCTTCGGCATGGCGCCCATGAACATCGGCGTCGAGTCCGACTCGGCCAGCACGTTGCCCTCGGCGTCGAAGATGCCGGCGCCGAGGTCCTCCGACTCGCGGATGATCGAGCTATAGCTCATGCGGAAGAGGACGCCGGCCATCTCCTTGACGATGGCCGAGCAGGCGCCGCCGATGACGCGCATGAGGATCGGCGTGGCCAGGTCGGCGTTGCGCTGGCGCGCCGACTTGGCGGCCCGCGTACAGTCGATGACGATGTTGCCGTAGCGGTCGATCTCGGCACCCAGGCCGGGCGGGATGACGGTGGTGGTGTCGTACTGCTCGACGATCGCCGGACCTTCGAGGCGGTGGCCGGCGCGCAGCGCGGTGCGGTCGTAGAAGGGCGTCGGCCGCCGCTCGGCCTTGCCGTCGACCTCGAAGACGACCTCGCGCTCCAGCGCCGGCACCGGGGCGCCCGCCGCCGCCTCCGCCTCGGCCAGCCGCAGCTGGTCGATGCGGCCGATGCCGACGGCGCGGATGTTGACGATCTCGACCGCGGCGTCGAAGCGGTGGCCGTACTCGGCCTCGTGCGCGCGGTGGAAGGCCTCGGTGGTGGCGGCCACCCAGGCGGCATCGATCGGACCGGCGGGCACGTCGAAACGCACCTCGTAGCCCTGGCCGAGGTAGCGGCAGTCGGCGAGCCGCCGCAACAGGCGGCGCTCGGGCGGGACCGCATCGGCCTCGAGCTGGGCGACCGCCTGCGCCACCAGCTCGGCGTAGCGCGCCTCGAGCTTGGCAGGGTCGAGACTCTTCAGCGCATGGCGCTCGGTGGCGACGAACTCGTGCTGTAGATCCGTCGCCAGCAGGCCCGTGGCGGCGATGATGCCCGGGTGCGGCGGGATGAGAACGCGCGGGATCTCCAGCTCGAGGGCGATGTCACAGGCGAAGAGCGGCCCGGCGCCGCCGGCGGCGACGAGGGTGAAGTCGCGCGGATCGTAGCCGCGGCGCACCGAGTTGAGCTCGATCGACTGGGTCATGCCGAACTTCTGGATCTGCAGCGCGCCGAGGGCCGTGTCTTCGACGGACATGCCGAGCCGCTCGGCGATCGTGGCCAGCGCGCGCCGCGCCAGTGCTGGGTCGAGGCGCATGTCGCCGCCGAGCAGGCCGCGATCGGGGCGCAGGCGGCCGAGCAGCACCTGCGCATGGGTCGAGGTCGGCTCGACGCCGCCGCGGCCGTAGCAGGCCGGGCCCGGATCGGCGCCGGCCGATTGCGGGCCGACGCGGAACACGCCGCTGTCGTCGAGGTAGATGATCGAGCCGCCGCCGGCGCCGATGGTGTCGATGTCGACCATCGGCACCATGACCTGATAGTCGCCCACCTTCGTATCGAGCAGGTGGCGCATGCGCAGTTGGCCGCCGGCGGCGACGCCGATGTCGGCCGAGGTGCCGCCGATGTCGAGCGTGAAGACGTTGTCGAAGCCCGACATCTTGCCGGCCCAGATGCCGCCGATCAGGCCGGCGACCGGGCCCGACATGAGCAGATTCACCGGCCGGTTGCCGGCCGCCGCCACGGTCGCCATGCCGCCGGACGACTGCATGAGCTGCACGCCGCGCTGGAAGCCGGCGCCCTTCATCGCCGCGTCGAAGCGTTCGACGTAGCGCGATACCTTCGGGCCGACGTAGGCGTTCAGCGCTACCGTCGAGAAGCGCTCGAACTCGCGGTACAGCGGCAGCACCTCGTGCGATACCGACAGAAAGGCTGCGGGGAATTCCTCCTGCACGATTTCCTTGATGCGTCGCTCGTGGGCGGGATTGAGGTAGGAATGCAGCAGGCAGATGGCGACGGCCTCGACGCCGGCCGCCTTCAGGGCGCGCACGCGCTGGCGCACCTCGTCGTCGGAGAGGGCGTGCAGCACCTCGCCGCGCGGCACGGTGATCCGTTCCTTCACCGTCAGGCGGTGGCGGCGCTTGACCAGCGGGCGCGCCTGCCACGGCAACTCCTGCTGCAGCGAGAAGTTGAACGGCTTCTTGTGGCGGGCGATGTGCAGGATGTCGCGGAACCCCTCGGTGGTGATCATCCCGACCTCGGCGCCGCTGTGGGTCAGGGCGATGTTGGTCGCCACCGTGGTGCCGTGCAGGATGTTGTCGATCTGCCCCAGCTTGACGCCCCCCTTGGCGCACAGGCGCTCGACCCCGATGACGACGGCGCGGGCCGGATCGTCGGGCGTCGACGGCACCTTGTCGACCGTGATGCGGCCGGAATCCTCGTCGACGAGGATCAAGTCCGTAAACGTCCCGCCGACGTCGACGCCGATGCGTTTCATGACTCCTCCATACGCGTACCGCTCAGAGTGAAGGGCAAGAGTACTCCGCATTCGCCGGTGCATGTCAAACGGCTGGGCAACATGGCGCGCTGCCGCTACATCCCGTGAAAGACGAGCACGGTAGCGACCGAGCTTCCGCCTCCAGCGGTCGCCGCTGGCGCTGTGCCTGCCGGCAGGCCGCGCGGCGGCGACCCAGCACCAGGCGGCGTATTGCATCACATTGCGACGAACGGCGATCGAACGTTCATCCTTGAGTCGGGCGCGGAGGGAGCTGTCTCCGCCAGGGCGTTCAATGTCGCCTCGACGGGCCCGATGAGTTTAAGGATTCTTCCGCTCGCCTTCGGCGCCGGGGGGGCTGGCGGCGGGCGAGCGCGGGTACCCGGGCGCAAGAGGGCCGCGACTCAGGAGGCGGTGTGACGGGAGGGGCTGGTGTCGACCTCAGGCCGCTGGCGCGGAGGGGGTCGGAGCCGCCCGCACGGGCAGGGAGGCGAAGAGGTTGTTGAGTGCATCTTCGATCGCCCAATCGTCCATCTTCTCGGTCAGCATGATCCCGAGGAGTCCGCCTTGGCCGACCTGGCCGACGCCCCTGTCGCGCCACACGAGCAATCCCTGCTGGGTGTCGAAGAGAAATCCCGCCACCTCGGCGTTTCCGGTGCTTCCAAAAGTCATGGTCTTGGTGACGTCGACGAGGCCGAGCAGCATCACCCAGCGGCCGGCCGGTGCCAGGCGCTTGATCCAGCTCGCATCCGCGGTCGGCAGCTCGTCGATCGATACCTCGCCTACATCAGCCGGCATGACACCCAGGGAGGCGGCGTAGCCCCGCTCGTCCAGCACCGTGATTGAGACGGCGAGAACCTGCTGGTCGAGGTTGATGTCGACTCTTCGGTCGATACGAGAGTCAAGTGCGGGCAGCAAGACCAGCGCCCCGATCTCTTTGGCTGGGACGCGGTGCTCCCAGTAGAGCGCGGTTCGGTTCGGTCGTACGCACGACGCGAGCGCCAAAATTAGCCCTCCAGCGACCAGCGCGTACCGCGACGGCAAATGATGCGGTAGCATCATGTCTATCTCCCGGGCGCACCGCTGAACAGCAAAGCGAGCGATTGCTGATACCTCTCGTCGCTGCCCTCAGGGATCGTGCGGAGAAGGACATCGTTCTTCCACGCCACCTTCCCGTCTGTTCCGCGCCATAAGGCTGCCGATACAACCGTACGTGAATCTGACGAGGTGATTTGACCCGTACTCGAGTTGTAAGTGCCCAACGGCCCGGCGCGTGCCACGCAGGACGTGGCCAGCACCGTCGCATCGGTACCGAGAACCGCGGCCCGAGCGAGGAGCGGACGGCTGTCCGCTCGCACGATGCCTCGCGAGAGAAGGAGGGCGTGACGTGCGAGCTCGTCGCAGAGGGTTGCAACGTCAGTCGCCCCGGTGGTCGCGCAATCCGTCACTGCCGCGCTCGCCGTCGCGGCACTAGCCATTGCTGCTCGGTGCAGCTCGAGAGCGAGTTCCTTCGCTTCATCGTCGCGCCCGCGCAAGGGGAATTCGGTTTGCATCTCCTCGAAGCGCACGACCGGTGCCAGCACTAAGACCGGCAACCCAGCCCTGAGCGCGCCCCGAGGGGATACCGCCCCCGACCGGCTCGTCGGCGGTGGAGTGCATGCGGAAAACGTCAGCCAGTAGACGACGAGAAGGAGCGCAAGAGCGCCGTGCCGATCCAGTCTGCTCGCTACAATAGAAGCTGGCACGCTTCCACCCGCCATGAAGCCCCTCGCGCTGTCAAGATTCTGGGTGACCGCGAGATTGCCGCGCGACGGCTCCGATACCGTATCCGAGTCGAGCGGGGCCAGTGCGGCTGCCATCACGTGTCGGACGACGTCACCGGCGCGTCAGCTCCGCCTGAGGGCTCCTGCAAGCCGTAGCCGCGGGACCTGTGCCCGCCGGCGGCGCGGCGCGCCGCCCGGTGAGGTGGGGCGTGGCGCCGACACTCCGGCCCGCGCGGTCAGGAGCTGGGTCGTGGCGTGTCCGCCGTCGCGCCGCGGATGAGCTCGAGCAGGCGCGGCGGGGTGATCGGCAGGCTCGTCACGACGACGCCGAGGTCGCTGAGCGCGTCGTCGATGGCGTTGGCGATGGCAGCGAAGCCGGGGATGGTGCCGGATTCGCCCATGCCCTTGATGCCGCCGGGGATGTGTGGCGCCGGCGTCTCCATGTGCAGGTGAGTGAAGCGCGGCACCTCCGAGGCGGTCGGCACCAGGTAGTCGATGAACGTCGTGGTCAGGGGTTGCCCGGCGTCGTTGTAGACGAGATCCTCGTAGAGCGCGCCGGCGATCGCCTGGGCGGCGCCGCCGTGCAGTTGGCCGTCGACGATGGTCGGGTTGATGACGGTGCCGCAGTCGTGCGCGGTGAGGTAATCGAGCACGGTGACGACGCCGGTCTCGCGGTCGACCTCGGCCATTGTCGCCGTGCAGCCGTAGGTGACGGCGAACGCCTCGGGGTCGATCACGCAGCGCTCCTCCAGCGTCGGCGGCATGTCGGCGGGGAGCCCGCCGCTCAGTTGCCGGTAGGCGGCGCTGCCGACCTCCGCCATGGTCACGCCGCGGTCGGGCACGCCGCGCACGGCGATGCGGCCCTCTTCGATGGTCAAGTCCTCCGGCGCGACCTCGAGCAGTTGACCGGCGATGCGCAGGACCTGCTGGCGCAGCTTCGCACTCGCGCCGATGACGGTGGCGCCGCCGAGTGCGGCGCCTCGGCTCGCCCCGGTGCCATAGCCTGGTATCGGGCAGGACGCGGTGTCGCCCGACACCACGGTGACGTCGGCGAGCGGCACGCCGAGCGTGTCGGCGGCGACCTGCGCCAGCGTCGTGCTGAGTCCTTGGCCCATGTCGATCTGGCCGGTCGAGACCGTGACGCGTCCACTGGAGTCGATGCGCACGATCGCCTGGTCGAACCCGGAGTGGTCGAAGCCGGCGTCGTTCAGCGCCCGGGTCGGGCCGAAGGCCGTCATCTCGATGTGAAAGCCGAAGCCGATGCCCACCGAGCGGCCGGCGCGGCGCGCCTCGTCCTGGCGCGCCCACCAGTCGTGCTGACGCAGGCCGTCGAGGCAGAGGTCGACGCATTCCGCGTAACGGCCGCTGTCGAACGTCAACGCCAGCCCGGTGTTGAACGGAAACGCCTCGGGCCGCGGCAGGTTGCGGCGCCGCATCTCGTTGCGGTCGATGCCGAGCCGCCGCGCCGTCAGCTCCAGCAAACGCTCGTGGACGAAGTTCGCCTCGGGCTGACCCCAGCCGCGATACGAGCCGGACGGGGCGCGGTTGGTGACCACGCCGACGAACGTCGAGCTGATGTGAGGAACGTCGTACGGCCCGGTGACCGTGCTCATGGTGAGCCAGGCCGGGCCCCCGGCCACCATCTGCGTGGTGCCGCCGAGCACGCCGTACACGGTGGCCTTGATGCCGGTGATCTTGCCGTCCTTGGTTGCCGCCATTTCGGCGTCGATCACCTCCTCGCGCGCGTGCGAGGTGGCCACGAAGCTTTCGGACCGATCCTCGATCCACTTCACCGGCCGGCCGGCGCGCCGCGACAGCACGCAGGCGATGATCTCCTCCCCGTAGAGGTCGAGCTTGCACCCGAAGCCGCCGCCGAGGTTGGGGGCGCGGACGCGAATGTGGTGCAGCGGCACGCCGAGCACCTCGCCGAGGAAGTCGCGCGTCAGCGAGGGACCCTGACAGTTCAGCCAGAGCTCGATCGCATTCGTGTACGGGTCCCAGGTGGCGACACAACCGCGCGTCTCGAGCGGGCAGGCGAAATGCCGCCCGATAGTGAACCGCTGCCGCACCACGACGTCCGCCGCGGCAATCGCCGCCTCGACATCGCCCTTCGCTAAGGTGGCGCGCGCCAGGATGTTGTCCGGCCAGTCGTCGTAGAGCCTGGGCGCGCCCTCGGCCAGCGCGGCCTCCAGGCTCGCCACCGCCGGCAGCGGTTCATATTCCACCTCGATCAGTGTCAGGGCATCCTCGGCGACGTAGCGGTCGCGCGCCGCCACCGCGACGACTGGTTGGCCGACCCAGCGCACGCGGTCGACGGCCATGGCGTACGTGTTGGTCACCTGCTGCCCGGGCACGTGCCAAATGACGGGTTGTGGGCGGGCGACCTCGGCCAGCTCGCGGCCGGTGAGGACGGCATGGACGCCGGGCAGCGCCAGCGCGCGCGTCGCCTCGATGCGGACGAGGCGCGCGTGCGGGTGCGGGCTGCGCAGGATTGCCGCCTCGAGCATCCGCGGCAGCTCGACGTCGTCGATGAATTGCCCGCGCCCGGTCACCAGGCGCTGGTCTTCCAATCGACGCACCGCCGCGCCGATCATCCCGGTGGTCCGCGTCTGCAGTCCCATGCCGACTCACCTCTCCTCGGGCTGCGAGTGGATCAGCTCTTTCGGCTATTCGGCCAGCCGTTCTCTGCGGCGATTACCCGATAGGGAGATCGGGCCCGGCCTGTCAAACCAGCGGACCGGTTTGACCACGCCGAGCGTCAGGGACTATGGCCGCGGCAGTTCAGCGATCGCCGAGCGGTGGGGGCCACGGTCATGACCAGACGCATCATCGATCTCTCGATGCCGATCGAGAACGACGTCCCATCCGATCCGCCGGGCTACGAGCCGAAGATCGAGTACCTGCGCCACGCCGACACGATCCACGAGGTGACGAGATTCTTTCCCGGCCTGCAGGCGAAGGATCTGCCCGACGGCGAGGCCTGGGCGTACGAGTGGATCCGGCTGATGACCCACAACGGCACGCACCTCGACGCGCCGTATCACTTCGCCTCGACGATGAACCGCGGCGAGCGCGCGATCACCATCGACGAGGTGCCGCTCGAGTGGTGTTTCCAGCCCGGCGTGAAGCTCGACTTCCGCTCGCTGCCGAACGGCTACGTGGTGACGGCGCGCGACGT
>CAYYWP010000080.1:5101-19114 GCA_964475125.1 uncultured Binatia bacterium (SeqCode) | reverse complement strand
AACAAGCCGGTGCTGCTCAGCGTCGGCTACTCGGCCTGCCACTGGTGCCACGTCATGGAACGCGAGTCGTTCGAGGATGAGGCCATCGCGGCGCTGATGAACGAGCACTTCGTCAATATCAAGGTCGACCGCGAGGAGCGCCCGGACGTGGACCACATCTACATGAACGCCGTGCAACTGCTCACCGGGCGCGGCGGCTGGCCGATGACCGTGTTCCTCACCCCCGACGGCCAGCCGTTCTACGGCGGCACCTACTACCCGCCCGAGGACCGCCACGGCATGCCGGGTTTTCCGCGCCTCCTGCAGGCCGTCGCCGAGGCCTACCGCGAGCGGCCCGACGACGTGCAGCGCTCGGTCGAGCAGATCCACTCGCGCCTCGCCGAGCTCGAGAGCCTGCGGCCCGGGTCGTCGTTGCCGGACGCCGACGCCATCGCCGAGGCGGCCGCCCAGTTGGCGAGGGCCTACGATGCCGACCACGGCGGCATCGGCAGCGCGCCGAAATTTCCCAACTCCGGCGTCTTCGAGCTGCTGCTGCGCACCGCCGCGCACAGCGGCCAGACGCGCTACGCCGAGATGACGCTGTTCACCCTGCGCCGCATGGCCGAGGGCGGCATGTACGATCAGCTCGGCGGGGGCTTTCACCGCTACTCGGTCGATGCGCGCTGGCTGGTGCCGCACTTCGAGAAGATGCTCTACGACAACGCCCAGCTCGTGCCGCTCTACCTGGCCGCCTACCAGTACAGCGGCGACGCCTTCTTCGCCCGCATCGCGCGTCAGACGCTCGACTACGTGGGGCGCGAGATGCGCGATCCGGCGGGCGGGTTCTGGTCGACCCAGGATGCCGACAGCGAGGGCGAAGAGGGCAAGTTCTTCGTCTGGGACCCGAGCGAGGTTCAGCGCCTGCTCGGTGCCGAGGCCGCCGATCTCGCTTGCCGCTACTGGGACATCACCGCGGAGGGTAACTTCGAGGGCCGCAACATCCTGCACGTCACCCTGAGTGTCGCGCAGCTCGCCGGTCTCTTTCGCCGCGACGCAGCCGAGGTCGGGCGCATCCTGGACGAGGCGCGTGCGACGCTTTTCGCCGCGCGCGAGCAGCGCATCAAACCCGGACTGGACAGCAAGGTCCTGACCGCCTGGAACGGCCTGATGATCAGCGCTTTCGCCAAGGCCGCCGAGGTCTTCGACGACGACGCCTGCCGCCAGGTCGCCGTCGATGCCGTCGCCTTCGTGCAGCGCGAGCTGCAACGCGGCGAGCGCTTGCTCAGCACCTGGAAGGACGGGGTGGCCAAACTGAACGGCCATCTCGACGACTACGTCTTTGTCGCCGCGGCGCTGCTCGACGTCTTCGAGGCCACGCAGGAGCGCCGCTACCTCGAGGCCGCGGCGGCCTTGATGGACAGCGCCGTGGCCCACTTCTGGGATGCGGAGGCGGGCGGGTTCTTCTTCACCAGCGACGACCACGAGCGGCTGATCGTGCGCAGCAAGCCGGCCTTCGATGGCTCCGTCCCCTCCGGCAACTCGGTCGCGGCGCTGACGTTGCTGCGCCTGGCGAGCTATCTCGATCGCGCCGACTACCGCCAGCGCGCCGAAGCAATCCTGCGCCTCTTCGCCGAGCCGATGCGCAGTCAGCCGTTCGGCTTCGCCAACCTGTACGCCGCGCTCGACTTCCTCGACGCCGGGCCGCGCGAGATCGCCGTGATCGGCGCGCGCACCAGGCCTGAAACCGCGGCCCTGCTGGCGCGCCTGCGCCAGTGTTACCTGCCCAACCGCACGTTGCTCGTGCTCGACCCGTCCGACCCGGCCCCGCGCCCGGCGCTGCTCGAGGGCAAGGAGCCGATCGACGGCCGGCCGACGGTGTACGTCTGCCACCGCATGACCTGCTCGCCGCCCGCCACTGAATGGCGCGAGATCGCGCCGCTGCTCGCGCTGCCGTCTTCCGCCTCGTAAGACGGCGCGGCGCGGTCACCCGGCTCGCGCCGGCGGCTACGCAAGCGGCGTCCAGGGTGATAGCATGCGCCCCATGGCGGTGTCCGAGCGAGACCGGGCCTTCTTGAGGCGCCTCGGTGAGATCAAGGCCGCGTCTCACGCCGCGCAGGATGCGCGCCATGGCGCGGTCTCACTCGATGAACGGCTGCGGCGCAGTTGGGCTCTCTACGAACGCCTGCGGGCATGTGCTGTCCAGCGCGACGACCGCGACGACCCATCACCGTTCTACAAGCGCGCCCGTGCGCTCGGTCTGTATCGACCCTGAGGCGGCGGTGCCGGAAGATGTCATTGCCACACTCGCTCGCCTACTCGACCGCGCCGCGATTGGGTACGCACTGATCGGCGGCCACGCCGTCAACGCGTGGCTGGAGCCGCGTTTCACCGCCGATATCGACCTGACCGTGCAGACTGACCCGGGCAAGCTGCGGCAGTTGACCGAACTATTGGAGAAGGAGGGCTATCGGGTTGCCGCCGAGCACGGAGGCGAGTTGCCGTCGGGTCCCGACATCGTGCGCTTCGTGTCCGCCGGTGGCGACATCCTGGTCAGGCTCCAGGCGGCCAAGACGGCCCTGCAATGCGAAATCATCCAGCGCGCCTCCGTCGCGCCCTCCGGCGTACGAGTCGCCACCAGAGAGGACGTGATCGTCATGAAGCTCATCGCCGACCGCCCCAAGGATCGCCTCGACCTGATCGGGCTCGCCCGTCTCCCGCATATCGACTGGCTCCATGTCGAGCACTGGGCTGCCGAATGGCAAGTGGCCGATCGGCTGCGGCGGCTGCGCGCCGAAACGGCCGCGTCATAGCGGCCGAGCGCGCCCATGTCGTCGACGGAGCCTGGCCCCTCCGGGCGTGAGGCCAGACGCCAGCGCAGCCGCGTCGAGCGCCTGATCGAACAGATCGTCGCCGCCGGTCGGGCGCTGGAGACCAGCGGGGCCAGCGTCGGCGAGCTCAAGCTCGTCGCCCGCACCCTGGAGGAGCTGCGCGGCGGCTTCGAGGTCTTCACGCCGTACCGCGGCGTCCGCAAGGTCGCCACCTTCGGCTCGGCGCGCACGCAGGAAAACGATCCCTACTTCCGCACCGCCGAGCGCTTCGCGCGCGCCATCGCCGACGCCGGCTTCATGGTCATCACCGGCGCCGGCGGCGGCATCATGGAAGCCTGTAACCGCGGCGCCGGCCGCGAGCGCAGCTTCGGGGTCAACATCGTCCTGCCATTCGAACAGCGCCCCAACCAGGCCATCCATGGCGACCGCAAGCTGCTCTCGTTCAACTATTTCTTCGTTCGCAAGCTGTTCTTCATCAAGGAGGCGCACGCCGTCGTCCTCTTTCCCGGCGGCTTCGGCACGCACGACGAGGGCTTCGAAACCCTCACCCTGCTGCAGACCGGCAAGTGTCAGCCGATGCCGCTGGTGCTGCTCGATCAACCGCGCGGGACGTATTGGAAGACCTGGCAGCGCTACGTCGAGGACCACCTGCAGCGGCGCCGCATGATCGCCCCGCACGACCGCCACTTGTACACCGTCACCGACGACGTCGACCAGGCAGTTGCCGAGATCACCGGTTTCTATCGCGTCTTTCACTCGGCGCGTTACGTCGACGACCAGCTCGTCGTCCGCACCAACACACCGCTCGCCGCGGCACAACTGCGCGAGTGGTCGCAGGAGTTCGCCGACATCGTCGAGCGCGGCGCCATCGAACCGTGCAAGCCGTTCGCCGTCGAACGCGACGATCCCGCGACTCTGCACCTCCCGCGCGTCGCCTTCCGCTTCGATCGCCGCGGCTTCGGGCGGCTGCGGCAGTTGATCGACCGGATCAACGCGAGTGCCGAAAACCAGGCAGAGGGCCGATGAACGCGGACGGCGCTGGAACCGGTGGCGCGGCCGGCACCTCGGTTGGTGGATACGCCGCCCGGCGCCTGCATGGCTCGACGGTCGTGGGGCGGCGACGTTGGCGAGGCAGGCGTAAGTCCGGTTCCGCACTCCTCACTGGCACGGCGGCGTATTGCTGAAAACGGGCGGGCTCAAGCAATTCTCGAAGCAGAACTGCTCGCTCGGCACGCACGGCGGTTGTGGCGGGAACGGGCCGTTCTCGACCGGTGTCAGCGTCTCCATCGTGCAAGGCCCGTTCTGGTTGTTCGGACAGATGACGCTCCTATCAACGGCGAACGCGCCGAGGTTGGTGGCGCCGAACTCCAGGGTGAACGGGGTGCCGTCCTGTTCCATGAACATCCAGGCTCCCGGCGCCGTCGACGTGGCCGCGTTGCGCAGCGTCGCCCCCGCCACGCTGGTCGCGGCGGAAAAGTCTGTCCCCTGCAAGTATGCGCTGTCGAACTTGGCGTCGGTCAGGTTCGCCCCGTTGAAGGTGGCGTTGACGAGCACGGCGTGGTTGAAGACCGTATCGGTGAGACTGCCGCTGAACGTCGCGCCGGCACAGAGCGCGTCGCTGAAATCGGCGGCATCGAGCCGCGTGCGCACCAGCAGCGATGTCCCGTACAGATGCGCACCGGAGAGGTCGGCGCCGCGCAGATCCGCATCGGTCAAGTCGACGTTGACCATGTAGGCGCCGCCGAGCTGTGTCACCGTCGCGCCGCTGCCCGGCTCCACGCCGAGGAGCGCGCCGCGCAACGTGGCGTCCTTCAGATTCGCGAAATTGAGATTGGCCCCGACCAGCCGCGCGTTGCTGAACACCGTGGCCCCCAGGTCCGCTCCCTCCAAGCTGGCCCCGCTCAGATTGACGAAGGAGAGATTCATGCCTCGAAACTGCGTCGTCTGGGGCGCAAACTCGCAGGCGCCCGTTCCCTGATCTTTCAGACAAGCGAGGTTCGCTCCGTGGGCGGTGGTGTCAGACAACGTCGCGCCAACGAAGCTCGTCGACGCCGACAGGATGGCCGTGGACAGGTTGGCGCGAGTGAGGTCGACGCCGGCGAAGTCGCTGCCAGAGAAATTGGCGCCGGCGAAGTTGGTCGCTGCGTTCAGGGTGCTGCCGGCGAACGAGGCGCGGCGAAGGTCTGTACCGCGAAAGTCCACGTTCGCCAGATCGACGCCGCTGAAACTCACTCCCGAGACATCATCCGAAAGCAGCGCGCCAGCGAAGCTCGCCGCGGCGTATCGGCTTTCCCCGACCGGGTCGAATCCTCTCACATCCGAGCCGAGAAAGCGCACGCCGCGCAGATCGCTGCCGGCGAAATTCGACGGCGCAACGGTCGACGCATCGTCGAAGGTCGCGCCGGTGAAAATCGTTCCGCTCAGGTCCGGCGCCCTCAGGCACGTCGCGCCGAACGTCGCGCCGCTGAAGTCCACCTGGTTGAGCGCTCCAGGCGCTTCTTCCAGCTCGAAACTAATCGAGCAGTTGACGAAGCAGCAGTTCGGGTCGTCCGGCGACGTCCGGCACAGGGGGCCCTCACAGGTGTCGGGGGCCCGCACGAAGGTCGCGCCCTTGAAGCTCGCCCGCGTCAGGATCGCCTTCCCGAAGCCCATGCTTTGAAAGCGCACCTGATCGAAGACCGTTCCGATCAGGTCCGTACCGAGGAAAACAACGCCACTACTGATGGTCGCCCCGGTGAAATCGGCGAGGGTGAGTCTGATGTTCTGCACGACTGCTGGTCCCTGAAACGCGATCCCACGCAGGTCGCACGCGACACAGTCTTTGCCCGCTTCGATGGCCGCCAGATCGTTGGCGCCGGCGGGGCCCGCCGCGTTGCCCGGGCCCGTTCCCACCGGGCGCAAGAAGACGAGCTGGGCTTCGACCTCGGCCGCGCCGGCGCGTGGGTGGCGCACCTCGAGGGTATGCGCGCCGGACACCGTCACCGTCTGCTGGCGGTGGTCCGGCCCGAGGCGTGCGACCTCGATGCCAACATCGTCCAGCAGCACGAGCGTCGGTGCCTCGGCGAGCTCATCCGTCACGCGCAGCGTCAGGTCCGTGCTGCGCTCGAAGAAAAACGGCACCTCGTCCACCCCGTCCGCGGCTCCCGTGTCACGGACTCCGCCTCCGCTGGCCTCGAGGTTGAGGAGCACCGTGTGGGTGGCGTTGAGGGCATGGCTGGGATGCTCGACCAGGAACTGCTCCGAGATACCCCCGGCCGGCGGGATCTCTGGCGAGGCGCTGGAGGGCTGCGCACCGCCGCCACAGCCGGCGGCCGTGAGCCAAGCCGCCGCACCAGCGCCGGCGATGAGCGAAAACAGCGCCTGACGGAGTGAGTTGCTCATCGACGGCGTCCTCCTCTGGGCCATGACCGAGCGCGCCCTTTGCGGCTTGGCCCGCCAATTCAGAATCATTGCCGAACCCGAGGAACCCCAGGGGGCGGAAGGCGCATTTGTCGACCGGCGGTTATGGCACCTGCGCGCCTATCCGGCCGGCGGGGTCGGGCACCCACCGGGTGTGGAGGGATTCCACTGCGACAGCGACGGCTCGATGCGCGGCGCGTTGGCCACCGTTTCATAATTCAGCGTGTACACGTTGCGGAAGGTGTCCACCGCCATCCGCGCCGCCGCCACCTTCGTCGTGCGGGTGAGGAAGTTGCCCTGCGGATCGTAGACATCCAGGCGATAGTCCGCCGCCGACATGCCGTCGTTGACGAACGACAGCACGTAGAAGTAGCCCATCCCCTCGACGCCGATGTCCAGGTACACGATGCCGGGGCCCTGCTCGAGGTCGACGATGTTCGTGCTGCCGTTCTGGAAGAGCGGCACCGGATTGCCCGACACGTCCACCGCCTGTACCCGCTGGTTGCCGTCCTCCAGGATCAAGATCGCCGCATTGATGACGGCCACCGCCACCGGCGCGTTCAGCAGGCCTGAGCGCGTCCCCTTGCCCATCTTCGAGACCGAGAAAGGCACCGCCTGCGGCGCGGTGCTGGGGTCCTCGGCCTGCGCCGGCAGCTCGACGATCTCCATCTTGTGATTCTGCCGGTTGACGCCGATCACGTAGCCGGTCGGCACCACGGCCAGTGAGTCCAACGCCTGCGAGAAGATACCCCAGGTCAGCGGGTTGTTGACGTTGAACGGCGTGCTGTCGTCGAGCGTCACCGACTGGAGAAAGAATCCGCTCGTGGTCGGCTGCACGAAGAAGTTCCGCCCCATCCCCGATACCGGACCGAGCTTGTCGTACACGATCCCCGCCGTCTGCTGGAACCCGCACGGCAGTTGCTTTAGGCCGCGATCGGGGTCCTGAGCGAGAAAGACGTTCTGCACCACGTGCATGATCCCCGTGTTGACCTGATCGCAGTACGACACCCCCTGCCCGCCGGCTTGGTAGGCGTAGCCGGCCATGCCGGTGCGCTGGCTGATCGTAATGCCGGTGAGATCGTTCAGCGCGTTGTCCTGGCCCTGCATCAGGCTGGCGATGGTGGCCGTCGGAGCGGTGGTCTCCACCCAGATGTGCTGGCCGTTCTGATATTCGAGCTTCAAATCGTGCACGTACTGCGTGGTTTGCGTCAGTGGGATCAGCAGCTCCTTGATGGTCAGCTCGATCGCGGCCTGCGTGCCCGGCACGGGCCCGAACGGGCCGGGGTTGCCTTGCGCATCCGTGCTGCGCCCGACGATGCAGTTCGTCTCGGTGGTCAGGTACACATCCACCGTCACCATGCCGCCCGAGGGCACGTTGTCGAAGACGACGACGATCGGATCGACGCGGCCGGGCTCGATCGCGCCGGTCTGCTTGTGCGCCACCTTGGAGGCCGAGTCGTAGGTCAGGGTGACCTCGAAGTTACGCGCCGTGGCGGGGAACTGAAAATCCTCCGGGTCGTGGTTGATGGTCACCGTGGTGGTCATGGTCAGGCAGAGATGGTTGATGAACAGCGCCGGGCTGGCGAGCACCTCGCCGACGCTTTCGGCGATCGTCGCCACGTCGGCGAGCACGGCGACGATCCGGAAGGCCGTACCGAGAATCGGAATGAAATCGGCGGCGTTCTCCGAGATCGTGATGGCTGCCAGCTGCACCAAGAGCGCCGCGCCCTCACCGGTGGCGAAGAACGCGGTGAGTAATGCGTTGGCCAGGCTGGTCAACACGCCGGTCGCATTCGAGGAATTGGCCGTGCCGAAGATGCCATTGGCGATGTCGGGGACGGTCGCGCCGAGGATGAGCGGCAGCGAAGCGCGCAGGAGCTGGATGATGCCGACGCCGAACTGTTGCTGCAGAGACTTGAGCAGCGAGCCGGTGATCGCCACGCCGGCGACCAGCAAGATGGTGGGGATGCCGATGTTGAAGATCAGGGTCAAGATCGCCCCATCGAGGGCCTCGGGACAAAACGCCTCGCCGCCGAGGCCGAGGCTGCCGAAGTAGACCTTGGCGATCGACGCCTCGGCCGGAACATCGAACCGCACGCTCGACTGAGGGATGTCGTCGCCGATCAGCGGGATGCCCAAGACGGTGTAGTTACTGTTGATCCAGGCCAGGAACTTCGCCCGATCCGTGTCGCTGCTGGTCGGATTCTGCACCGGCAGGTCGCCGCCTGCGTTGGCAAACTGCACGTAGGTCGAGAGATAGCGCACGTAGGCGTTGCGGAACTTGAGCTCGACGGTGCGATTGGCCTGGTTGGTCACGCTGATGTCATTGAAGGTGACCCCGTGCGCACTGGTACCGGCCGGATGCGCGGCGGTGACGGAGAACATCGCTGCGCCGGCGCCGCGCCCCAGCCCCGTGGCGGTGCTCTGGCTCACGGTGAGGCCCTGAGTGGGGTGCCAGTTGGTGCCGGTGAACTCCGCGTCGTTGAAGATCTCCTGCTTGATCTGGGCCGCGACCGAGCAGACGGTCTGGGCGACCTCGGGGTCGAGCTCGTAGCAGTAGACCTGTTGCCCCTGGTCGTTCAGCACCGGATTGCCGTGCACGTCCTTCGCCGCCACCAGCGTCGCCCAGCCGCCCGAAGTCGTGGCCGGCCACTTCTCGGCGATGCGGAAGGCGAGCGTGCCCAAGTAGGGCGTGCAGCTCGGATCGGCGTCGCTGCACGGCAACGTCCCGATCAGGTTGAGGATGCTCGCGCCCTGATCGACGTTGAGATTCATGATCTCCTGATTGTGGAACACCAGCGACACCGCCGTATCCCAGGGCGTGACGAAGCCAGCGATCCCGGGCAAGAGATCGACGATCGGCGTCTCGCCGGCGCCGTGCCCCAGCCCGTACGCCTGGGCCTTGCCCGAGCGCAGGGGGTTGCGGCCGCGCGCCAGGGCACGGCCTCCCATCGCCCGCAATGCCTCGGTCGGTACGTGGACGTGGAGGGCCGCGACCACGGCCTCCCCGGTGTCGGCATCGACGCCGGTGGCGAGGAGCAACTGCAGCGCGTCGGCCGGCAGATCGATCTCTTCGGCGAAGTGGGTCAGGCGCTCGTCGGGTACCAACGCGAGCGCCGGGTTGAGCTGGCGGTGCCGGGTGCGCGACTCGTCCGTATGCTCCGCTAGCGCCGTGCGATGCGACGGGCTGTTGAGGACCTGCAGTCGCACCTCTCGCACGTTGGCGAAGGAGAAGTCGAAGTGCAGGGTTCGCAGCTCGCGTGGCTGGCTCACCGGTGTGGCCGTCGGGGTCGCCGTGCTGGTGGGTGTCGCAGTCGTGCTCGGCGTCGCCGTCGGTGTGGCCTTGGGCCGGTGACCGTCGGAGCCACAGCCGACGAGCCACGGCGGCAGGCTGAGCGCGGCGCCCGCCAGCGTCGTCCCGGCCAGAAACTCGCGCCGCGACAGCTTCCGGCGCCCCGGGTTGCCTACCGTTTCACCAACTCGTCGATACCGCCGTCGGCGCCCTGCCATCGTTTCTCTCTCCTTCCGCGCCGAGGCGATGCTCTCGGCGGTCTCCTAACTAACAGCCCGTTGAAAAACGGCACAAGCACTTCCCGCTCATCCTGAGCCCGTCGAAGGATGAGCGCGGCCTTTTTCAACGGACTGCTAACCGAAATCCCAGCGTTGGCCCGCCCAGTCATAGCTGTCAAGTAGAATTTCCCCGCGCTGTGCGCTGTGCGAGGCGGCTGCGCACGGCGGCCGGGCTTCGGTTTCTGGCCCGGAAAAGTTCCTTGCTTCTGGGCTCTCTGCCACCCTATGCTCGGCCGAGTCAGAGCACGCAATGGCCCGACGGCACACTCGCTTGAGCGACTCTCTCGCGACGCTGGGGTTGGCCGGTCTCGGCTTGCTCGCCGTCGCCTCGCCCCGCTGTGTGCAGGCCGCGGCGCCGCGCGCCTACGTGACCGATCTGAGCGACACCGTCACCATCGTCGACACGGCGACGGACAGCGTGGTGGGGACCATCGCGCCGCCCATGGCGGCCGGCTTCGTCGGCGTCGCGGTGAGCCCGGATGGCTCCCGCCTCTACGTCGCCGACGGCAACCACAGCATTGCAGTGGTGACCTCACCGGACAATGACCCTCGCTTCGCCCGGATCCTCCTCGACGACTCGCTCACCCCGATCGGTCTCGCGCTCACGCCGGACGGCTCGCACCTCTACGTGTCGAATGCCGGCAGTAATACGGTATCGGTGATCGACACCGCCACCCATGCCGTTACCAGCATCGACATCCAGTGCAACCGCAACGGGGTCGACACCTGTTCCTCCCTGCCGCCGATCGCGGTGACGCCAGGCGCCAGCGCCGGTTCGATCAGCGTCTACGTCGGCACGCTCGACGGCTTCGCGGTCATCGATACGAGCACGGACATGGTGACGGGGATGGTGGGGACCACCTGCGGCCCCGAGCCCTGCGGCCCGCTGGGGATCGCGGCGAGCTCGGATGGCCGCACGGTGTTCGTCTCCCTGTTCGAGATCGACCAGGTTCTCGCCATCGTCCCGGCGATGGATCTCGTCGACGGCATCGCCATGGTGGGCCTGAGCCCGGTCGGCCTGGCCGTCACGCCCGATGCCAAGCGCGTGTACATCGCCAACATGAACGGCGGTTCCGTCTCGGTCGTCGACGTCGCCTCCTGCGGCCCCCTGTGCACCGTGTCCACGATCCCGAGCGGCCTGGTCAGCCGGCCCAACCTCATCGCCGTCAGCCCCGACGGCGCCACGGTCTATGTCGGTGGCAACGCCGCCGCGCTGTCGGTCATCGACACGGCGCGCAACGCCGTGACGGCGACGGTGAGCGACTTGCATGGCGCGCCGGTCGGCATCGCCATCGGTCCGGGCGACAGCGACGGCGACGGCCTTCCCGACGCAGTCGAGGGCAGTGGCGACACCGACGGTGACGGCAGGCGCGATTCGCGCGATACGGACTCCGACGCAGACACCATCACCGATGCGAGGGAAGCCGGCCCGGATCCCGAACATCCGGTCGACACCGACTCCGACGGCACACCGGATTACCGCGACACCGACTCCGACGACGACGGCATCCCGGATCGGCGCGAAGCCGCGGCAAGCGGTAGCAATGGCGGCTGCGCCGTCACCCCCGCGAGCGCCCCCCTTCGGCCATGCCTTTGTTTGCTCTCGCATTGGCCCTGCTCGCGGTCTCCCGCCGCAGCAGCGTCCGCCGTTGCCAAGGCGAGGCGAACGGGCGAGCCGCGTACCCGCGCTCGCCACGGACGTCCGCCTAACAGCCCGTTGAAAAACGCGTTTCGCCCACCCTTCGACGGGCTCAGGGCATGTCCTGAGCCTGTCGAAGGATGGGCGCGGCCTTTTTCAACGGGCTGTTAAGCCGGCAGCGTCAGCAGGCGGTGCGCATCGAGCATCTTGGCGCGGATGGGCACACCGATCGGACAGGTGTCCGTGCACGGCGCCGGGCAGGCAGCGCACAGGGTGGCGTTGCGCGCCACCTGGGCGTAGAGGCGCAGGCCTTCCTTCTCCCAGCCGTAGTCGCGGAAGTACATGCGGTAGCGCAGGATGTCGTTGATCGCCAACTGCTCTGGACAGGAGGGGAGGCAGACGCCGCAATGCGGCTGGCAGTAGTCGCCGCGCGTCAGCTCGTCGTAGCACGCCAGTAACGCCACATCCTCCTGGCGTCGAGGCATGCCCGAGGCGGCGAGGTACTCGTCGATCTGCTCGGGCTGCCAGAACGACACCACCAGGCTCGAGACGTCGGGGTTGGACAGCACCCAGCGAAACGCCGCCTGCGCGTACGAGCGGCGCTCGCCGCGAAAGTCGGCCAGGTTGGTGTGCATGGCGCCCTTCAGGGTCTTCATCGCCACCACCCCCACGTCGTGCGCCTTGGCCTTGCTCAGCAGCGGGCCGAAGCCGGGCCACATGCCGTGGTGGTAGGCCAGCATGATGACGTCGAAGTGGCCCGAGTCGATGGCGGCGTGCGCCACTTCCTCGAGGTTCGGGGAGTGCGAGCTGACGCCGAGGAAGCGCACCTTGCCCTGCTCCTTCAAGCGCTCGAAGGCCTCGTGGATGTTCGGCGCCATGAGGCGGTCGAGGCGGTCGCAGGAGTGGATATGGATGAGATCGACGTAATCGGTCTGCAACCGGTTGAGACTGCGCTCGACCGCGGCGATGATCTCCGCCACCGGCGTCTCGTTCGGCAGGTGCCCGTCGGCGACGCAGAACTTGGTCGCCAGGAACATCCGCTCGCGGTGGCCTTTCATCGCCTCGCCGAGGATCTGCTCAGAGTTGGTGGCCGAGTAGTCCGGCGAGGTATCGAAGTAGGTGACGCCGCGCTCGATGGCGGCGCGCGCCACGCCCAGCGCCCGCCTGGCGCTCGCCGCGTCGGTACCCTCGGCGCCGATGCGGGCCGAGCCGAGGCCGATGTCGGAGACCTCGACGCCCGTACGACCCAGGCGCCGATAGGCCTGAATCCGGGCCCCCTGCCATTCCGGTTGCGCCCGCGGCGCGATCAGCTCGACGTCGGAGCGTTGCAGGTCGCGCGCCACCGGTAGCCAGCTCCGGTTGGGTAGCAGCGCCGCACCGAACCCGCCCGCCGCGGCGGCCACGGTTGCCCCGCCCGCTCCCAGGGCGCGCAGGGCGACGCGGCGTGAGGCGCCCTCACCGGAGAGGATTGGCGCGGCCTTGGCGTCCCCGATGGGCACGAAGAGGCCGCTTCCCTGGCAGCGCTCGCACACCGGTCGGCGCAGGCGCAGAAACAACAGCGCCACCGCCAGCAGCAACGTCGCCGCCGGGACCATCGCCTGCCAGTGCGGCAGCTGGCTGCGGTCGAGCCCTTCGGCCAGATCCTGCAGATACGGCCCGCCCAGCGCGTACGCGGCGAGGAGGCCGATGAGAAGGAGTCCGAGCCCCACTGTGCGGCGGACGCGCACCACTCCCTGGTGTTGCACGCCTCCACACCGCGGACAGCTCATCGCGCCACCTCCTACGCGGGGCAACTGTAGTCGCAGCCCGAAAGCCTGTCCACCGAGGAAACGCGGCAGGCCTGGTGCTGCACGACACCGCGGTACGGGGCTGGGCGCAGACCCACCCCCCCGCTTTGCGATATGACCTACACCGGGTTGCGGCGCAGCCGCAGCAGCCCGACGAGCGCAACCAAGCCGAGGAGAGCCACGGCCAGCGGCAGCGTGCGCCGCGACACCACCGGCGCCGGCGCCGGCGCAAACGCACATTCAACCGCGCTCACCAGGTTCGTGCAGGTGTCGAAGGCGTAGATGCACTCGCCCTCGGCCAGCGGTGGCGCTATCGGAATGTTGAAAATACCGGCGCCGTTCGTCGGCCCCATGCCCAGCATCGTATCCGGCAGCGTGCACGGCGGCATACTCGGCGTCCCACCGACGACACCGACCTTACAGATCTGAATCTTGTTGCAGTTGGGCGACCCATCGCCGCTCACGCTCGAGTCGCCGGGACTGGCTCCCCCGCTGATCGCGGGCGGGATCGGCAGGTTGGTTGGGGTGGTGGTGGGCGTGTTGGTCGGCGTGCTGGTTGGGGTCGCCGTCGGCGTATTGGTCGGCGTATTGGTCGGCGTCGAGGTTGGGGTCACCGTCGGCGTGTCGGTCGGCGTCTCCGTGGGCGTCGCCGTCGGGGTGTCCGTGGCCGTCGGGGTGTCGGTCGGCGTCTCCGTGGGTGTCGAGGTCGGGGTCGCCGTCGGCGTGTCTGTGGGTGTCGCCGTCGGTGTATCCGTCGGTGTATTGGTCGGCGTATCCGTGGCCGTCGGGGTGTCGGTCGGCGTCTCCGTTG
>CAYYWP010000080.1:0-5001 GCA_964475125.1 uncultured Binatia bacterium (SeqCode) | reverse complement strand
GCGTCGAGGTCGGCGTCGCCGTCGGGGTGTCCGTGGGTGTCGCCGTCGGCGTATCCGTCGGCGTATCCGTGGCCGTCGGGGTGTCGGTCGGCGTCTCCGTTGGCGTCGAGGTCGGCGTCGCCGTCGGGGTGTCCGTGGGTGTCGCCGTCGGCGTATCTGTCGGCGTATCCGTGGCCGTCGGAGTGTCCGTGGGCGTCGCCGTCGGCGTATCCGTCGGCGTATTGGTCGGCGTCACCGTCGGCGTATTGGTCGGGGTGTCGGTCGGCGTGGCCGTCGGTGTGATGGTCGGGGTGCTGGTCGGCGTGGCCGTCGGTGTGTTGGTTGGCGTATTGGTCAGCGTGTTGGTCGGCGTCACCGTCGGCGTATTGGTCGGCGTGTTGGTCGGGGTCAGGGTGACGCACATGTCGTTCACGGTGTCGCAGGTGCTGTTTGGGATCACCGGGCCGCACGCGCCTGTGCCACAGCCGGTCGTGCGGCAGACGTTGCCCGTTCCCGGACAGTTGCAGCATTGCGCGTTTGCGAGTTGTGGGCTGTTCACACCACCGAGCACGATGGCGGTCGCGACCCACGCGACTGTCAATAATGGCCACACCGCCTTCACAAGCTGAACCCTCCTTGGCCGATCGCTGGCCTGTTTGGCACGCCTCGCACAGACTCGCAAGCTTTTTCTCCGTCGCGGCCGAAACGTAGCGGTACACTACCCAACAATGCCCCGGCCAAGAGGAAAGCGGTGCGGCTCCCGGGACCAGCTCGGGCTGCCCCACCGAAACGGCGCTACCCACATCAACGCCGCGACGGCAGGCTGTGTTAGCACACGGCGCGAAGCCAGGGCGGGACGCTCGAACAAAAGGGGCACGACGCCCCACATTCAGGCTCCCAGGGTGTGGATGAGCGCCGCGCTCACGACCCCGACGATCAGCGCCGCGACGAGGCCGACGGCGAGGGGGCGCAGGCCGAGGGTCCTCAGGCGGGCCAGGTTGGTGCCGAGGCCGACCGAGGCCATCGCCACGGTCAAGCACCAAGCGGAAGCGGCCGAGGCCCACTCGATGAGCGCCTTCCACTGCGCGACGAGCGCCTCGCCGAGCGACGGGGTGCTGAGATCGCCGAGCGTCCGAACCAGAGCCAGGGCGACGAAGCCGACCACAAAACCCGGGATGAGCTGAGCCAGCGTCGGTTGTTTTCCGCTCGCCCCGTCCCCGGCGGCGCGCCGGTAGGCGAGGGCCATGAGGGGGATGACGGCGATCATGAAGAGATTGCGCACCAGCTTGGTCACGGTCGCCGTGTCGAGGGCCTCGGCGGCGCCGTACTGATCGAGGTACAGCAAGCCCGCGCCGACCACCTGGGCGGTGTCGTGGATCGCGGTGCCGAGGAACATGCCCACCTGCCCGGGGGTGGCGAACAACTCGTGGGCGAGGAACGGATAGGTGACCAGCGCCAGCAAGCCGAAGACGGTGATCGTGCCAACGGCGTAGCTGATCTCTTCTTCCTCGGCGCGAATGACCGGACCGGTGGCGACGATGGCGCTGTTGCCGCAGATCGCCGTGCCGACGGCGATCAGCGTGCCGAGGCGCGCCGGCAGGCCGAGGGCGCGATTCACCAGTGACACCAGGGCGAGGGCGGCGGCGATGCACCCGATCACCACCGGCAGCGCCGCCGCGCCGATGGTGCCGACGGCGGTCAGGCTCAAGCGGATGCCGAGCAGCGCCACGCCGATGCGCAGGATGCGTTTCAGGCACAGCTGCAGACCGGCCTCGTACACCGCCGGCACGCCGATCGTGTTGCGCCGGGCGACGCCGACGAGGATGGCGATCTGGATCGGGCTGATCGGGCTGCGGGCGCTGCCGAAGAGCTGCGCGCCGACGCCGTCGGCGGCGCCGCGCGCCGCCACCGCCAGCCCGGCGGCGATCATCAGCCCCGGCGCCAGCGCGCCGAACATCTCGAACCAGCGGTTGCCGCGTTGCTGCCAGGGCGAGCGCGCGGCGCGCTCGGCGACGGTCTCGGCTGGGTCGACCCAGTCGGGAACGCCCTCCATGCTGCCGACCCAGCGGAACAGCTCCGGGTTGGCGTAGGGATTTCGCAGGCTGGGATCGGGAGCGATCACCATCAGATGTCCATACCGATCCAGATCTCGGCGTCCTGACGGCCGAGCGTTTGCATGACGCTGGCCACCGAGGGCTCGGAGGGCGGCGCCGCCGACGGTTCCGAGAGGCCGCTGCGCAGGTTGGCGGGAACGGCGACGTCCATCTTCTTCGGATAGGCGAGCTTGAGCTCGCCCATGACGCGCACGAAGTCCTCCGACGAGCGCGCCAGGCCGAGGCGCGGATTCCAGCGCTTCTCCTCCTGCACCGTCGTCACCATGCGGCCGCGATAGTCGTGCGCCGGGTAGAGCAGGTAGTCATCGGGGAGCGAGAACACCTGCTCGCGCACCGAGCGGAACAGCGTCTGCGGGCTGCCCTGTTGAAAGTCGGTGCGGCCGCAGCCGCGGATCAACAAGGCATCGCCGGTGAAGGCCATGCGCGCCGCGTGGCAGACGTACGTCGTGCAGCCGTCGGTGTGACCCGGCGTCCACCGCGCTTCGAGCTCGCAGGCGCCGAAGCGCAGCACCTCGCCGTGCCGCAGGTAGAGGTCGGCGTTGCTCACACCGGCCGAGGCGGCGACGCCGACCCGGCAGCCGGGTTCCTCGCGCAAGTACGCCGCCGCGGTGATGTGATCGGCGTGGACATGCGTCTCCAGCGCCAGGCGCAGGACCAGTTCGAGCTCGCGCAGCAGCGTGCGATCCCGATCGAGCTGCTCACGTACCGAGTCGATCAACACCGCCTCGCGGCTCACCTCATCCGCCAGCAGGTACGAATAGGTCGAGGTTTCAGGATCGAAGAGCTGCCGGAAGATCACGCGCGACTGCGTACGGCGCGACCCGCCGGGTTGTCAACCAGCGTGTCCGGGACCGGGGGTCGGGGACCGGGGATCAGGGGTCGGACCGATCCCTGACCCCTGACCCCTGGCGCTACGGCTGCGCTGCCTCGTCGGTTTCCTCGGCCACGCAGGCGAGGCCGACCACGGCTTCGCCTGCGGCGAGGTCGATCAGGCGCACGCCCTGGGTGTTGCGGCCGATCACCGAGATGTCGCGCACCGGCATGCGGATGAGCTTGCCGCCGTCGGTGATGAGCATGACGTGCGTGTCCTCGCGCACCATGCGCACGCCGACCACGCGGCCGACCTTGTCGGTGACGTTCATGGTGATGATGCCTTTGCCGCCGCGGCCGGTGAGGCGGTACTCGTCCAACGCCGTGCGCTTGCCGTAGCCCTTCTCGGCCACGGCCAGCAGCGTGGTGTCGGGCGTGACGACGTCGACCGCGACCACGGCGTCGCCGTCCTCCAGCGTCATGCCGCGCACGCCGGCGGTGTTGCGCCCCATCGGCCGCACCTCGACCTCGCGGAAACGGATGGCCTGACCGCCGGCGCTGGAGAGGATGACCTCCTGATCGCCGTCGGTCAGCCGCACGCCGATCAGCTCGTCGCCGTCGTTGAGCTTGATGGCGATGAGGCCGGAGGGGCGCGGGTTGGCGTACTCCTCGAGCGCCGTCTTCTTCACCGTCCCCTGCTTGGTGGCGAAGAGCACGAAGCGCCCGGCGGCGAACTCGCGCACCGGCAGGAAGGCCGAGACCTTCTCGCCGGCAGCGAGGCCAACCAGGTTGACGATCGGCTTGCCGCGCGCCGCCCGCCCGGCCTGCGGCAGCGCGTGCACCTTGATCCAGAACAGCTTGCCGCCGGTGGTGAACACCAGCATGTAGGCGTGGGTGGAGGCGATGAACAGGTGCTCGATGAAATCCTCGTCCTTGGTGGTCGCCCCGATCTTGCCGCGTCCGCCGCGGCGTTGGGCGCGATACTCGGCCACCGGGTTGCGTTTGATGTAGCCCTCGTGGGAGACCGTCACCACCATCTCGGCCTCGGCGATGAGGTCCTCGACGCTCAGGTCAGTGGACTCATCGACGATCACCGTGCGCCGCGCGTCGCCGTACTGCGCTCGCACCTCGGCGAGCTCGGCGGCGATGATCTTGGCGACCTCGCGCTCATCGGCCAGGATCGCACGCAGGCGGGCGATCTCGGCCTGCACCTCGGCATGCTCGGCGAGGATCTTGTCGCGCTCGAGGTTGGTCAGGCGCTGCAACCGCATGTCGAGGATGGCCTGCGCCTGCGCCTCGCTGAGCCCGAACTGGCCCACCAGCCCGGCCCGGGCGGCGCCCGGATCGCTGGCGGCGCGAATCAGCGCGATGACCGCGTCGAGGTGCTCGAGGGCGATGCGCAGGCCGTCGAGGATGTGCAGGCGCTCCTCCGCCTTGCGCAGCTCGTACACCGTACGCCGGGTGACCACCTCTTTGCGGTGCTCGATGAACACCTGCAGCGCGTCCTTCAGCGTCAGCAGCTGCGGCCGCCCGCCGACGATGGCCAGCAAGTTGACCCCGAACGACTCCTGCAACTGGGTGAGCTTGAAGAGCTGGTTCTGCACCACCTCGGCCACGGCATCGCGCTTGAGCTCGATCACCACGCGCATGCCGTCGCGGTCGGATTCATCGCGGAGATCGGCGATGCCGTCGACGCGTTTCTCGTTCACCAGCTCCGCCATGCGTTCGATCAGGCGCGCCTTGTTCACCTGGTAGGGCAGCTCGCGGACGATGATCTTGTCCTTGCCCTTGTCGCCGCCCGACTCGATCTCGGTGCGGGCGCGCATGATCAACACGCCGCGGCCGGTCTGGTAGGCCTCGCGAATCGCCGCCCGCCCGTGCACGAAGCCGGCGGTCGGGAAGTCCGGCCCGGGGATGTAGTGCATCAGCTCGGCGACGCTCAAGGCCGGATTCTCGATCAGGGCGATGAGCGCGTCGGCCACCTCGCGCAGGTTATGCGGCGGGATGTTGGTGGCCATGCCGACGGCGATGCCGGTGGAGCCGTTGACGAGCAGGTTGGGGACGCGCGCCGGCAGCACCACCGGCTCGGTGATGGTCT
>CAYYWP010000079.1:0-19260 GCA_964475125.1 uncultured Binatia bacterium (SeqCode) | reverse complement strand
GCACCGCGTCCAGCAGCTCCTCCCGCATCTCCCCCGGACTGCCGCCCTGTGCCTGCCCCGTCACTGCAACGGCGGCGAACAGGATCGCGATCAGCAGCGGCGTCTTCAGCATGCGGATCTCTTCATGACGGCGCCACGGACAACCGGCTGATCACCCGCGGCAAGGTCTGAAGCGTTTACTGGGATTGCCATTCCCGGCGCAAGCCCGGGATGTCACATCGGGGGGTAAGATCGGAGACGAGGGGACGGTATACAGCGCCGGTCGAGCTACCACGAACCTAGAGGCGTGAACTCGATACAGTCCCCGAGCGTTCACCTGCTTCGGCCAAGCTGAGCGCGACGACGTCACCAATTAATCGCCGGTAGCGGATGACAGTTCCAAGGCCTCGCGCAGCGTTTCGCTCGCCAAGACGGCATAGCCGAGCGCATGGAAGCTCGTGGGCCCGGCGAAGTGTACGGCCGTGAGCCCGAAGCACGGGTCGCGGCTCGCCTCGACCGCCAGCCGCCAGAGGCGCGTCAGCGCCGCGCGGGGAACGCGCGCATCGACATCCTGCAGCACCGTCGGATCGATGCCGGCGGCGCGGGCGAGCGCCGCGCCCTCCAAGCCGTGCGCGTCCAGGGCCCTCAAGATCGTCGCCGCCCAGCTCCCGATGGTCGAATGGGTACTCCGTGGGCCTCGCGTCATTCGCAGCTAGTCGGTCTCGGCTCGTCCGGCCAAGAAGATTGTCTCGCCCGGCAGGGCGGAATCACAGCCGCGGCCTGTATACTCGACACGGAGCTTGAGACATTCCGGAGGAGGCTACCCGATGCACGAGCCGATCATCAAGGTCAGCGACATCGCCTTTGCGCGCTTTCGCGCCCCCGATCTCGATAAGATGGAAACGTTCCTCACGGCGTTCGGCATGCACCGCGTGGCGCGTACGGGCGACGCCCTTTACATGCGCGGGACGGGTCCCGATCATCATGTGCACGTCACCCACCTCGGCGAGCCGGCGTTCCTGGGTCTGGCGTTCTGGAGTAGCAGTGCGGTTGACCTAGAGACACTTGCACGGGCCACCGCCGCCAGGGTCGAAGCGCTGCCAGAGCCTGGCGGCGGGCAAGCGGTGCGCTTGCGCGATCCGGATGGCCGCCTGGTCGACGTAGTATACGGAATCGAGGTGCTGGCGCCGTTGCCTCTGCGCGTTCATCCGCCGCTCAACAGCGGTGTCGATCGTCCCCGCGTCCGCACGCTGCAGCGCGTCCCGGTCGGACCCGCGCAGGTGAAACGCTGCGGCCATGCGGCGCTCAAGACGATTGATCTCGCGGCGCTTTCGCGCTGGTACCAGGAGACCCTCGGGCTGTTGGTCTCGGATGACATCTACCTCGAGGCGCCGGAGAGACCCATCGGTCGTTTCCTGCGCTGCGACCGCGGCGCCGCGCCGGCCGATCATCACACGCTGCTGCTGCTCGAGTCGCCGGAGATCAAGCTCGGGCACGTCTCGTGGGAGGTCGCGGACTTCGATGATCTCATGGCCGGGCACGACCACCTGCTGCGCAATGGCGACGGGCGGCCCTACTGGGGGATCGGACGTCATGTCCTTGGCGGCCAGATCTTCGACTACTGGAAGGATCCGCTCGGCTTCACGCTCGAACACTGGACCGACAGCGATCTGCTGCTGGCCGACACCCCGCCCGGCGCGCACCATATCCTGAACGCCTTGAACCAGTGGGGGCCGCTGCCGCCGCCGGATCTGGACTTTTGACCGGCGCGCCGGGAGGGGAAGGCGATCATGGACCTGGGTATTCGAGGCCGCAACGCGATTGTTTGTGCCGCGAGCAAAGGAATCGGCAAAGCGTGCGCTCTGGCCCTGGCACGCGAGGGCGTCCACGTGACGATCAATGCCCGCGACGGCAGCCGACTGGAGGCTACGGCAGCGGAGATTCGAGCCATCGCGGAGGGGCGCGTGGCAGCCGTCGCTGGCGATATCGCGCGCGAGGACACGCGCCGGGCCTTGCTCGCCGCGTGCCCCGCTCCCGACATCCTAGTCAACAACAACGGCGGACCGCCCCCCGGCCGCTTCGAGGACTGGGACCGTGACGCGTGGCTGGGCGCGCTCGAGGGCAACATGCTGGCGCCGATCTTCATGCTCCGCGCGGTGCTGGGTGGCATGGTCGAGCGGCGTTTCGGCCGCGTCGTGAACATCACCTCGGCCATGGTGAAGACGCCAGTCGCCGCGATGGGGTTGTCGACCGGCGCCCGCGCCGGGCTCACGTCGCTGTGCAAGGCGATCTCCCGCGAGGTCGCACACGCCAACGTGACGATCAACAACATCCTGCCCGAGCGCATCGACACCGACCGCCAGCGCTTCATGGCCGAGCTGGGTGCGGCAGTGAACGGATGGTCGGTCGAGGAGTCATACGCCGACATCTGCAGCCGTATCGCCGCAAGACGCCTTGGACGGCCCGACGAAGTCGGCGCCGCCTGCGCCTTTCTCTGCAGTGCGCAGGCGGGATTCATCTCCGGCCAGAATCTCCAACTCGACGGCGGCACCTACGCGGGCCTGCTGTGATCCGCCGGCCGTCCGATCCGCCCCAGCCGGAACCCGAGGGCGGGAGGAGGTGAGGGAGCAATGAAGCGCATCGAAACGCCGGTCTTGATCGTCGGCGCTGGCCCGACGGGGCTCACCGCCGGGCTGCTCCTGTCGCGGCTCGGGATCGGCCACCGGATCGTCGAGCGGCGCGCCGGACCGCAATGTGCGCCAGCGGCACACGTGGTGAACGCCCGCACCTTCGAGATCTGGCGCCAGGCTGGGGTCGACTTACAAACCCTATGGACGGCGGCGCGAGATCCGAAAGACGCCGGATCCGTCTATTGGGTGACCCGGCTGGGTGGCGACGTGCTCGGCCAGTTGCCCTACGAGCGACAGGGCGAGGATGTCCTGGCGCTCACGCCGACACCGCTGCGCAACCTCTCGCAGCATCGCCTCGAGCCGCTGCTGCTCGCCGCGCTGGCGGGTACCGGCGGTCCCCCGGACTATCGCCAGGAGTGGGAGTCAGCGGAGTACGGCGCGGAGGGAGTGACCTCACACGTACGCGACCTCGACACCGCCGAGTCCCGCCGGATCGACAGCCGTTACCTGATCGCCGCCGACGGTGTCGGCAGCCCGATCCGCCAGGCACTCGGCATCCGATTGGTTGGACTCGAGCGCATTCAGGCCTTCATCATGATCCACTTCGCGGCCAATCTGCGCGCGCTGGTTGGCGACTGTCCCGGCATTCTCTACTGGGTCTCGGATCCCTCGTGCATGGGGACATTCGTCGCTCACGACATCGATCAGGAGTGGGTGTTCATGCACGCGTGGGATCCGGAACGCGAGTCGTTCGAGCACTACGATCCGGCACGGTGCGAATCGATCGTGCGGCGCGCGATGGTGCCCGGCGACGTGCCGCTGACGATTCGCACCGTATCACCGTGGGCGATGTCCGCGCAGACCGCGGAACGCTACCGCCAGGCAGGTGTGTTTCTCGCCGGTGATTCCGCCCATTGTTTTCCGCCCACCGGCGGACTCGGGCTCAATACGGGCGTCCAGGACGTGCACAATCTGACCTGGAAGATCGCTGCCGTCGAACGAGGCTGGGCGAACGGCCGATTGCTCGACACCTACGAGCAGGAGCGGCAGCCGGTCGCGCGTTCGAACGCAGAGCAGAGTTTGCTGAACGCCGTGCGCCTGCTGGAAGTGCCGCGGGCGATCGGTTTCAGCGAGGATCCCGATGTCTCGCGACAGCTCTTCGAGAGCATGCTGGTCGACGGTGCTCGGCGCCGCGCGGTGGAGGCGGTCATCCACCAGCAGGCCGAGCACTTCGATATGCTGGGCCTACAGCTCGGCTACTCGTACGAAGCCGGCGCGCTGGTCGCCGACGGCACGGCGCGGCCCGCGGTCGCGAATCCGGTGCGCGAGTTCGCTCCCACCAGCCGCCCCGGCTCGCGCCTCCCGCACGGGTGGGTGGAGAGTCGCGGCCACCGCGTTTCCACGCTCGACTTGATCGCGCTCGATCGCTTCACCCTCCTGGTCGGACCGCGGGGGGGCGCCTGGTGCCGGGCAGCCAACGAGCTGAGCGCGCCGATGCAGTCGTTTCAAATCGGTCGAGACGTCGCCGACCCGGCGAACTGGTGGTCGTGCCCAGCGGAAATGGAAGCGGACGGTGCGTTGCTGGTGCGCCCCGATCAGCACGTGGCGTTTCGCGCGCAGCGCGGCGTCGCCGATCCGCGCGCCACACTTGCCCGTGCCCTCAGGCATGCCGTGGGGGAAGAGAGTTTCGAGTCGGCGCTCGCCTGAGCGCCGTTGCGTGTCTGGCGACAACGCCACGGGTCTCACTGATCACCGCCAAGCCGAGGCCCTTTGGCCTGAGAGAACCTCAACCCAGCGATCACGGAGTACGCAGAGGGCACAGAGGCAGCGTGCATGAGTTCGAGCGCTGCCTCATGGTCATCCTCAATCGGATTGGGATTCCTCTCCAGACCCTCGCGCTCCGCGCTGCTTTGCAGCCTCCGCGCCGCTGAGTTGAATTTCCATTATCCGATCACGGAGAGTTCCGCCGCGAGCGCATGGCTTCACGATCTCGGCCGCGGCGCCAGGGCTCCCTCGCCGTCGGCGTCCCTACGCGCGCTCTTTGTGCTCGCGCACGCCCGGCTCGAGCGCTCCGGCGACGCCCTCCGTCACTCCATAGCTCTTCGCATACGTCTGCTCGAAGTCGACGAAGAGCTCCCGCACCTCCGGATCCAACACGTAGCCGAGATACGGCGAGCTGACCTTGTAGCCGATCAGCCCGCGCAGTTCCGGCGGCAGCGTGCGCGCGACCTCCGGCGGCGCGATCAGGAATTGATTCTCCTCTTGTCGCAAGTGCCCGAGGCTGTACTTGGCGAACACCCCCGTGCGCGCGCGCGCCGAGCGATTGTGCCCACCGCCATGCCAGGTGGAGCCGAGGAAAAACAGCACCGAGCCGGCGGCCATCACCGCCGGGACACTCTCTTCGGGCTGGGCGACCCGCCCGGGCTCCCAGCGATGACTCCCCGGCACGACCTGCGTGGCGCCGTTCTCGGCGGTGAACGCCGTCAGGGCCAGGATGAACAGCACCTCGAACTCGGGGTGGGGCGGGGGAATGGAGTAGATGAAGTCATCGCGATGCAGCGCTTGCGCCGGTTCTCCCGGCCCGATCTCGATCGCCTGCGTGGCGGCGAGTTGGTAGAGCGTGCAGTGCGGTTGCAGAATGCGATCACAGGTTCCGATCATCAACGGGTGCAGGAGGAGGCGGGCGAAGGTGGGCGATTTGATCGTCAGCCCGCCCAGACGCCTGGTGTTCAGACCGGTGAACGGATCTTGACCGCGCAGCGCTTTCGACCACTCGGGCTCGAGCTCGCCTCGGATACGTGCCAGCGGATCGGGCGCGACGAGATCTTCGACGATCGCCGCTCCCTCGGCGTCTAGTGCGGTCGCGAGCTCGTGTGCGCCGATCTGTGGTCCGAAACGGCTGAACATGATCCGAACCTCCCTTCCGCCGGGCCGAGAGCCCGCCTGGCGGGTGTACCGCTGCGCCGCGCCAGCCGCAACGCCCGCAACGGACCGCAAAGGGGACGTTGGGCCGAGTGGGCCGGGTCGGCGAAACGCGCAGGGAGGCCGGCCCACTCGGCCCAACGTCCCCTTTGCCTTTGCTGCCGGGAAAAAGCTTGGTACCGTCCGCCAGCTCGCCTCTCGATTGCAAAGGAGAGAAGAATGTCGAACCATTTCACCGGGCTCAACCTCGGTCCGCCTCTGGGAGATCAACGACTCGACCTCTGCGACCTCTATGCGTTCCAGGCGCCCGCGGCTCCGGAGCGAACTGTGCTCATCCTCAACGCGAACCCGTTTGCCGCGGCGCCCGCGTTCCATCCCGATGCGATCTATCGCCTCAACATCGACAACGACGGGGATTGTCTGAACGACCTCGCCCTCAGTTACGTGTTCTCGCCGCCGCGGAATGGCAAGCAGACCGCGAATGTCTTCTTGGCAAAAGGGGCGGAGGCCCGCTCGGTCGAGGCGGTCGGGACGAAGATCATCGCCGACGCCGAGGTTTCCTTCGGCGCCCAACCCGTCATCGCCAAGTCCGGCGCGTATACGTTCTTCGCCGGCAATCGCAGCGACGCGTTCTTCTTCGACTTCGACGGCATCAAGAATCTGTTCGACACCTCGGGCGGCAGGAACTTCACCGCTCCGCACCTGGGCGGCAAGTCGCCGTGGAGCGGCAAGGATTCGAATACGGACAGCAACGTGTTCTCGACGGTCATCGAGCTGCCGACCAGTGAGCTCGGCGGCAAGCCGACGATTCGCGTCTGGGGACGCTGCAGCGTGCGCCGCGACGGCACGCTCCTCCACGTCGATCGCGCCGGCCACCCGTCGGTCAGCAGCTTCTTCAACACCGACGAAACCAAGGAGGAGTACAACGCCGGCGAGCCGGTGAACGATCGGGCGCGCTGGCTCGATCAGTTCGTGCACTTGATGGGACACACCGGCAACTACACCCGGGAAGAAGCCATCGCCGCGATCGACGCGGACGGTCTGCTGCCCGACATGCTGAGCTTCGATCCGTCGAGGCCGGCGAAGTATCCCAACGGCCGCGTCTTTGCCGACGACGTCATCGATCACCGCCTGGCCTTCCTCTCCAAGGGGGACATCCCGCCCGCCGGCCTGAAGCCACACACCGATGTTCTCAGGGAGTTCCCGTACCTCGGCACGCCGCATCCGAAGCAGGGCTAGCCTGGATCGGGTAGGAGATTTCCAACACCGAGCCGCGGCGGAGAACAGGGGGATACGGGTATGGAGCATGGACACCGCGGCGCGCCATACCGACTGACTGAGGGGGCGGAGCGACGTGGCGGGCGAAGGGGAACGGGATACGACTGGCGGTGGGCGCGGGCTGCGGAGGTTTCCACTGGTGCGCGGCGGCGCCGTACTGGCGCTGCTGCTGCTGCTGCCGCTGGGCGACGCTGGCGTGATGATCGCCGAGGAGGCTGCTCCGCCGGACGTCAACCAGCGGGACCCACTGCTGCCGCCGCCCGTGCAGGCCGAGGAAGAAACGGGCGGGCCGAACACCGGCCGCGTCTCGCTCGCCCTCTACAACGAGTTCGCCACCGCCTACTTCTTCTACCGCGGCATCCTGCAGGAGCGTAACGGCTTCATCTGGCAGCCGTCGGGCACGCTCGGCATCAACCTCTACCAAGGCGAGGGGCTGCTCAACCGGGTCGATTTCGGTTTCGACCTCTGGGCGAGCTTCCATAGCAACAAGACGCTGGCCAGCGGCGACGGTCCGAGCAATCTCTACGAGCTCGACTACATCTCCAGCCTCACCTTCGGCTGGCGCGGGGGCTTCGAAACCACCCTCGGGTACACCATCTTCACCAGCCCGAACGGTGCCTTCAAGACCGTCCAAGAGGTCGACGTCGCGTTCGCCTACGACGACCGCGACCTGCTCGGCGCCTTTGCCCTCGCGCCGACGCTGAGCCTGGTCTTCGAGACCGACAACACCGCCTTCGGCGACGAGGAGGGCGGCTACCTGGAGATCGCCGGCGGGCCGAGCCTCGAATGGGACCCGCTGCCCGGCGATGATTACCCGATCACCCTGACGCTGCCGCTCGCCCTCGGCCTCTCGATGTACGATTACTACGAGACCAGTACGCGCAACGACACGTTCGGGTTCTTCAGCTTCGGACTCACCGCCGGCCTGCCGCTGTCGTTCATCCCAGAGGACTTTGGCCGCTGGAGCGTCGCCGCCGGCATCAATGTGCTGGTGCTCAGCTCGACGCTCAAGCAGGTCAACCTGGGCGACAGCCCTTTCCCGATGGGCACCGCGACGCTCTCGATGCAGTATTGAGAGCAGGGCTCGACGCGGACCGGAACGAGCAATGTGTTCCGCTCACCCTTCGACGGGCTCAGGGTGAGCGGAACACGTTGCGGCACAAGCACTTCCCGCTCATCCTGAGCCCGTCGAAGGATGAGCGCGGCCTTTTTCGACGGGCTGTCAAGGGTAGCGCTTGCACTTGGAGTGCCGGGCTGATCTCCTCCGTATGCATGCGACGCCCGTTGAGGTGGGTGGCTGGTGCCTTGCTGGTCACTGCCCTCGGCTGCAGCGACGAACGCCGCGCCGACCTGGTGGTGATCGGAACGCTGCGAACGATGAACCCGTTGGCACCCGTCGCCGAGGCGATGGCGATCGGCGACGGCAAGATCCTCTTCGTCGGCGATGCGCCGCGCGCCAGGGCGCTGCTGGGCGCGAACGGCCGACTCATCACGTTGGCGTCGGGGCAGATGGCGATGCCCGGGCTGGTCGACTCGCACGTGCACATGCTGGAGGCGGGTCTGCTGCAGTTGGGCTGCGCAGTCGACGATCCCAAGTCGAGAGAGGCACTGTTTGCCGCCATCGCCGCGTGCGCCGCCGCCGCGCCCGACCGCCAATGGGTGCTGGGCAGCGGCTGGCCGGTCTGGCTGTTCGACGAGCGCGGCCCCCGCAAGGCGGATCTCGACGCCCTGATCCCCGACCGGCCCGCCGTCATCTACGGTGAGGACGGGCACTCGGCGTGGCTGAACTCCGCCGCGCTCCGGGCGGCTGACATCGGCCCCGAGACCCCCGATCCGGCGCTCGGCCGCATCGAGCGCGACCCTGTGACCAAAGAGCCATCCGGCACCCTGCGCGAGAGCGCGATGGATTTGGTCGAGGCCCAGATCCCGCTCCCGGAGCCCGGCACGTATCGGGCGGGCCTCGAGATCGGCCAGAGACGGTTGCATTCGCTCGGCATTACCTCGATCCAGGACGCGAACGTGAATCCGAGGTCCCTCGAGGCCTATTACGACGCGGCCAAGTCGGGGGCGTTGACGATGAAGGTGGTCGCCGCGCAAATCACCGATGCACGAAGACCGGCATCGCAGGTCGACGAGCTGATCGAGCGGCGCGATCGGTTCAGCGACGGTCGCCTGAGTGCCGGCAGCGCGAAGATCTTTCTCGATGGCGTGTTCGAGGGGCGCACGGCGGCACTGCTCGAGCCCTACGCCGGCGCCGCGGTGGGCGGCAACCAGCACGGAACCTTGAACTGGCCCACCGAGCGGCTCACCGAGGTGGCGATCAAGCTCGACGCCGCCGGGTTCCAGATTCACATGCACGCCATCGGAGATCGCGCCATTCGCCAGGGGCTGGACGCGCTCGCGGCCGTGCGGGCCGCGAACGGCACCTCGGACCGGCGCCACCACATGGCCCACCTCGAGCTCGCCGATCCGGCCGACATCCCCCGCCTGGCGCCGCTCGGCGTGTTCGCCAATTTCCAGCCCTACTGGATGTTCGCCGATCCGTCGATCGCGGAGAGCGTCGAGCCGCTGATCGGCCCGCAGCGAACCGCCCGGTTGTATGCGATGCGATCGTTCGCGGAGAGCGGGGCGCAGATCGTGGCGGGGAGCGACTGGCCGGTATCGACGCCGAATCCGTTTCCGGCCATCGAGGTCGGGATGACGCGTCGCGACCCCGCCGATCCCTCCGCCGCGCCGTGGAACCCGAGCCAGTGCGTCTCCCTCGACACCTTGCTGAAGGCCTACACGATCAACGGTGCGATGGTGAATCACCGCGAGCGCGACAGTGGATCGCTCGAGGTGGGGAAGGCGGCGGACTTCATCATCATCGATCGCAACCTCTTCGAGGTCGCGCCCGACCAGATCGGCGAGACGCGGGTGCTCGCCACCTTCGTGGACGGCGTGCAGGTGTACGCCGCGAGCGAGGACCGTCCGGGCCCTGATCCTCTTGCGTCGGAGTAAAGACTACCCTTTGTCCAAGAAAGGTCGCCGGCCTCAAGCCGAAAAGCCTTTCACCACGAAGAACACGAAGTTCGCGAAGATTACGGCCCAGGGCCGGGCTTCGTGTTCTTCGTGGTGAAGGTCTTTCGGCTCGGGGCTCAGACTCCTCGGGCGCTTGACCGCCGTCTGCGACTCGTCCTATCAGCGCTCTCGATCGAGGCCGCAGGCAAATGATTGAGGCATTTCCGATCATCGACCTGACCGGCTGGTGGGAAGGGACGACCGCCGGCCGTCGCGACGTGGCTGCCGCCGTCGATCGGGCGCTGCGCGACGTCGGCTTCCTGCTGCTCGCCAACCACCGCATCCCGCCGTCGCTCGCCGTGGCAGCCCGCATCGCAGGTCGCGAGTTCTTTGCCCTGCCGGCGGCGGTCAAGGCCGCGTACGCCGTCGACGCGACGGCGTACCGAGGATGGTCGGGGCCTGGCACGCAGTCGAACGCGGCGGCGTACGGTATCGACACGCCGCCCGATCTCAAGGAGACGCTCTCGGTCGGCCCCTTCGACGTGCCCGACGATGCCTATCACCGCGCCGCCGGGGCGTGGTTCGCTCCGAACCGGCTGCCCGGCGACCGCCCCGACATCCGGCAGGGACTGCGCGGCTGGTACAACGCCGGGGCGGCCTTGACGCACGAGTTGCTCGAGGTCTTCGCCATTGCCCTCGGGCTCGAGGCGAATGCCCTGCAGCGCCATTGCGAGCGCGCCGTGAGCCTGCTGTCGGTCAACTGGTATCCGCCCTACACGGCGACGCCCCCGATCGCGGGCCAGTTCCGCGCCGGACCCCACACCGACTATGGCACCCTCACCGTGGTCGATCGCCAGCCGGGCGTGGCCGGTCTGCAGGTGCAGGACGACGCGGGCACGTGGCACGATGCGCCTTTCATCCCGGACACGCTGACGGTGAACATCGGCGATCTCATGGCCCTGTGGACCGGGGGCCGGTGGCGCAGCACGCGCCACCGCGTCCTGCCGCCGTCACCCGAGGCGCCGGACGAAGAGCTGGTGTCGCTGATCTTCTTCCACGAAGCCGACCACGACGCGGTGATCACGCCGCTCACCGACGCGGCCGGCATCGACGCCGAGCCGGTAATCGCCGGCGTCTACCTGCGCAGCAAGCTCGATCGCCTCGAAGTCGCTGACCTCACCCGCGAACAGGGGTGAACGGCATCGCTCGCGGCGCGACGACGCCGATCCCGCACCCCGGCCGAGCGCGACCGCTGCTCAGCGCCACCACGGCCAGAAGCCGGAGCGGCGAGTCGGTGTCGGTGTCGGCCGCCGCGGCGTGCGCGTGCGCGTCGGCGTGAAGGTGGCCCGCGGCGTCGCCGTCGCCCGAGCACAGAGGGCGCGCGGCACGGCCTCGGGCGACCACCAGTTGCCGGACATGACGATCATCGACATCAGCTTGATGGTGTTCTCGTAGTAGCCCTCGGCGCTGGCTGGGGTGGCGACGACGCGATCCCAGACGGCGTTGAGCCAGGGCTGGGCCGCCGGGTCGGACATCGCCGCGACGCCGAACGGCGCGACGAAGGCCATCGAGAGGTAATCGGCGCCCGGGCTGATCGCACCGTTCAGGCGGTACCCGCTGGCGATCGCCGCCGGAGCACCGGCGGAGGCGGTGCGGATCCAGGTGCTCATCTTCTGCACTGCCGCACGCCCGCGCGCGTCGCCGTTCAGCGCCGCATCGGTGCCGAGACGCCAGGGGGCGCGACAGGCGTTGTAGTCGTACGCGCCGTCGTTGGCCCCTTCGAGGAAGTTCGGCGCCGCCGGGACCGGCGTCGTCAGCGCGTTCTCGATGAAGTCGGGCAGCAGGCCGGTGCCGGGCGCGAAACCCTGCTGCAGCCCGCCCACCAATCCGTAGGTGGCATCGAGAAGACGCGACCAGCTCGCGTCGCCGGTGGCGGCGGCAAAGCTGCGCAGGTGGCCGGGCATGAGGTCGGAGCTGCGCGTCGCGGCGCGGTAGCGCGCGCTCGACCCGCCCACCCAATCGCCCAGCCAGAGAATGGTCGCGGTCGGGTCGCGGTCGCCATGGGCGATGTCGGCGATGACGCGCAGCGCCTCGGCATGGTAGTCGATCGCCTGGCAGCCGTTCCACTGCCGGTCGGCCATGAGCAGGGCAAGCGCGATATCGAGGTCGCCATCGGTGGCACTGTCGACCCCTCCGGCATTGGCGCACGTCGTGTCCTGGTACCACGACATGAGATTCCGGTGCGTGTCGGTTGGGTGAGCGCGGAAGTAGGCGTAAAGGCCGTCGAAGACTTGCTGGGCGGCCGGATCATGTCCCGCCATGAGCACGGCGAGCAGCATGCCGTAGCCGTGCGCCTCCGACACGGTGAGGTTGCTCGCGTCGGTCTTCGCCAGCACGTGGTAGCGGCCGGCCCCGCAGCCCTGACGCAGATAGCGCGCCTTCCAGTCGTCGTAGAACGCCCGCACCTGCTGGTCGAGCGCCGCCTGGGTGAGATGATTGGGGCGGATCGTGCCGGCGGCGTAGGGGACCGGATGCGAGCCGAACGGCTGCAACGGTGCCGCGGCGAGCGCCGGCACGGCGACGGCGCACGCCGCCACGGCAATTAACAGCCGACACAGCATCTGCGCACCGTACTGAGCCCGTCGGAGTATTTCCAGCCAAAAGTCAGCAAAAAAACTTCTCCGGCGCATAAGCAGGATGGCGGGGGGAGCGGGCAGGTTAAGCTCCAATCCGAAATTCCTTGAAACCACGAAGAACACCAAGCCGGCGAAGATCACGGCGCACAGCAGTGGCGTTTGGAGTGGTGAGGTTCTCGCCCTTCCTCGCCCGGCCGAGAGACGCTTGGAATTCGCCCCCTTCGTGGCCTTCGTGGTTTCAAGGAGTCTCGGCTTAGGGCCACCCGTCGGTCGAAAACGCGTTCCTCAACCGGCTGCCCAACGCCGTCATCGCCCAGCCCCGACCGGGCGCGTGACGATGGGAGCGAAGCGATCGTTGGTGGGGCCGAATTCGCTGGCGAGGTACTCGATCAGCTCCGCCTTGTGCTCCTCGGGCACCTGGGCGCCCCAGCGGATCATCTTGTCCACCACGGCGGTCCACTGCTTCGCCTGCAGGCGTTGTTGGCGGATGAGGTCCGACGAGTGACATTGCGGGCAGCTGAGGTCGGCGACCTGCTTGCCCGCTCCGGCGGGGAGCGGCGCGAAAGTCGTGCCGAGGATGGGCAGGTTGGAGTCGAAGGCGTTCGCGCCGGAGGGGCTCATCGGCGCCGCCCCGCTCGGGTTCGCGGGTGAGCCAGGCTGTGGCACCGCGCCCTGTCCCCAGCAGACCGCCGACGCGAGCAGCGCGGTTGATACGACGAGAGCGGGGCGGCGGGGGTCGAACAACCGAACAACGCAACACCCGAACAACCTTCTTTGGGCGACAGCCGGCCTGGTCTTCATGCGCTCACCTCGACCTCGACGGAATGCCAGCCGTTGTGCAGGTAGCCGCTCTGATTCCACACCGCCTCGCGGGGCTGCGTGGCGCCGTGGCTGTCGACGGCGCGCACCCAGACTCGGGTCTTGCCGGGAACGCGTGGTTGCCAGCGGAACGACCAGAGGCGCCACGCGTACGGATCGTGCTGCGCCTCGAGCGTCGCCCGACGCCAGCGCGCCCCGCCGTCGTCGCTGAGCTCGACGCGCGCGATGTCGGGCGCACCGGAGAAGGCGAAGCCGCGCAGCGTCGCGCTCGCCCCGACAGTCGCGCGCTCGGGCGCCGTGGTGATGCATGACTTGACGTTGAGGTCGGTGACCGTGCGCATCTCTTCGGGCGCGAACGTCACCCCCGGCGCTCCCGGCTTGATCGGGAACTTGTAGCCGACATCCATATAGAAGCCGGCCTGCGGCTGGCGCTGGACGCTCAGCCGGCCGAGCCACTTGATCCAGTGGTTGCCCGCCCAACCGGGAATGACCAGCCGCGCCGGAGCGCCGTGCAGCTCGGGCAGCGGCTCGCCGTTCATCTCGTAGGCGACGATGGCGCTGGCCAGGGCCTTCTCCATCTCCAGGCTGCGATAGAAGGGCGGCACCTTTTCGGGTGGCAGATCGGTGCCGAAGGTGTGCAGGTATCGCGCCCCGGCCTTCGGCCCGGCCCGCTCCAGGAGGTGGCGCAGGCGCACCCCCGTCCAGCGCGCGTTGCCGACCGCGCCGTAGCGCCACTGCAGGCCCGGCACGGCGGGATCGAAGAGGCCGCGCCCGTTGCCCGCGCACTGCAGCACGCAGGTGACGGTGGTGCGCGGCAGCGCTTGCAGCTCGGCCAGGCTGAGCTCGCCCGGCCGCGCCACCTCGCCGTCGATGCGCAGCCGCCAGGTGTGTGGATCCGGTAGCGTCGGGTTGAAGTGGTGGCGGACGAAGAAGAGGTCGTTGGGCGTCAGATACGTGGTCAGGGCGTCGAGCGGAGTTTCGGCATTGATCGGAAACCCGTTCATCTGCAACATGCGCTGCTGCGCTTCGGGCACCTGCGCCGCGCGCGCAACGGTGGCCCGGGGCGCCATCACCAGCGCCGCGGTGAGTGCGAGGAAATTCCTCCGGCTCAGTGTCTCTCCATCTCCTGTCCACGCCATCGACCCGTTCCCCCCGAGCATCACCGTCACGGATGCCATCGAGTGCGGCGCGCCGCCTTCGATCGGATCCGTCGTCGCTCTCGTGCCGGCTGCGCGCAACCTACTCTTGCGCCGGGAGGCTCTGGTAGGCTGCAGCCAGCTCGAAGGAGATATGCCATGGCGCTACGCACAGTTGAAGAGTACCTGAGCAGCCTGCGCGACGACCGGGCGGTCTACGTGCAGGGGCGGCGAGTCTCCGATGTGACCACCGATCCGGTGATGCAGATCACCGCGCGCCATTCCGCCGGCGTGTATGATCTGGCCGCTCGCCCCGTGCTGGCGGAGCTCTTCACCATGCCCTCGCCGCAGAGCGGCGAGGCGGTCAGCCGCTACTTCATGCAGCCGAAGACGCCGCAGGAGCTCGCGCTGCGCGGGCGGCTGATCGAAGAGCATACGCGCCAGGACCACAGCACGCTCAACCTGACCAAGGCGGTGGGGACGGATGCGCTCATGGCGCTCACCGTCGTCTCCGCGCACGTCGATCGCGCGCTGCGCACCGACTACGGCGCGCGCGTGGCGCAGTTCCTCTCGCGCTGTCGCGAGCTCGATCTGAGCATGGCCCTGGCGCAGACGGATGCGAAGGGGAACCGCAGCCTGCGGCCGCACGAGCAGGCCGATCCCGATCTCTACCTGCGCATCGTCGAGCGGCGCGCCGATGGCATCGTCGTGCGCGGAGCGAAGGCGCATACGACCGCCAGCCCGGCGAGCAACGAGATCATCGTCCTGCCGACCCGCGCCATGAGCGCCGCCGAGGCCGACTACGCCGTCGCCTTCGCCATCCCGCCGGCCACGCCGGGCCTGATCATGATCTGCCGTTCGACCGGCTCGATCGAGCAGGATCCGCGCGACTATCCGGTCAGCCGCTTCAACATCGAGACCGAGTCGCTCACCGTCTTCGACGACGTCTTCGTGCCCTGGGAGCGCGTCTTCCTGGCCGGTGAGTGGCAGTACGCCGGCCTGCTGGCCAACACCTTCGCCGGCATCCACCGCTTCACCGCGGTATCCTACAAGCCGCCGATCGGCGACCTGCTGATCGGCGCCGCCCAACTCGCCGCCGAGTACAGCGGCATCGACGGCGCGGCGCACGTGCGCGAGAAGATCACGCAGCTGATCCAGTACACCGAGATGATCCGCGCCTGCAGCCGCGTCGCGGCGCTGGAGGGCGAGGCCGACCCGTTGACGGGCATCGTCCTGCCCAATCCGGTCTACACCAACATCGGCAAGGCGCACTTCGCCACCCGTTTTCACGACATGTGCCGCCTGGTGCAGGACATCGCCGGCGGGCTGACGATCACCATGCCGAGCGCCGCCGACTGGGACCACCCGGAAATCGGGCCCTACATCGAGAAGTACCTCGCCGGGCGGGCCGACGTGCCGACCCTGCAGCGCCTGCAGCTCTACGCCCTGATCCGCGATCTCACCGCCAGCGATTTCGGCGGCTACAACTACGTCGTCACCCTGCACGGCGAGGGATCGCTGGCCGCGCAAGCGCTCACCATGCACCGCGAGTACGGCCTCGAGCGCTGCAAGGACCTGGTCCTGCGCACCCTGCAGCGCGCGCAAGAAACCCCGCCGCGGTCGAGCCAGTGAAGGCTGCGAGACGTGCGGCGAGGGGAAGGCGAGGGAAAGGGGACGTTGGGCCGAGTGGGCCGGCTAGAAAGGGTGTCACGAGGGGACGTTGGGCCGAATGGGCCGGGTGGAACGGGACGTTGCTCGGCTCACTCGGCCCAACGTCCCCTCGTGACGTTCTACCCGGCCCACTCGGCCCAACGTCCCCTCGTGATCCCGGCTAGCTCGGCTTCGCGGCGAGGGCCTTGATCCGCGGCGCCACCTCGGTGGACAGCAGCTCGAGGCTGCGCCGGAAGGCGGCGGGCTGATTCAGGTAGTCGAATCCCATCACCAGCAGCACGCCGAAGCCGCCCGCCGCCTGGTAATGCTCGGTGAGGCGCCGGGCTACGGTGTCGGGCGAGCCGATCAGCCAGTAGTGCCGCGCCAGGTACGCGGCGTTGATCTCATCCTCCGGCACGCCGGGGGCCATGACCGGCAACAGCCCGAACTTGCGATACACGGGCAGGACCCATTCGTCGTAGGCGCGAGCCAAGGGTGCGCCGGGGCCGACGGCGAGGCGCAGCGCCTCCTCGTCGGTGTCGGCGACGAAGGCCTCGCGCGCCACGCGCCATTCGCGCCGGTCCGCCGCGTGGCCGCCGGCGTGCGCGCCGGCGGCGTACTGCTCCCAGTGTCCGGCCAGGTAGCTGGCGGCGACGTTGAAGCTGAGCGGGATGCAACCGCGCCGGCCGGCCTCTTTCAGCGTCGGCGATCCGGGGCTGACGCCGGCGATGGCGATGCGCGGATGCGGGCGCTGGAACGGCTTCCAGTTCGGTCCCCGATTGAGCGCGTCGTACGCCGGGTAGTCGACCGTCCAGTACTTACCCTCGAGGCGGAACGGCCGCTCGGCGTTCCAGATCGCCAGCACGATGTCGAGCCCTTCCCGCATCATGTCGCGGCGGTCGCGGTCGCCGAGACCGAAGAGCTGCGCATCGCTCTCGTAGGCGCCGGCGCCGAAGCCGGCGATGAAGCGGCCGCGGGTCATGTGGTCGAGCATCATCAAGCGGTGCGCCAGCGCGATCGGGTTGTGGTAGGGGAGCAGATTGGCCGCGGCGCCGAGCTTGATGCGCGTGGTGACCTGGGCCGCGGCGGCGATCATCAGCTCGGGCGAGCAGGAGTTCTCCCACCCGAGGGTGAAGTGCTCGGCGAACCACACCTCGCTGAAGCCGTACTGCTCGGCCCAGCGCACGCTCTGCAGATCCCAATCGAGCCCATCCGCGGCGGTGGTCTCGGGCAGCCGAAACGGGACGACGAACATGCCGATGTCCATGGGGCACCTCTCCTTTGGTCGAGACCAACCCCGCCGGCTGGTGTCCAGCCGGCCGCTCTATACGGCGGCTTGCACGAGTTTGCCACCCGCTCGCCGGCAAACCGTCACGGCCCGCGCATCAGGGCGGCACGGCGGCGTGCGAGGCTCGGGAAAAGGAGGAAGCTTCATGGCCAACGATCGATCCGCTCTCGACAGTCTCACCCTCCACCTGCGCCGCTCACCGCTGCTGCGCCTGGTCGTGCTGTGGGTGCTGATGTTGTTCTCGCTCATCCCGATCGGCTGGATCAGCGACCTGATCGGCGAGCGCATGCAGCGCCGTAACGACGCGGTGGCAGAGGTGTCAAGCTTGTGGGGCAAGGCGCAGACCTTCGTCGGGCCGGCCCTGCTCGTGCCCTACGAGCACCGCTGGACGGAGCGCGATGTGAAGGGGCGCCCGGTGCCGAGGAGCGAGCGCCACACCCTGACCGTGCTGCCGCGCGAGCTGCGCCTGCAGGCGCGGGTCGACAGCGAAGAGCGCTGGCGCGGCATCTTCACCGTGCCGGTCTATCGCGTCGCGCTGGAGGTGAGCGGTGGGTTCGAGGCGCCCGACCTCGCCGAGTTGCGCATCGATCCGGCGCTGGTGGAGTGGCACCGCAGCGTTCTGGCGATCGGGGTCGCCGACGCCCGCGCCATCCAACGCGGCGCGAGTCTGACGTGGAACGGCGAGGCCGCGGAGTTCCAGCCGGGCGCCGACGCCTTTCCGGTCGCGGGGGGCATCCACGCACCGGTCCCGCGCCCGTTTCTCGCCGCCCACCCGCGCTTCAGTTTCGCGCTGACCGTCAACGGCAGCGGGGGCCTGTATTTCACCCCCGCCGGGCAGGAGACCAGCGTCAGCGTCGATTCGAACTGGCCGAGCCCGAGCTTTCAACGCGGTTGGCTGCCGGTGCAGCGCAGCGTCGGCGCCGACGGCTTTCGCGCCACCTGGAAGATTCCCGCGCTGGCCCGCAACCAGCAGCCGGCCTGGACGTCCGAATCGGGCGACATGACCCCCAAGCTCGAGGCCGCCGTGTTCGGGGTCGACTTCGTCACCCCGGTCGATGCCCATCGCATGGCGGAACGCAGCGTCAAGTACGCGCGGCTGTTCGTCCTGATGACCTTCGGCCTGATCTGGCTCATCGAGGTGCTGGCGCGCGTGCGCGTGCATCCGATCCAGTACCTGCTGATCGGCGGGGCCTTGTGCACCTTCTACTTGCTCGAGCTGTCGCTCTCCGAGCACCTCGGCTTCGCCGCCGCCTATCTGCTCGCCAGCGTCGCCGTGGTCGGCCTGATCGGCGCCTATACCGCCGCAATCCTGGAGGGATGGCGGCGTGCCGCGGCGGCGGCGGTCACGGTCGGCGCCCTCTACACCTACCTGTACGTGTTGCTCACCAACGAAGACTACGCCCTCCTGTTCGGCTCGCTCGGGGTGTTCATCGCGCTGGCGGTGACCATGCGGCTGACCCGGCAGGTCGACTGGTACGCCCTGCGCAACGCCCCCGCCCCGGGCGAGGCGAGCGAGGCGGCGCCGAGCGCGCCGGCTTGACGGGTGGCGGCAGACGGGTCATCGGTGCGCACGGGGCGTCGGCGACATGGCGGTGATCCTGGTGGCGGACGACGACGGGCACATCCGCGACGTCGTCCGCTTCGCCTTGGAGCGCGCCGGGCATCGGGTCGTCGAGGCCGCCGATGGTCAGGCGGCGCTGCAGCGCTTCGCCGAAGAGCCGGTCGATGCCGTCGTGCTCGACATCGTCATGCCGGAACGCGACGGCATCGACGTCTGCCGCGCCCTGCGCGAACGCGGCCAGGTGCCGATTCTCTTTCTGTCCAGCCGCGACGAGGAGCTCGACCGCATCCTCGGCTTGGAGCTCGGGGCCGACGACTACGTCACCAAGCCGTTCAGCCCGCGCGAGCTGGTGGCGCGCGTC
>CAYYWP010000078.1:0-19387 GCA_964475125.1 uncultured Binatia bacterium (SeqCode) | reverse complement strand
CACGGCGCAGGGCCGTGGCGCTTGATCAGTCTCAACCCCACAGCTTGGGAGCTTCTCTCCTTTCCTCGCACGGCCGAGAGACCCTTGCCATCCGTCCTCTTCGTGGCCTTCGTGGTTTCAAGGAATTTTCGGATCAGGGCTGACGGTGCTGATCGACTGCGGTCAGTACCGCACCTCGACCTTTCCCTCGGGTACGGCAGCCGGGAGTGCGGCCTTCAGCTGGTCGCTGAGGGTGCGCAGGGCGCTCGGGTTGAGGCCGCCGCGCAGGTCGCGCAGGTTGATCTGCAGCGCGCCGCCGCGTTTTTCCAGGCCGACGATGACAACGGCCTCGACCTGCTGGTCGGTTTTCGTATAGCGCGCGAGCTCGACCATGGTGGCGTAGTGATCAGCGATCTTCTTCAGCGCCGCAGGCGTCGTGATCTTTTGAAAGCCCTGCTGCTGAGCGACGCGGTCGATCACGGCGAGGGCCTTGTTGATCGCCGCGTTGTCGAGCGCCGGCGCGCCGGCCGGCGGCATGACGTAGATGCGCGAGGGGACGGCGCTGACACAGCCGCCGAGATACGGCAGCGCGCAGAGTACGGCCAGCGCCAGGGGCGCCCGCCGAATGGCCGGGCGGGGCAGCGTCGGTTTAGAAGGCATGGTGTCTACTCGCACTGCCCCCCGGGCGAGTGCAAGGCGGCGGCCCGGCGCAGCCGATCCATAATGGCGCGTCCGATGCCTCGCTCGGGCACCGCCAGTGCGAAGACGCGGCGATAGCCGCCGCCATCCAAGGCCCGCAGGGCGGCGAACAGACGGGCGGCGGCGGCCTCGAGATCGGCGTCGGCCGAGAGGATCTCGACGGCGTCGAATCCCGCCGTATCGGCGACGGGTGTGCAAGCCAGCAGCGCGCTGCCGCTGCGTTCGGCTGGCGGGACAGTGGCGATGTCCGCGATCACCACCACGGACGTGGCGGGGGCGTAGTGACGGGCGAGTTGTCCGGGAGCGGTCGGTAGCGGCTGATCCTGACCGATACGGACGGGGCCGAGCTCGCGCTCGAGCGCCTCGTGGCTGATGGCGCCTGGCCGCAAGAGGGCGGGAGAGGAGTCGAGAAAAGAGACGATCGTCGATTCCAGGCCGATGCGGCACGGACCGGCGTCGAGCACTAACGGAACGGCGTCGCCGAGCTGGTCGAGCACATGCTGCGCCGTGGTGGGGCTGATGTAGCCGAAGGGATTGGCGCTCGGCGCGGCGATGGGCCGGCCGGCGGCTCTGATCAGGGCCAGCGCCACGGGGTGGTCGGGCACCCGCACGGCTACCGACGGCAGCCCGGCGCTGACGATATCCGGGATGCGCGGGTGTTTCGGCACCACGATCGTCAGCGGGCCGGGCCAATACCGGGTCGCCAGGCGACGCGCCGCCTCGGGGACGGCGGTGGCGACGGTATCGAGTTGAGACCCATCGTCGAGATGCACGATGAGTGGGTCGAAGGCCGGACGCGCCTTGATGGCGAAGATGCGCGCCACCGCCCGCGCCGCGGTGGCGTCCGCTCCCAGGCCGTAAACGGTTTCGGTCGGGAAGGCGACGACCTCGCCCTGGCGCAGCAAGGCCGCGGCGCAGTCGATAGCGTCGGGAGCAGCGGTGCGGAGCATGCGCAGAGGCCCGATGGCACCCCTAGCGTTCCAGCAGCTGCAGCTTGTTGCGCGCCGCACGGCCGACTTTGGTCCGGCCATGCTTGGCCGCCAGATCGGACAAGAGGTCGATGGCGACGCTGCGCATCTCGCCACGCTGCTCCGCCAGCGCGAAGGCGATGTAGTAGAGATCCTCGGCTGCCAGCGCGCGCTCCTTGCGCAAGCGTTCGGCGAGCGGAAAGGCCGCCGTGGCGAGGGAGCGGAAGACCTCCAGGGCGGGGTCGCGAACGCGCACCGGAGCGCCGAGCGGATGCCGGTGGGCATGCATGGCGCAGGTGGCGTAGGCGTAGCGCGCCTCGTCGTCCCACGCCGGCGTGTCCTTGAGCAGCAGCAGCCAGCGCGCGCCGTCGGTGAAGCGCCGGCGCTTGCGCAGGGTCTCGGCGCGGGCCCGAATCTGTTCGCGCAGCCAGTTCGAATCGAGCGTCTGCAGGACGTGCAGCACGGCCGTGTAGAGGCGGTCTTCCCGTGCCTCGACCGCGTCGAGCAGCTTCTCCCACAGGGCGCGCACGGTGTCGCGTTTCCAGGCGCGATCGTGCAAGAGCAGAATATCGGCCAGGGTCCACGCCTTGCGCTCATCCTCGCAGGCGAGCAGCTCCTTCATCAGCGGCAGGCGCGCGGCGGGCATCGACTTGAGCGTTGCGATGGCCTGATCGCGGCGGGCGTAGCTGTCGTCGGTCAGATAGCCGAGCAGCGTCTTGACCGCGCCGCCGGACTCGACATCGCCGAGCTTGGCCACCGCGAGGCGCTTGACCAGCGGCTGCGGGCTGTCGACCAACTCGTTGAGGCGGGTGAGATAGGTGCGGTCGAACGGCTGGTCCTCGAGCAATCGAATCGCCGGGCGCAGGATGCCCACCTCGTCGTCGGAGGACAGCAGTGCCAGGAGGCGCTCGATCTCCTGACGTACCAGCGACAGGCCGCGCAGGCACTGACCGAGGGCGGCCAGGGCGTGGGTGTGCACGATGTGCGGCTCGCGTGCGTCCAGCATGGCGAACAGGGAGGCGCGCGCACTGGGGTCGGCCAGGGCGCCGAATAGTTTGGCCGCGGCGACCAGGCGGGTGCGGTGTCCCTTGGCCGCGGCGACCAGGGCGGTGGCGCGCCGCAAGAGGTCGCCGCGTTCGGATAGGCTCAGGTGGCTCACCACGGCGAGCGCGGCGTCGCTGGCGGCGCGGCTCGTATCGACGTCGTCGGTGGCCATCAAGCTGAACAAGACATCGAGTGCCGGGCGTGTGCGCACCTGCGCGCAAAGGGCGAAGATGGCGTGCTGGCGGCGTCGCGGCGCGCCGTTCAACAGCGGCTTCGCAGCCCTGACCGCTGCCGCTCCGTACGGCGTCAGGATGGCGACCGCACGCCGTCGTACCGCCTCATCCTCGGCGTCGAGCAGGGCGAGGACGGCGGGGATGGTGTGCGGCGAACGGACTCGTTCGCAGTAGCCGAGGGCGAAATCGCGCACCAGCACGTTGGGGCTGGACAGGGCCCCGGCCACGGCGCGGCCGACGCGATCATCCGAGCTGCCGAGCGCCGTCAAGACCACCAGGGCGGCGCAGCGCGCCTCGACATTCGACCCGCCGACCAGCTCGACCAGTCCCCGCAAGGTCGCGTCCATGGGGAGTTCTGTAGCGTGCCGGTGACCGGTTCGCCTAGCGGGATGCTGAAAACCCTTCCCCATGCTCCAGACGGGCTCATCCTTCGACAGGCTCAGGAGAGTGAACCCCCGCCCTGATTTCATTGCACTTTTCCGCTCACCCTGAGCCTGTCGAAGGGTGAGCGGCGGGTTTTCAGCATCCTGCTGGTGTCCTGTTCCCGGAGCGGCTATCGCGTCGGGACTACCGATGGGCGATAAGCGATACGCGACCAGCGGGGACACCATGGACTATCGCGGCAAGGTGGTCATCGTCACCGGCGCCTCTTCCGGCATTGGCTACCTGAGTGCCCGGGCGTTCGCCGAGCGCGGTGCCACCGTGGTCGCGACGGCGCGGCGGGCGCCGCAACTGGCCGCCCTCATCGACGCCTGTCGCACCCAGTCGCCGCACTCCGAGTATGTCGCCGGCGACCTCGGCGACCGCGCGGTGGCCGAGGGCATCGTCGAGCAGACCGTGCAGCGCCATGGCCGACTGGACGTGCTGGTGAACAACGCCGGCATGGCCAAGCACAAGCACATCTTGCGCACCACGGCCGACGAGGCCGAGGCGGTCTGGCGCGTGAACTTTCAGGCCTGCGTCTGGACGACCCTGGCAGCCATGCCGCCGATGCTGCGCCAAGGCGGCGGTACGATCGTCAACGTGTCCTCCTTCGCCGCCTTCGTGACGCCGCCGCGAGAGGCGCTCTATGCGGCCTCCAAGGCCGCCCTGAATGCCTTCTCCGCCGGCCTATGGCATGACCTGGCGGGCTCCAACATCCACGTCGCGCTGATCAATCCCGGGCCGATCGATACCGAGATCTGGCAGAAGGCGGACGACCCGCACCGCCTGGTCGTCCGGCGCCATCCCCCGCGCCTGGTGGTCGAAGCCATCTTCGAGGCGATCGAACGACGCCGCTACGAGGTCACGGTACCGCGGCGCAGCCCGCTGCTGATCGCGGCGCGCGTGCTGCGGCTGCTGATGCCCGGCTTGCTACGGCGCGGAATCGCCCGCCGCGATCCGGTGTCGGCGCAAACCTTTGCCGCGGCACGCGCCGAGGCGGAGCGGGAGGGCCGCGGTGGCTCGGCACCTCCTTGATCGTTATTCGCCGGCGGGCCAGCCGGCGTACACGTGGCCGCCGCGCCGCTCCAGCGGTACGGGGGTCAGGCAGCGGCCGAGCGCCGGTCCGGCGACGCAGAGGCCGCTGGTCGGCTCGTACAGCGCCCCGTGGGTGGCACACTGAATGTGGTCGCCGTCGTCGCTCAGGAACTGGTTGTCGACCCAGTCCATGGTCATCGGAATGTGGCAGCAGCGGTTGACGTAGGCGACGAGCGTGCCGTTGTGGTTCAGTGCGAAGGCTTCGATCTCCTGTCCGTCGCGGGCGAGGACGAATTTCCTCGACTGTCCGGGACGCAGCGCATCGAGCCCGGCGACCAGGGTTGCATCGGTCATCGCCCACGCCGTAGCAGGTCCGTCTGGCAGCGGAAACCGCGCGGCACGCCGCCGGGCTGGTGACGCGGCTTGCGCACCGGCGTCAGGTTGATATGAGCGCAGGGATTCGTGCATGCGGAGGAGGACGACGAGATGAGAGAACTGGGCGCGCTGCTGGGCGCTGTCATGGTCCTGGGACTGGCCGCCACCGGCGTGGCGGCGGTGGAGGGAGGAAACCCGATGGTGCTGATGAAAACCTCGCAAGGTGACATCGTGATCGAGCTCGACGCCGCCAAGGCGCCGGCGACGACGGCGAACTTCCTCGCCTACGTGAACGACAAGTTCTACGACGGGACGGTGTTTCATCGCGTCATCCCCGATTTCATGATTCAGGGCGGCGGCTTCGACAAGGACATGAACCAGAAGACGACCAAGGCGCCGATCAAGAACGAGGCGGGAAACGGCTTGAAGAACGTGAACGGGACCATCGCCATGGCGCGCACCCAGGATCCGAATAGCGCCACGGCGCAGTTCTTCATCAACACCAAGGACAACGCCTTTCTCGATCACACCGACGACACCATCAAAGGGTACGGCTATGCCGTGTTCGGCAAGGTGGTAAAGGGGATGGACGTGGTGGAGAAGATCGAGCAGGTGCAGACCACGACACGTCCCCCGTACCAGAACGTGCCGGTCACGCCGGTGGTGATCGAGAGCGTGCGCCTCGTCGAGCAGAAGTGAACGGGACGGCCGCCGGCGCGGTCATCTTCGACCTCGACGGCGTCATCATCGATTCGGAAGGGCTGCAGCACCGCGCCTACAACCAGGTGCTGCAGCGCTTCGGCGTGCAGGTCGACGCCGCCGTGTATGGTCGCGAGTGGATTGCGGCTGGGCGCGGCCCGGAGTACGCGGCGCGTACCTATGGGCTGCCGATCTCGGCCGATGAGCTGCGCCGACTGAAGGACCCCGTCTATCACGAGCTCATGCGCCGCGAGATCACCCTGGTGCCGGGCGCGCGGGAGGCGCTCGATCGGCTCGGCGGGAGCTTCGCGCTCGCTCTGGCGACCAATTCGAATGCGACCGACACGGCGTTCGTGCTCGGACACTTCGGCCTCCGCGACGCCTTCACCGCGATCGTGACGCGTGAGGCCTATCGGCATGCCAAGCCTGCAGCGGACGCCTTTCTTACCGCCGCGGCGCACCTGGGCATGCCGTCGAGCCGCTGCGTGGTCATTGAGGATGCGTTCAAAGGCGTCGTGGCGGCCGTCGCCGCCGGATGCCCGTGTATCGCCTATCCGCACGGCTACACGGCGGACCACGACATGCGAGGTGCCCGGCGGGTGCTGCGCGCTCTCGACGAGGCCACGGTCGAGTTGATACGCGAGGTGCTCGCCGATGACGCCGAGCGGTCGGCGGTCGCGCAGCCGCGCCGGTGACGAATGGTGCGCCGCGGGGTAGGGCGGTCTGCGCTTCGACAGCGACGGCGCGTGTGCTAGATGGCTCTACGCATGACCCCTGAGCTGCTCGGCCGCCTCCTGGTCACTGGGTTCTTCGCGGCGGTGTTCCTGCAGTCGGCGCTCGGCAAGATCACCGATCCGCAGGGGAACCTGGATTTTCTCGAGAGCCACTTCAAGAACAGTCCCTTTCCGGCTTCGACCGTACGCGGTCTGTTTTGGGGCTTAACCGTGCTCGAGGCCGCGGCGGGAGTGCTGTGTGGGCTCGGCGTGTTGCTGGGCAGTTTCGTCCGCCCGGGCATCAACCTGGCCTCACTGGGCGTGGCGCTGGCCGGTGTTGCGCTGGTGGCCCTGATCACCGGCCAGCGATTCGCCAAGGACTATCCGGGCGCCGCCGTCGTGGCGGCGTACTTCGCCGTCGCGCTAATCGGCCTCGACCTCTTCGGCTGAGGCGAGCCGCAGCGTTGCGCGGGGCTCAGCCGGGTCCTACGGCACTTCCCACGTATCACCCTGGGCGAAGAGCTTGTCGAGGTTGCCCTCGCCCTGGGCGGCACGGGCCTGCGCGATCTGGGCGTTGATCGCCTCATCGTAGGTAGGGCGCGCCACGGCCCGAAACACGCCGATCGGCGTGGGAAAATCCGGCGGCTGCATGCTGCTGAGCAGGAAGGCGAGCGTGGTGTCCTGCTCATCGTGCACCAGCAGGTCGCTCTCGCTGACCCCGTTGCCCAGGCTCACCACCTGGAGCCGGTGGCCGTTCATGCGAACACCCTTGTCGCGGTTCTTGCCGAACACCAACGGCTTGCCCTGCTCGAGCATCAGGGCGTGGTCGGCCTTGGTCTCCTTTTCCGACACCGGCGTCCACGCTCCGTCGTTGAAGATGTTGCAGTTCTGCAGGATCTCGACGAAAGCGCCGCCGCGATGGTTACTGCAGCGTTTGATGATCTCCTGCAGGTGCTTGGCGTCGACGTCCAGCGTGCGGGCGACGAAGGTGGCCTCGGCGCCGAGCGCGACCGAGATCGGATTGAGCGGGTAGTCGATCGAGCCCAGGGGCGTCGACTTCGTCACCTTGCCCATCTCGGAGGTGGGTGAGTACTGTCCCTTGGTGAGTCCGTAGATGCGGTTGTTGAACAGCAGCAGATTGATGTCGACGTTGCGGCGCAATACGTGCAGCAGGTGATTGCCACCGATGCTGAGCCCATCCCCGTCGCCCGTCACCACCCACACCGAGAGCTCCGGGCGCGTCGCCTTGAGGCCGGTCGCAATCGCCGGGGCGCGGCCGTGAATGGAGTGGAAGCCGTAGGTGTTCATGTAGTACGGGAAACGGCTCGAGCAGCCGATCCCCGAGATGAAGACGATGTTCTCGCGCGGGATGCCGAGCTCCGGCATCACCTTCTGCACTTGCGCGAGGATCGAATAGTCGCCGCAGCCAGGACACCAGCGCACGTCCTGGTCGGTGACGAAGTCCTTGCGCGACAGAGTAGGGGTCGCGACGGGGGTATTCATCGAGTCGCCTCCAGCATCTTCTTCGCCTTGCCGACGATCTCACTGACCTTGAATGGCTGTCCCTGGATCTTGTTGAGGCCGACCGCGTCCACCAGGTACTCGGCGCGCAGCAGGCGGACGAGCTGACCCATGTTCAGCTCCGGAACGAGCACCCTGCCGAAGCGCTGCAGGATGCTGCCGAGATCGCTTGGGAGCGGGTTGAGGAAGCGCAGATGGACGTGGCCAACGGAGTGTCCTTGTTCCAGAAGCACCCGGCTGGCCGCCTGGATGGCGCCGTAGGTGCTGCCCCAACCGATGATTAGCAGCTCGCCGCTGTCGGCGCCGTGGACCTCGGTGGGCGGAATCTCGCGCACGATGCCGGCGATCTTGCGCGCCCGCACCCGTACCATTTGTTCGTGGTTGGCGGGCGCGTAGCTGACGTTGCCGGTCAGGTATTCCTTTTCGAGCCCGCCGATGCGGTGTTCGAGGCCGGGCGTACCGGGGATCGCCCACGGTCGTGACAGCGTCTGTGGATCGCGCAGGTATGGGTAATAGCCCGTCGGGTCGGTGCGGAACTCGACCGGGATCTCCGGCATCTCGGCGGCGCGCGGGATCGGCCACGGCTCGGCGCCGTTGGCCAGATAGCCGTCGGAGAGGAAGAAGACCGGCGTCATGTAGGTTAGCGCGATGCGCACGGCCTCGAAGGCCATCCGAAAGCATTCGGCCGGTGTGGCCGGGGCGAGGATGGGGATCGGCGAGTCGCTGTTGCGGCCGTACATGGCCAACATGAGATCGGCCTGCTCGGTCTTGGTCGGCAGGCCCGTGCTGGGCCCGCCGCGCTGGATGTCGGCGATCACGACTGGCAGCTCAGTGCTGACGGCCAGATTGATGGCTTCCGACTTCAGGCAGACGCCGGGCCCGCTGGTGGTGGTGAGCGATACGGCACCGCCGAACGCCGCGCCCAGCGCCGAGCCGATGCCGGCGATCTCGTCCTCGGCCTGGAAGGTGTAGACGTTGAAGTGCTTGTAGGTCGACAGCTCGTGCAAAATGTCGCTTGCCGGCGTGATCGGATAGCTGCCGAGGAACAGCGGCCGCTTGGCGCGCTGCGCCGCGGCGACAAAGCCGAGGGCGGCAGCCTGATTGCCGGTGATGTTGCGATAGCGTCCGGGTGCGATGGTCGCCGGCGCGACCCTGTAGGCGGTGCGGAACATCTCCGCCGTCTCGCCGAAGTGCCAGCCGGCCTTGAGAACGCGAATATTGGCATCGGCCAGCGTCGGCGTCTTCTTGAACTTCTGCTCGATCCACTTGACGGTCGGCTCGATCGGGCGCTGAAACAGCCACGAGGTCAAGCCGAGGGCCAGGAAGTTGCGCGAGCGCATCATGGTGCGCGTCGGCAGGCCGAGATCCTTGAGCGCGTTGATGGTCAACTTGGTGATGTCGACCTCGAATACCTGGAAGCGGGTCAGCGAGTGGTCGGCGAGCGGGTTGGAGGCGTATTCGGCCTTCTTCAGGTTCTGCTCGTTGAACTGTTCCTTGTCGACGATGAGAATGCCGTTCGTCTGCAGGTCGCCGATGTTGACCTTCAACGCCGCCGGATTCATCGCCACCAGCACGTCGGGGGCATCTCCAGGGGTGAACACGTCGCGGCTGGAGAAATGAAGCTGGAAGCCGCTGACGCCGGCCAGCGTTCCGGCCGGGGCGCGGATCTCGGCCGGGAAGTCCGGCAGGGTGCTCAGGTCGTTGCCGGCCAACGCCGTCTCGTTGGTGAAGTGCTGCCCCGCCAGCTGCATGCCGTCGCCCGAGGCGCCGGCGAAGCGGATCACCACCTCGTCGCGTTCCTCGATGCGCTTGGCGCCGCTCGCGCCCGCTCCTGCCGCCATCGCTGGTTCCATGCTGATCTCCGTTCTCGTTTCCCTCAACCCCGCTACGCCCACACCCTTCGGGTCGGGGCGGCATTAGGACCGCTCCCCTCGATTGCTATACCGGTCGTCCGCCCTGCCTTCAAGGCACCAAACTCGCTCAGCTTTTGGACGCGGCGGCCGGCTCCGGCTCGGATCGCGGCGCGGCCGCGGTCGAAGCGGGCGGCGGCGGCCCGCCGCTCTTGGCGGGGGCGACGCTGGCCACGACGCTGTAGTCGGCCGGTGCGCCAGAGGCGGATTGCCGCAGGCTGATGCGGGCGCCCAGCTCGCGCTCCAGCTCGCGCACGCCCGTGGGCTCGAATTGGGCCAGAAAGGCCGCCACGGTTGGGTGGACGACGACTTCGATGCGGTGCACGGGGGCATTCAGGGCCGCCTCGCGGCGGATGCGGCGCAGGACCTCGTACCCCGTGGTCGCGACACCTTTGACGTAGCCGCGTTCGGCGCAGGTCGGGCAGGGCTCGCACAAGCGTTGGGTGAGGCTCTCGCGCGTGCGCTGGCGGGTCATCTCTACCAGTCCGAGCTCGGACAGGCCGAGAATGGTGGCGCGCGCCTTGTCGCTTCTCAGCGCTTCGGCCAAGGCGCCCAGCACGGCCTTGCGGTCGTCGCCGTGCGCCATGTCGATGAAATCGATGACAATCAAGCCACCGATGTTGCGCAGGCGTAACTGATCGACGATCAGGCGCGCCGCCTCGAGATTGGTGCGCAGGGCGGTCTCGCGCGCATCCGTCTTGCCGACGAAACGGCCGGTGTTGACGTCGATGGCGGTCAGCGCCTCGGTATGGTCGATGACGATGTAGCCGCCGGATTTCAGCCACACCTTGCGTTCGAGGGCCTTGTTGATCTGCGCCTCGATGCCGTAGCGCTCGAAGATCGGTTCGCTCAACTCGTACAGCTCGACGCGCGGCCGCCAGCGCGGCATGACCTCATCGATGAATTCGAGAATGCGCTGGTAATCGCGCCGGCTATCGACCACGACGCGGGTGACGTCGTGGGCCAGGAGATCGCGCATGGTGCGCAGGATGACGTCGAGCTCGTGATGGAGGATCGCCGGCGCCGCCGTGCTCTCGGCCTTGCGGGATAAGCTTTGCCACTGCCGGCGCAGCAGGCGCAGGTCGCTCTGAATCTCGCGTTTCGACACGCCTTCGCAGGCCGTGCGGATGATGATTCCGCCGCCGTCGGTGGCGACCGATTCGACCGCCTGGCGGAGCCGCCCGCGCTCTTCCTCGCTGACGATGCGGCGCGAGATGCCCACCTGTCGGCTGTGCGGCAGGTAGACGAGGTAGCGACCCGGCAGGGAGATGTTGGAGGTGACGCGCGCGCCCTTGCTGCCGATCGGCTCCTTGCTGATCTGCAGAATGATCTCGTGACCCTTCTGCAGGCGTTCTTCGATCGGCGGTTGCTCGGGACGCGCCGCGGGGGAGACCGAGTCGCCGGCGCTGTCCGGCGGTGCTTCGTCGGCTGCCTCGCGCAGCGCGTATTCGTCGGCGCTGAGGGGAAAAAAGTCGGCGCCGGGAAGGAACGCGGCCTTGTCGAGGCCGATGTCGACGAAGGCGGCCTGCATGCCGGGGAGGACCCGCGAAACGCGGCCTTTGCAGATGCTCCCGGCGAGACTGCGCTCGCGCGCCCGCTCGATGTGGATCTCCAGCAGGCGCGCGTTCTCCATCATGGCGACGCGCGCCTCCTGCGGCGTGGAGTTGATGATGATCTGGCGCGGCACGGTGAGCCTACGCGGATGGCGGCGCTGCCGCGACAGCGCCCTCGGCGTCGACCGCCGCGGCGTAGAAGGCCTGGGTCTTCCGCAAGGGCAGGGCGCGGGCCCGCGCGGTCTCCAGCCCGAGCACGGCACCGAGCAGGTCGGTCGGCTTCACCGAACCCGCAGGGCTGAAGCTGACGTCGATCTCGACGCAGTCCGCCTCGACCCGTTCCAGGCGGCGCACGAGTCGCCGCACGTCGACGGTCTTGGTGCCGTTGCCGGTGTGCTTCTGCAGTGGAAAGGAGTCGCGGGTGAGAAAGTCAGCCAAGCGGGCGTCGATCCAGGCGCCGCCGTCACCGTCGAGCAGGTCGCCGATGTCGAGGCGATAGCGGAAACCGCGCAAGTCATGCTCCGGGCTGGGGGCACGCACGCCAATGGAGGCGGCGGCGAGGATGCGCAAGCCCTCCGGGAGATGCGCGCCGAAGCGCCGCCCGACCTCTTCGACCGGCAGTGCCGCGGTGAGGTCGATGTCGACGATCTCGCACTCGCTCTCCGCCCCGACCGGCAGGCCGGGACTGAAGCGCAGCTTCGGCGCCGGGCGATGTCCCTGCGAGAAGGCCAGCGGCAACTGGGCGCGGCGACAGGCGCGGTCGAACACCTCGATGAGCTCGAGGTGGCTGATAAAGCGGGCGCGCCCGGTCTTGGCGTAGGTGAGGCGAACGCGCATGACCGCGGTCGCGCCGGCGATCGCCGGCGCCAGCCGCTCGGCGCCGGCGCTCAGCCATTCCTCGGCGTTGCCGAGCCCTGGGCCGATGGTCCCGCAGGGGGCATCGGCCGGCGTCGCGTCGGGTGACGCGGGCGGCCCCGTGCCCTTGTGCGTGCGCGCCGGCTGCTGGTGCGGCGGGCCCGGCCGCGTGCGGGCCCGCAGCTTGTGCCAGCCGCGCGGTTCCCAGGCCCCTGGTGCGCTCGCGTCGTCGACCGTCACCTGGGCCCAGTTGTCGATCCGTTCGCCGCGGTGTTCGCTGCCCTTGGCGCCCTCGAGGTGATACGTGACGTTGCGCACCTGAGTGAAATCGCAGGCGCCGCAGTAGGTGCAGCGCTCGATGCTGCAATCGGGCGTCAACCGCCCCTCGACGGCGTGCGCGAGCTCGCGCTGCAGAAAGGCTTTGTTCACACCGGAGCTCAAGTGATCCCAGGGCAGGGCCTCGTTGAGGTAGCGGCGGCGCAAGTAGTGCTGCGCGTCGACTCCGGTTTCGGCGCACGCCGCCTCCCACTGCTCGAAGCGGCAGTGTTCCGTCCAGCCGTCGAACCGGCACCCGCGCCGGTAGGCGGCGAGCAGGAGCGCCGAGAGCCTGCGGTCGCCGCGCGAGAAGATCCCCTCGAGGTAGGAGGTGCGCGAGTCGTGCCATTTGAAACGGATGCCGCGCTTGCCGAGCTCGCGTCGCAACAGCGACTGGCGCGCCTCGGTCTCGGCGACGTCGATCTGCGCCGCCCACTGAAAGGGCGTGTGCGGTTTCGGCACGAAGGTCGAGACGCTCGCCGTCACCTCGCAGCTCCGGCCGCCTGCGGCGCGCACCTTGGCAGCCAGCTCGGCGATGGCGACCAGATCGGGCGCTTCCTCGCCCGGCAGGCCGAGCATGAAGTAGAGCTTGAGCGTCCGCCAGCCGAGGCCGAAGATCTGCCGCGCCGCCTCGATCAGCTCCGCTTCGTCATATTCCTTCTGAATGATGTCGCGCATGCGCTGCGAGCCGGCCTCGGGGGCGAGCGTGAATCCCGTCTTGCGAACGCGGCGGATCTGCTCGAGCAGCGACGGGGCAAGGGCATCGACCCGCGTCGACGGCAGCGACACGGCAACGCGCTGGCCGGAGAACGTGTTCATCAACTCGGTCAGCACGGGGTTGACGCAACTGTAGTCGCCGGTGCTGAGGCTCAGCAGCGACAGCTCGTCGGTCCCGGTGGCGGCCACCGCGCGCTCGGCCTGGGCCAAGACGCGGCGCGGATCGCGTTCACGCAAGGGGCGATAGATGTAGCCGGCCTGGCAAAAGCGACAGCCTTTGACGCAACCGCGCATGACCTCGAGGCTGGGGCGGCCGTGGACGACCCGGATGTTCGGCACCACGTGGGTCTCGGCAAGAGGAACCGAGTCGAGGTCGCGCAGAATCCGTTTTTCGACCACGGCGGGCACGTCCGGGCGCCTCGGCTCGACCGCCAGCAGGCGGCCGTCGGCCGCCGTTCGCGGCGCGTAGAACCCCGGCACGTACACGCCGGGCAGGGCGGCCAGGGCGCGTAGCAGGGTCTCGCGCTCATGCCCGTCCCAGGCGCGAACGACGTCGCAGATGTCGTACACCGCCTCTTCGCCGTCGCCCAGCAAGACGGCGTCGAGGAACTCGGCAAGCGGCTCGGGGTTGAAGGCGCATGGGCCGCCAGCGATCACCAGCGGATCGCCAGCCCCGCGCTCGACGGCGCGCAGCGGAATGCCGCCGAGGTCGAGCATGGCGAGCAGGTTGGTGTAGGTGAGCTCGTACTGCAGGCTGAAGCCGACGACGTCGAAGTCGCTGAGCGGCGTGTAGGTCTCGAGGGATACCAGCGGGTGGCCGGCGGCGCGCAGCACGGCCTCGAGGTCGAACCAGGGCGCGTAGACGCGCTCGGCGTAGACGTCAGGACGCCGGTTGAGCAAGTCGTACAGCAGCTGCAGACCTGGATGCGACTGGGCGATCTCGTAGACTTCCGGAAAGGCGAGGGCGATGCGCAGCTCGACGGCGGCCGGGTCTTTGCGTACGGCGCCGAGCTCGTTGCCGAGGTAGCGGCCGGGTTTTTCGACCCGGGCCAGCAGGCGTTCGTAGGTGTGGGCGCAGACCGACATAGGGAGGTGAACCGCTCGCGGAGCGGGATGATAGGGGACAGCGACGCGGTGCCGCAACCTGCCCCGTTGGCCCACCCCTCTTAGCCCCTGGGGAATCCAGCCACCGAGCGCAGGGGGTGGGCGGCTCCCCATCGCGGCGCGCGCCGGAAACCATCCCGCCGGCGTTGGAATTTGAGGCCAATGCTGTTATGCGGCCTCTGCCGCGCCGGAGAGGGTGTGAAACCGCCGCCTTTTGCATATCGCCGCCCTACGAGCGTGGATGAGGCGCTCGAGTTGCTCGCGGCCAATCCAGAAGCGCACCTGCTGGCCGGCGGACAGAGTTTGATCCCGCTGCTGAACTTCCGCTTGCTGCATCCGTCGATGCTCGTCGACCTCAATGGCATCGCGGCGTTGAGCGGCATCGCCGCCACGCCAGATGGCGCGACCATCGGCGCCATGACCCGCCAGGCCGAGGCGGAACAGCACCCCGAGTTGGCCCGCCACTGGCCCCTGCTGACACGCGCCCTGGCGCACGTCGGGCACGTGCAGACGCGCAATCGCGGCACCATCGGCGGGAGCCTGGCGCACAATGACCCGGCGGCCGAGTTACCCGCCGTGCTGCTGGCCCTCGATGCCTCCGTCGAGATCCGTCGGCGCGAGGTGGTGCGGCGCATGCCGGCGAGCGCGTTTTTCGTTACCGCCATGGCGACTGCTCTGCAGCCCGGCGAGCTCCTCGTCGCGGTGCATCTGCCGCGCCCGCCGCGCGGCTCGGGCAGCGGCTTTGCCGAGTTCTCGCGCCGGCACGGGGATTTCGCCCTGGCGGCCGCGGCGGTGATCGTCTCCGAGGCCGCGGCGCACGCGCGCGTGGTGGTGACCGGTACGGGCAGCGGCCCGGTGCGGGTCGCCGCGGCGGAGCAGGTGTTGCTCGCCGCCGACTTCAGCCCGACCGCGGCCGCGGCGGTGTCGGGCGCCGTGAGTACGGCCGTCGATCCGAGCGGTGATCTGCACGCGCCGGCCTGGTACCGGCGCCGAGTGCTGGGGGTCATGGCGGCGCGCGCCTGCCGGCAGGCGATCGCCGAGATGCGGAGGTAACGGCGGTGGTAACCGAGCGCTACGCCATACGCGTCACGATCAACGGAACGGCCTATGAGCGCACCGTTGAGCCCCGTCTGCTGCTGTCGGATTTCATCCGCGCCGAGGCCGGCTTGACCGGCACGCACGTCGGCTGCGAGCACGGGGTGTGTGGCGCGTGTACGATCCTCCTCGACGGCCGGCCCGTGCGCTCCTGTCTCCTGCTGGCGGTGCAGCTGGATGGGGCGGCGATCGAGACCGTCGAATCGCTCGCCAGCGATGGCACCCTGCATCCGCTGCAGGAGGCGTTCTGGCAGCGGCACGGACTGCAGTGCGGCTACTGTACGCCCGGTATCCTGATGAGCATGAAGGCGTTTCTCGCTACCCATCCGACACCGAGCGACGACGAGATCCGCGCCGCGCTGGCGGGCAACCTCTGTCGCTGCACCGGTTACCAGCAGATCGTCGCGGCGGTGCGCGAGGCGGCGGCGGCCATGCGCGCGGGGGGAGGCTGAGCGATGTCGACCCGGCTGGTTGGTGAGCGGGTCAAGCGGCGCGAGGATCGCGCCCTGCTCACCGGGCAGGCATGCTTCGTCGACGACGTCGACCTGCCTGGCATGCTGCACGCGGCCGTGTTGCGCAGCCCGTACGCCAAGGCGCGTATCGTCTCGATCGACGCGCGCCAGGCGCTCGCCCTGCCGGGCGTGGTGGCGGTGTACACCCACGCCGACCTCGGCAGCGCCAACGATCCCATGCCGCTGCTGAATGCCGACCGCGGGTTCATCCATCCGCGCACCCACCGAGCGCTGGCCCCGGGCCAGGTGCGTTTTGTCGGCGAGGCCGTCGCCCTGGTGGTGGCCGACTCGCGCTACGCCTGCGAAGACGCGCTGGAGCGGATCGACGTCGAGTATGCAGCCGAGACACCGGCCATCGATCTGGTGCGCGCCGCCGAGCCCGGCGCGCCGCTGGTCCACGCCGATACGGACTCGAACATCGCCTGCCGAACGGTCAATGAGACCGGCGACGTCGAGGCCGCGTTCGCCGCCGCGGCACTCGTCCTCAAGGAGGAATTGCGCCCCGAACGCGGCTGCGCGCAGCCGATGGAGACGCGCGGCGTGGTGGCATCGTACGACCGCCACAGCGACAGCCTGACGGTCTGGGATGCCACGCAGGCGCCGGTCAGCGTGCGCGGCGTGATCGCCGCCAAGCTCGGCATGGCGGAGGCGAACGTCACCGTCATCGCGCCCAACGTCGGCGGCGGCTTCGGCGTCAAGATCATGTTGCTCTATCCGGAGGAGCTGCTCGTTCCCTTCGCTGCCCGGCGGCTCAAGCGGCCGGTGAAATGGATCGAGGACCGGCGCGAGCACTTCCTCGGCTCGAACCACGAGCGCCTCATGGTGCATCGCGTCGAGCTGGCGGTGGCGGCCGACGGCCGCGTGCTCGGCCTCAAGGACGTGTTCCTCTACGATACCGGGGCGTACTGTCCGTACGGACCGATCAACGCCGAGTGCTGTCAGGCCATGTTGACCGGGACGTACGCGATCCTGGCGGCGCGCAGCGAGTACATCGCGGTGTACACCAACACGCCGGTGGTCAGCCCGTACCGCGGCGCCGGACAGCCGCACGGCAACTTCGTCCTCGAGACCATGCTGAACCGCGCCGCCGAGGCCCTCGGGCTCGATCCGGTCGAGCTCCGCCGGCGCAACCTGGTGCGCCCCGAGGACTGCCCGTGGGACGCCGGGATGGTGTTCCAGTACAACACGCCGCTCATTCATCAGGACTGCAACTACCCGGCGGCGCTGGAACGCCTGCTCGGTGCGCTCGATTACGACGGCGTGCGCGCCGCACAGGCTGCCGAGCGACGCGCCGGCGTGTACCGCGGCGTCGGCGTGGCGTTCTATATCGAGGGCACCGGCATCCCGCCGTACGAAGGCGTCGAGGTGCGGGTGGAGCCGACCGGCCACGTCTACGTCGCCACCGGCTACCCGGCGCAGGGCCAGAGCCATCACACGACGCTCGCCCAGATCGTCGCCCAGGAGTTGGGCGTCGATCTGTCCAAAGTCATCGTCGAGAGTGGGCGGACCGACCGCTTCGGTTGGGGAGTCGGCACCTTCGCCAGCCGTGCGGCCGTCGTCGGCGGCACGGCGGCGTTCGGCGCCGCGCGCAGCGTGCGCGAGCACGCCCTGGCGCTCGCCGCGGACGAGCTGGAGGCGGCGCCTGCCGACCTCGACATCAGCGATGGGATGGTGCGCATCACCGGCGTGCCGGGGCGTGAAGTCTCGCTCGCGGCCTTGGCTGCCAAGGCGAACCCGATCATCACGCTCGAGCCCGGCAGCGCGCCCGGGCTCCGCGCCACGGTCTACCATCGACCGGTCGGCGGTACCTGGGCGAGCGGGGTGCACGGACTGATCGTGTGCGTGGACATCGAAACCGGCGACGTGCGGATCGAAAAGTACGTCGTCGTCCACGACTGCGGCGTGATGATCAATCCGGACGTGGTCGAGGGCCAAATCATCGGCGGCACGGCGCAGGGGATCGGCGGCGCCTTTTACGAGAAACTGGTTTTCGACCAGGAGGGCCAGCTGCTCACCACCACCTTCGCCGACTACCTGCTGCCCACCGCGATGGAGGTTCCGCCGATCGAGGTACACCACCTGGAGTGCCCTTCGACGCTCAATCCGCTCGGCGTCAAGGGGGTCGGAGAAGGGGGGGTGGTGCCGGTGAGCGCGGCCTTTGCCGCTGCCGTCGAGGATGCCCTGCGACCTTTTGGGGCGCGCTTCAACGCCGTGCCCTTCGGCCCGCCGCAGGTGCTCGAACAGATTATCCGCCGGCGCGAGGCGTGAGCCGTCTTGGGCGGATGCAAGCACAGGCGCGCGCCGATTCGTCAACGCAAGGAGAGGGGAGAGACAGCAGATGTCGCGCTTCATTCTGGCGATCGACGTCGGCGGCACGTTTACCGACGTGATCTGCTACGACGCGACCAGCGGCGAGGTCAGCACGGCGAAGACACCGTCGACGCCACCGGATTTCATCGATGGCATGGTGGACGGGATCGCGGCGCTGAGCCATCCGGCGAATCAGATCCGGCTGATCAAGATCGGCACCACCATCGCCACCAACACGATCATCATGCGCACCGGCGCGAAGACCGCGCTGGTGACCACCGCCGGCTTCCGCGACGTCCTGCACGCGGCGCGCGCGGCGCGCCCGACGCTGTACGACTCCGACTGGGACCCGGCCCCGGCCTTGGTCGGCCGCTACGATACGATGACGATCGGCGAGCGGCTGAGCTACGAAGGCGAGGTCGTCGAGCCGCTCGACGAGTCCGGACTGCGCGACCTGGCGGCGACCTTGCGCCAGCGCGGCACCGAGGCCGTGGCGATCTCCTTTCTGCACAGCTACATCAACGGCGCACACGAGCAGCGGGCGCGCGACATCCTGCGCCAGGAGTTGGCGCCGTGCTACATCTGCGTGTCGTCCGAGATCCTGCCCGAGATCCGCGAGTTCGAGCGCACCTCGACGACGGTGGTGAACGCCTATCTCGGCCCGGTGCTGGAACGCTACCTGTCGGCGCTGCTCACCAAGCTCGAAGCCATCGGCTACGCCGGTGCCGTGCTGATTACCCACTCGGGTGGCGGCGTCATGTCGATCGAGGCGGCGCGCCGCATTCCGGCGCGCATCTGCCAATCGGGACCGGCGGCGGGGGTCGTGGCCGGGGCGGAGATCGGCAAGGCCGCGGGGCGGCCGAACGTGATCAGCCTCGATGTCGGCGGCACCAGCGCCGACGTGTCGCTGTCGCGAGCCGGGCAGCCGATGATCCGCGCCGAGTGGAACATCGAGTTCAACATCGTCATCAACTTTCCCTCGGTCGACGTCGTGGCGATCGGCGCCGGCGGCGGCTCGATTGCGCGCGTCGATGCCGGGGGCGTGCTCAAGGTCGGGCCGGAGAGCGCCGGGGCGCGGCCCGGGCCGGCCTGCTACGGGCACGGGGGCGCGGACCCGACCGTCACCGACGCGAACCTCATCCTCGGCCGGCTGAGCCCCGATACCAAGCTCGCTGGACGCGTCACCCTGCGCGCTGATCTCGCCGAGCGCGCGATCGACGCGGTGGCGCGGCCCCTCGGCTATGATCGCGCCGGGGCCGCCGCCGGTATCCTGCGCATCATGCGCGCCAACATGGCCGGCGCGATTCGGCTGGTCTCGGTCAAGCGC